>NZ_DATCRD010000378.1:0-3923 GCF_036569185.1 Chitinophaga sp.
TACTTATACCACGCCTGTTTTCTTTGAGCAGTTCGATAAAAAATTCGCGCGGCTGTTCGACGGGGTGCGGCACGACAGCGGCGATCCCATCTTATTTGCAGACCGCACAATTACCCACTACAAGGGGAAAAATGTAGATCCTCTCAGCAAAACCATTATTTTTTCAGACGGGCTCAATTATGAGAAAGTGGCGGATATCGCCGCCTATTGCCGTGGTAAGATAGGGATGTCGTTTGGTATTGGTACCAACTTTACCAATGATGTGGGATTAACCGCCCTGAATATTGTGATCAAGATGTATGAAGCCCTGCCGGAAGACGCGCCGCGGTGGACGCCTGTAGTGAAATTGTCGGACGTGAACGGTAAATATACGGGAGATCCCCGGATGATTGAACTGGCGAAGGAAATGCTGGATATATAGTAACAGGCGGGACACCCGGTTTTACCAACATGGCGGAGCTTCCTGGGCTGTACCACTGCATTTTACAGCAATACAGCCCAGGAAACCGTTCGTCCTGTTACCAGGAGCCCAGGCCAATACCTGTGTCCCCGTCGGCCACATTCCCGGATTCAAAGCCTTTTTTGAACCAGAACATTCTTTGTTCAGAAGTGCCGTGCGTAAAAGCATCAGGTACCACCTGTCCTGTACTGGCCTGTTGCAGGCGATCGTCGCCCACCGCGCTGGCAGCGCTCAGGCCAGATTCAATATCTCCCGGATCCAGGAAAGGCCGGATCTTATTGGCGCGGTTAGCCCATACGCCCGCCAGGAAATCGGCCTGCAATTCCAGCATCACCGATAATTTGTTGTATTCCTTTTCGCTTAGCCGGGAACGCATAGCCTGCAATTTATTGCTGATGCCCAGCAGGTTCTGTACGTGATGCCCTACTTCATGCGCAATCACATATGCCTTTGCGAAATCACCCTTTACACCAAACTGTTGCTCCAGTTCATTAAAGAAAGAAACATCCAGGTATACTTTGCGGTCGGCCGGGCAGTAAAACGGTCCCATTGCTGATTCCGCAAAACCGCAGCCGGAGTTGGTACCTTTTTCGAAAGACACCATTCCGGGTACTTCATAGGTTTTGTTCCTTTCCTGGAATCCCTGCTTCCATACCCTTTCGGTACTGCGGAGCACTTTGGAAGACATCACTTCGAAGGCATTTGCATTTTCCTTTGTGAGCTTTTCAGCGGTGCCGGCCTGCTCCTGCCCGGGGCTTGCCTGTTGAACCACCTGCATTACCTGTTGTGGATCCTGCTTAAAGATCAGGGCCAATACTATAATGATAACGGTGCCAATACCGCCGCCCACACCGATCTTGCGCATGCCGCCACCAGTCCGTTTCTCGACGTTTTCGCTCATTTCTTCATCATCAAGACGCATAGTAGATTTTAATTTTTACGGGTGAAGATTCTTACCCCGAATGTACATTTTTCATTGTTAATTTCGCTACTTTCCCGGCTGATAAACAAAAGCATTTTTTAACTGTTAAATAATCATTGCCATTCCTCATTTTTAAATACCCGGATGTATGAAAATAAAACAGATCCTCCTGGCCACAAGGCCCAAAGGATTACCTGTAGCCAGCAACTTTGAAACCGTAGACGCTATTTTACCCGAGCTGCAGGATGGCGAGGTGATGGTAAAGCCCCTTTACTTTTCTGTAGATCCGTATATGCGTGGCCGTATGAACGACGCACCATCGTATATACCACCTTTCCAGGTAGGCGAGCCTATTGAAAGCACTGGTATAGGGGAAGTAACCCATAGCAAAAGCGCACTCTTTAAAACAGGCGATAAAGTAATGGGCAGCGGCCCAAAACCCTTTCTGCCCTGGGCCACCGCTGCCATCTTCGCGGAAGAGCACCTCCGTAAGATCGACGAGAGTATCCCGCTTACCTCTTACCTTGGCCTGCTGGGCGTACCCGGGCTTACTGCTTACTTTGGCCTGATGGATATTGGCAAACCCAAAGCCGGGGAAACTGTAGTGGTATCCGGCGCAGCAGGCGCCGTAGGTATAGTGGCGGGACAAATTGCACGGATATTTGGCTGTCGCGCAGTAGGCATCGCCGGAGGCGCAGAAAAAGTAAAGATGCTCACCGATACCTTTAACTTCGATGCAGCTATCGACTATAAAGGCAATCAAAACATAGAAGCGGCTATTGCCGCCGCCTGCCCCAATGGCGTGGATATTTATTTCGATAATGTAGGCGGCGAGATCTCCGATGCGGTGATCAGACATCTCAATTTCTTTGCCCGCGTGCCGCTATGCGGACAGATCGCCCTGTATAATTCCACAGAAGTACCCGTAGGTCCGCGTATTCAACCTATTATGGTAACGAGGAGCATTCTTATGCAGGGATTTACTATGACCAACTACACCAGCAGGTTTGGCGAAGGTTTCAAACAGCTCTCTGAATGGGTAAAAGAAGGAAAAATAAAATACACTGAAACCGTGGTGGAAGGATTTGACCAGCTGCCGGCTGCATTACTCGGATTATTTTCGGGAAGAAACAGCGGTAAGATGGTGGTGAAAGTGTAAATTTGAATATGACGAATGCAGTTGTTCATACCCGTGTTAAGAAAGTAACGGCAGAAAGTATTACAGATGCCAGTGATACCCTCGCCGCAGAAGATCCACTCGAAATAAGACTGGTGCATGGGCCTTCCCATAACCGCCGGCAGCAGAACATTTCCGTTACCATGCGCACGCCTGGCGAGGATATGGAACTGGCTGCCGGTTTCCTGTTTACCGAAGGTGTGATTGGTGAGCACAGCGCTATCCAGGAAATTATTTTGTCGGAAGACAGCAACGGGAGCATTGCTACCGTTCATCTGAAGCCTTCCATCGTTGCCCGCCTGGGCAATACCCAACGTAATTTCGCGGCTACCGCCGCCTGTGGGGTATGCGGCAAAACGGATATGGCCGATATTCATACAGGCGTTACTGTTAATCGCAGTAACTTTCGCCTGGCCGCAGAAAAATTATTTGGTTTGCCTGCGATACTGCGGAACGAACAGGCGCTTTTTCAATCCACCGGCGGATTACATGCGGCGGCGCTTTTTAGCCGTAACATGGAATTGCTCCTGCTGCGCGAAGATATTGGTCGACATAACGCGGTAGACAAACTCATAGGCGCCGCCCTGCAGCAACCATCAGTGCCGCTGGACAAGTGTGTGCTGCTGCTCAGCGGCCGCGCAGGATTTGAGCTGATCCAGAAAGCCGCCATGGCCGGAATACCTGTAATTGCCGCCATCGGCGCGCCTTCCAGTATGGCGGTAAAAATGGCCGCTGAATGGAATATTACCCTGCTGGGCTTTTTAAAGGATCAACGTTTTAATATTTACAGTGGAGCAGAAAGAATTGATGCCAGATAAAATAATATTACCTGTAATGGATAGCGCGGAAAACCCGGTGCGGTTTACCGGTATTAAACTGGGGACGCCAAAACAAGTTGCCGCAGGCATCCCCGCAGTAGTTTCCAGTATGCGGCATATCCTGGAGGAAATGAATGCCTTCCGGGGAATGAAAGCATTGCTGGAGCTTAACCAGAAAGATGGGTTCGATTGCCCCGGATGTGCATGGCCCGATCCCGACGATGAAAGATCCGGCATTGCCGAGTATTGTGAGAACGGCGCTAAAGCCATAGCAGAAGAAGCGACCACCAAAAGAGTGACGCCGGACTTTTTTGCGGCGAACAGTGTGGCAGATCTGGGCGCTTTAACAGATTATGAGATAGGTAAAAAAGGCAGGATAGCCCAGCCCATGTACCTGGCTCCCGGAGCCACACACTATGCTCCTGTCGCCTGGGCGGACGCGTATAAAATTATTGCCGGTCATCTTCATAAATTATCCTCCCCCAACGAAGCCATATTTTACACTTCGGGAAGAACCAGTAATGAAGCCGCTTTCCTGTACCAGCT
>NZ_DATCRD010000379.1:0-2811 GCF_036569185.1 Chitinophaga sp.
CGTGCCCAGAACTGGATTCGAACCAGCACACCCTTGCAGGCGCTGCGACCTGAACACAGTGCGTCTACCAATTTCGCCATCTGGGCAACTGATATCGTGTCAGGGAGCGCAAAGATAATCACCTATTTTAATTTTCCAAAAAAATAACGGGAACGGTTATACTAATAATTAAAAATAAAGCCGAAAGCCGTGATGCTAAAGGGCATCCCTCCCCTTGCCACCAGGTACAGGTCATGCACCCCCTCGGCATGACGCAGGTTACCCGTCAGCTTCAACGCATAAGTGCTATCACCCGTATAAGGAATATCAAGGGTACCAATAATTTTACCTTTGGGTTTATCTATCCGGAACTCAAGCCGGGCATTGCTCTTTTTATGCTCGGAGGCTACTTCCACGCGGAAGCCTATCTCACCAAGACTTAAATTCACCTGCGCAAAGCTGAGATAACTCCCCTCCTTCATCTGGAATTCCGTTGCACGGTTCCCCTTCTTAGCCGCCGGCGCCGCCGTCTGCCCGCAAACAGACACCGGAACAAAAGCAAAAAGCAGCATTAACATCAGCCTCATAGGGATAGGATAGGTTATCTTCTTCTGACGATCAGGAATAATTGTTCCCGGCGATAAATTAATAAATAAAAACCCTAAATTAAGGAATTATGTAATATAATAGCAAAATAATAACATCCAAACAAAAAGCGTCCGCAACAATAGCTGTTGCGGACGCTTTCAAAATATTGATCAACCGGATCAGATCCCGGCCGCCTGCCGGGCATAAATTTCCATCATACCCGGCTCCGGGCGCTACCGGCAAGCAGCAAACACACCGTTCTTCTTCCCATCTTTTTCATTACTTCATCAATCCCATACTTTTCAGCTTCGCCGCTGCTTCTATAAGCATAGCTCCGCTCAGTTGCGTAGTGAGGTCGCTGCCGGCTGCAGTGGTGGTCCAGTCCTTGTTAAACAGCACCTGCGGACGCGTAGTGCCTTTCAGCCACAACGTTTCTGCGTTCAGCTGCAGAAAGGCTGCATACTTTGCTACATCTGTACTGCTGATACTACCATCGGTGATCAGCAACATCAGGTAGCGTACCAGTACTCCCTTGAACAAACCTCCATCTCCCCCGCCTTCATCTTTCAGGATATTGGCATTGGTAAATCCGCCGGCCAAAGTATTATTAGCCGTCTTCAACGCATCATTGAGATATACATTCTGACCGGTGAGCTTATACAGCTCCACGCCTGCGCCAATAAAAACGCCCTGGTTATAGGTGAAGTTCCAGTTCTTTGTTACCTGGCCGCTGCCATCCTGGTTAATACCATCCCATACAAGACCGCTTACCGGGTCTACCAGCGTGGCTTTCTGCCAGTCATAGATCTTTTTTGCCCAGGCAATATCGTCCGGGTTCTGGGTAAGCCCATACATGCGGCAGGCAATAATGCAGGCAGGCGCGTTGGCTGGCGTGTTCTTATAGTTTTTGGATTTGTCTTTGTTCCAGTGGATGCCGCCCCCCCATACATCGTCCCAGCCGCCTTTGATATCGTTCCACAGCAACACGGCTACATCTTTGTACTTAGTATCTCCGGTGGCCTCGTAAGCACGTAAACAGGCAAGGTTCATCCATTCCATATCATCGTAGAAATGGTTGATATAGGTGCCGCCGTTCTTCGTTTTCATGCCAGCCAACAGATCGTCCATACGGGCTTTGATAGCGGGATCATTTTTACGTATATAGGCGTCCGTTAGTACGTCTAACGCATGGGCATTGGGCCAGTAGTTAAAAGTGGCGTTGCCGGCGTTATTGGCGTTAAAGTATTTCTCCTGGTTCCAGAAATTACCGGTAAGGCCCTGCAGGGATGAATCAGCTATCTGCGGCCAGTTGTACACATAACGCGCCTTGTTGGCCCCCGGGCCCGGGCCATCATCTACAGGTTCTTTCAAACATGCGGTGAAGGCCAGGGACAGCATTAAAAGAGAATATCGTATCAGCTTCATAGCAGTCTTTATTTTACGATGATTTCGTGGGTATAGTTTTTATCTGTTGTGAAATAAAGATTGATATCACAGTTCTTATTGTCCGCCTCTGTAGCAAACTTGTAGCAATAGTTCCACTGGTCGTTGTTGGTAATGGGGCGCAGTTCCCAGAAACTCAGTGGCGTAGCGGAAGTGGGACGGTTGTTATCTGCATTGGAACTACCTATCCACTCTTCGCCGGCATTACCATCGCTGTCTTTTACATTGATCCGGAATTTGTAACGCTCATCACGGCCCCATGATTCCTGTTTGAATGTGATCAGCTGATTCTGGATCTTCCAGGTACCGCCACCGGCATAGTTGATCTCGAACAGGAATTTATTCAGTGGTGCAAACCAAAGACCAATAGTAGTGATCTCTGTTACGGTAGCAGCAGCATTGTTAAAGTCCAGGCGCAGGCGATACACTTTGGTACCGGCGGTTTGTTCTGTTTCACCACCTTCTTTTACAGCAGTACCGGCAATGGAATAAATTTCCGGCGTACCGGTATTACGGCTGGCGAAATGATATTTACCGTTTTTGAGAGAGGTATAAATTTCGTATACACCCGGGGCGGTGGATTTCAGCTTCAGCGCCTTCGACAGGTCGGCGCCCGCTTCTGTAGCATCACCGGTAAGATATACATCTGTAGGGATCTCCGCAAAACCGTTGGGTCTTTCTACTTCGATGGTCTTTGTTTCTGCGGCTTTCTGGATATTGTATCCTTTGGATGCGAGCACGGTCCATACCAGTTTGCCGGTAGCCAGGGAAGCAATGCCTGCTTTGCCTGCCACGCTGTTC
>NZ_DATCRD010000380.1:0-18843 GCF_036569185.1 Chitinophaga sp.
TGTGCGCAGGAAATTATTTTCTTCTTCAAACACCACTTTCTTCACAAAGTCTACCTGTTGCTGCAGTTCGGGGAATACGTGTGAAAACTGCGCAGCCAGTACAGGTACCAGGTCATGCAGCAAAGGTTTTTTCACTTCCAGGAAGGAGAAGTAATAACGTACAGCCCTGCGGAGAATACGACGGATCACATAACCGGCGCCGGTGTTGGATGGCAGCTGCCCATCAGCAATGGTAAAGGATATGGCCCGGATGTGATCGGCAATTACCCGGAAGGCAACATCTTTTTTATCGTCGGTGCCAGTGTATTTTTTGCCCGTTAGCCCTTCCGTGGTATGGATAGTGCCCATAAACAAATCTGTATCGTAGTTGGAGGTTTTATCCTGCAACACCCTTACAAGGCGCTCCAGTCCCATGCCCGTGTCTACGTGTTGGGCGGGTAATGGCTCCAGTGATTTATCTTTCAGGCGGTTGAACTGCATGAATACATTGTTCCATATTTCAATCACCTGGGGATGGTCGGCATTTACGAGCGTTTTACCATCTACCTGGCTTCTTTCAGCCTCCGGGCGGCAATCCACATGGATTTCGGAGCATGGTCCGCACGGGCCCGTATCACCCATCTCCCAGAAATTATCTTTTTTATTACCCAGCAGGATACGGTCTTCCGCAATATGTTCTTTCCAGAAGTTGTACGCCTCCTGGTCTTTAGGTAAATTCTCGTTTTCATCCCCCTGGAAAACCGTTACATACAGTTTGTCTTTAGGGATTTTATACACTTCGGTGAGCAGTTCCCAGCTCCAGGCAATGGCTTCTTTCTTAAAATAGTCGCCAAAGCTCCAGTTACCGAGCATTTCAAACATGGTATGGTGGTAAGTATCAATACCTACTTCTTCCAGGTCGTTGTGCTTGCCGCTTACCCGCAGGCACTTTTGCGTATCAACCACCCTTTTATTCGGGGGAACCCTGTTGCCCAGGAAGTAATCCTTGAACTGGTTCATGCCCGCGTTGGTGAACATCAGGGTTGGGTCGTTTTTAATAACGATGGGGGCAGATGGAACGATCTGGTGCCCTTTTGACGCAAAAAAGTCCAGGAATTGCTGTCTTATTTCAGATGCTGTCATAAATATTGATACGAATTAATATGTATTTTATATCTTATAAGCCGTAACCGGGTAGGGGCTTGTAGTTGTATTTCAAGCCCTTATGAAGTAGTTAGAAAATTGACAATCAAAAGGTTGATGTTTTAATCTAATTACAGTAGGTTTGTGCGCCTTATTTTCCCGCCGTGTTAAAGGGAGTGCAAAAATATTGAAACCTGTATGATTATGCAAAACAGGTTGTGTTACCCGGCAAAAATAGTTTAGTGGGAAAAGAAACGCCAACAATACCCATCCATAAGTTTGTTCCTCGTGAAATAAATCTGCTGTCATAGCGTTCACTGCACTATGGCGCATAAAGTACACCCTGGTGCATGAAGAAGGTTAAATATTTTTATAATACCCAAACATTAAAATACGAGAAGCTCGTTGTTTCTCTGCGGGTAAAAATCCTGAGAATACTGGGATTTGTATCTGCGGCTATTGTGACCGGGGCTATTTTTCTTTCCATAGCATACCGGCTGGTAGATTCCCCAAAGGAGAAATCCCTTCGACGGGATCTTGAAAGTATGAAGGAAAAATATGATGCGTTGCAGGGACGGATGCGGGAAGTAAAGGGAAAACTGGCTGAGCTGGAAGACCGTGACAATGAAATTTACCGGGTTATATTTGAGGCCTCTCCCATTCCCGATAGTACCCGCATGGGTAAAGTAAAGCGGGAGGAGGAAGCTGCACAGCTGCAATCCTTCGCCAGCAGCGAGATCATCGCCTCCACTTCTGTATTGCTGAAAGAACTTGATAACCGTGTAAAAGCACAGGAAGCATCTTACAATGAAATTGATAAGATGGTGAAGAACAAACAGCAGATGCTGGCTTCCATTCCCGCTATCCAGCCGGTATCCAATAAAGATCTTAAACATATTGCCTCCGGCTTCGGGTACCGGATCGATCCTATTTATAAAACCATGAAGTATCATGCCGGGCTCGACTTTGCCGCGCCCAGCGGCACTCCTATCTACGCTACCGGCGATGGTACGGTGGAAGAGGCCAGCCTGAGCGATGTTGGTTACGGCAACCATGTTATTATACGGCATGGATATGGCTATAAAACCCTTTACGGGCATATGCTCCGCATGAAAGTCAAAGCCGGGCAGGCTGTTAAGCGCGGCGATGTACTGGGTTGGGTAGGAAGCACCGGTAAATCGACCGGTCCGCACTGCCATTACGAGGTCATTAAAAACGGTGAAAAGGTAGACCCGGTATACTTCTTCTTTAATGATCTTACCCCGGAACAATTCGACCGGATGCTCAAAATGGCAAGATCAGGAAACCAGTCGTTTGACTAAATCTATTAGCTTTTAGCTGATTATAAAGTTTCGGGAGGTGATCTAAACCCAAAAAATGAGGGAAGAATGCTACAAGCTACAAGCTAAAAGCTTAACTTCATCTTTGTAAAAGATATTTGTCACCTCGTTTTTTACTACGATGCACCAGCTAGACCTTTTTTCGACATCTGGAGTACCGCATCCTGCCGAAGCTGCGGTAACAAGACCAGTAGTTAAAGTAAAAGCAAAGGCCAGCAGCAAGAAGGCTGCCGTAGCAACCACCATACCTGGGAAAAAACGAGGGCGTAAATCATTGAAAGAGTTATCGGAGGACCCGGATCTGATTATGGAACTGGACAAATTGGTATTGGAAAAACAGTATTATTCTATCAGTGAGGTAGCAGCCATGTTTAAGGTGAATACGTCGCTGATACGTTATTGGGAAAATGAGTTTGATATACTGCAACCCAAAAAGAACCGGAAGGGCGACCGCCTTTTCCGGCAGGAAGATATTCACCACCTTAAATTAATCTACCACTTACTGCGTGAAAGGAAGTATACGATAGAAGGAGCGAAGCAGAAACTGAAGGAAGATCATAAGCTGGCCGCCCGTAATTTTGAAATGGTACAGGCTTTGCTGAAGGTACGGGGTTTCTTAACGGAACTGAAAGATCAATTATAAAAACAACATTATGAGATTGAAAACATTACTATTGGGTGGTGGCTTGTTATTCTCGACCCTGGCCTGGGCGCAGAATGAAACAGTACTGAAGGGTAAGATAGATATGAAAACACTGATGAACGATACCTCTACAACGTGGTTCTACAAAGGTGTAAACAGCTACCAGCCTAACGACAATATGCTGAACTATATCAAAACCAACCGCGCCAATTTCAATATGGTGGTGGTAATGGGAACCTGGGACAATACCAGCCGCGAAGTAGTGCCAGCCTTATATAAAGTAATGATCACCGGCGGCAGCCCTGATGAACAGATCACGATGTTTGCAGCAGATAAAAAACTGCAGACAGATGCACCGGTAGACTATAAAGTAAAGAAACTGCCCACCATCATCGTATTCAAAGATGGTAAAGAAGAAGGCCGCATTGTAGGCGCGCCAAAAGAATCAATTGAAGCCGACATTTCCCGCATCCTGCTGAGCAGCACGAAGAAGGAGAAGGAATAGCAGGGGGAAGGATCGCCTTCGGCGATGTTAAATTGTCTTGGAGCAGGATTACGGTGATTATACTGATTTTTCTGATTTGATCAGGTTTTGATTTTACTTTTTTGATTTTATAAATGATAAGGGAGATAAAAAGCGAATATGCCCGCTTTTTATCTCCCTTATCATTTATAAAAATCAATACATAATCAAATCAGAAAAATCAGTATAATCAGCGTAATCCTGCTCCAAGACAATCGCCGAAGGCGATCCCCTACGCTCCTCCCCGCACATCAGTGAGGGTTACACTGGTGGAGGTGGTGGGCAGTTTGAGCCCGCGGGCCTCCAGCAGTTTTATCACGTTGAGGTTAACGGTTTCCCTTAACGAGTTATACTGGGCGCCATCAATAATATAAGTGTTGAAAACGATCTGGATCACGTAGGTATCTTTGGTGAAGTCGTTCAGGTTTACGGTAAAATTTTCCAGTACGTTAGGATTGCTACCCAGCATATGCCGCACATCCTGTAAAAACAGCAACAGGGTTTCGGCAGGCGTTTCCGTTCCCAGCTCCAGTTTCAGGGCCACCCGCTGTTGCGTGCGCAGGGATAGGTTATCCAGGATACTATCTACCATTTTTTTGTTGGGAACCGTTACAAATGTCTTTTCGAGGGTGCGGATGCGTGTACTGCGTAACCCGATTTTTTCCACGGTGCCCTGCCATGAATCCACCTTAACGTTATCGCCTACACGGAATGGCTTGTCGAAGAAGATGATAAAGGAACCGATCAGGTTTTCTATACTTTCTTTTGCAGCCAGTGCCAGTGCGGCAGCACCTATTCCCAAACCCGCTATGATCTTTTCTACCAGCCCCGGTCCGAACAGGATACGGATGAAGGCAATGGCGCCCATAATGAATACAATGGCTTTGAAAAAATCACGGAAGAAAATAATGAACTGGTTATCCGTTTTATCTTCCGTAAGATCTGCTTTCTTTTCCAGTACCAGGGCAACGAAATCGATCAGCCGCAGCATAATCCATATAATGCTCATACTTAACGCCAGGCTCAGCAAGGTATTGGTTACATCATGCAGCGTAGCCTTATTGTAAATATGAATATTAAGGATCTGTGGGAATGTAAAGCGGTCGATAGTGAGCATGAAAGTGACCAGCAGGAAAAAATATTCCAGTGGGCGCAGCAGCAGGCTGATAAAGTCTTTTTCCTCAATTTGCGGCGACCAGTGCCTCACCAGCCGGAACAGGATGGTGGCCAGTCCTTTTGAAATATATCGTTTGATAATAAATACAAACAATAAAACACCGATCAATATCAGGTAATCCTGTACGGGGTTGTCTAAAATTACTTTGTTTAAAAAATCGTTCATAAGTTACGGCTAAATAATTCTACTGCTTTCCTGGTTAATCAATATCACGCCCGGTCTGCTGCCGGGATTAAAACTGCCATAGGTATCCTGTATGCCCAGGGCCTTTGCGCCATTAAATGTAGCCCATTGCAGTATTTCTTCCAACGGAATTTCCGGAAAATGCCTGCGGATGGTTTTTATTTCTTCCCAGATAGATAAACAGTGATTGGAAGCCAGGCTATCGGTGCCCAGGGTGATGTTGCATTGCAGTTGCCTGAATTGTTGAATATCCGGTAAACGGTTTTCGATGTACAGGTTAGCCTGGGGGCAGAAGCACCACCAGGTTTCTATGGGTTGCTGCTGCGCAAAACGGATGTCGGCTGCAGCAGTGAAGGTATTGTGCACCAACAGGATCTTATTCCGGGAGAAGTAAGGGAGATAAGCCTCCAGGCTGTTGGTACCTGAGGGTTGAAAGCCGCTGATATCCATCCCGAAATGCTGGTAAAAAGACAGGAATTCTCCTGTTTTCTGCTGGTATAACTCATTCTCTGCCGGCGTTTCCTGGTTGTGAATGCATACCGGCGCATTCTCCGGTGTGCCTGCCAGTAGCCCGAAGAGGGTATCACTTACCGAATAAGGCGCATGCGGCACAATGGAACATTGGTGATGGGGCCCGTTAATTTCCCGGAACGATGCCAGTACATCCATGCTGTATTGATAACGGCTGCCAGCGCCGGCTGGCGCCACGCCCATACATTCCACAAAAGTGTGGTAGTACATCCTGCCCTGCTGTTTCTTTACCAGTGTAGCAGTACCGTTGCAGATATCGCCTACCGCGGAAATACCGCTTTCCCACATGTCCTGTTCGGCTTTGTCGATAAGGGCGTTATAGTCGCTGCCAGCCTGGTTTCTCAATTGCATTACCTGTGTAAGAAAGGCCGGCAGACCGGTTTTTTCCGGGATCACGCCTTTCATATGGGATAATTCCAGGTGACAATGGGTATTTACAAATCCCGGGCACAGTATTCCATCCAGCTCCCTTACATTTTCACCGGCGTCGGATTCAGCTATAATGCCCGCCACTACACCATCTTCATCAAGTATTAATACTTTTCCCGGACCCAGCAGATGCGTACCGTTAAATATATCTTTTCCCTTTAATTTGATCTGTTTCAATTACCTGCTGTTTAATTAAGTTAATGGTGTTAATTTTGCAACCCGATTGGCAGTATCATTTCCGGTTGGAAAGGATACTCAAAAGTCAAATATAATTATGATAGACAAACTGGAAGCTATAAAAGGTCGTTTCGAGCAGGTATCGATGGCGCTTACCAACCCCGAGGTTGTTAGTGATAACAAGAAATTTGGTCAGCTCAGCAAAGAATACCGGCAGCTGGAAAAGATCGTAAAGGCATATGACGCCTACCGTAAATTGCTGGACAATATTGCATTTAACAAAGAAGTGCTGGACAGTGGCGATGATGAAATGCGCGAACTGGCCAAAGCCGAAACGGAAGAACTGCAGGAGCAGAAAACCGCCCTGGAAGCAGAGATCCGTAACCTGCTGATCCCAAAAGACCCACAGGATGAGAAAAACGCCATCCTGGAGATCCGTGCCGGTACCGGCGGAGATGAGGCCAGCCTTTTTGCCGGAGACCTGTTCCGTATGTATCTGCGCTTCTGTGAGCTCAAAGGCTGGACTACCAGCTTGCTGAGCGAAAACCCCGGATCTGCAGGCGGCTACAAGGAAATAGTGATGGAAGTAAGCGGCGACGACGTATATGGTACCCTGAAATTTGAATCGGGCGTACACCGGGTACAACGTGTACCGGCTACAGAGGCTTCCGGTCGGGTGCATACTTCAGCGGCAACGGTAGCAGTATTACCGGAAGCGGAAGATGTGGATGTGGACGTACGGGAGGCAGATATTAAAATGGATACCTTCCGTTCCTCAGGCGCGGGAGGACAGCACGTAAATAAAACTGAATCGGCTGTAAGGTTAACGCATATCCCTACCGGCGTGGTGGTAGAGTGCCAGGAAGGGCGCAGCCAGCATTCCAACCGGGAAATTGCGATGAAAATGCTACGGACCCGTATATACGAGGCGGCAGTGCGCAAACATGAGGATGCTATTGCTTCCCAAAGGAAAAGTCTTGTATCTACGGGCGACCGCTCCGCCAAGATCCGCACCTACAACTACCCCCAGGGCCGTGTAACAGATCACCGGATCGGTATGACAGTGTACAACATGGACGCCTTTATGAATGGCGATATTAAAGATATGATCGACGCCCTCCAGTTCGCCGAGAATGCCGAAAAGCTGAAACAGGGCAGTTAATAATCACTGGTTTGATATTGTGGAAAAGATAACAGCTGTCCCCTGCTGTTATCTTTCCACAAATTTCCTGCAGCTTAATTTGTAATCACATAAAATATCCTACATTTAGTCAGCGGCCACAAGCCGTAGCACTAAAAGAAAACCTTTTCTTCCCCTAAAATCATCATCAAATGTTAGAGCAATTAATGGACCTCGTCCGCGAAAATGCCCAGGGCGCTGTGGTGAACAACCCTGCAGTTCCTAACGAACAGAATGAAGCCGTAATAGGCGCTGCAACTTCTTCCATTGCATCGGGTCTGCAACAGGAGCTGGCCAGTGGTAATACCGAAGGAGTGCTGTCTTTATTGGGAGGTGCCGATAGTGATACTTCCAATGCCAACCCTGTGGTGGGAAATATATCCAATAATTTCGTGGGAACGCTCCTGGAGAAATTCCACCTGGATAAAGGCACTGCCACACAAATTGCGGCTACCCTGATCCCTACAGTATTAGGCTCGCTGGTTAATAAAACAAAGGACCCCAATAACAGTAGTTTCAGCCTGGACGGTATCCTTAATTCACTGACCGGTGGCTCTGCACAGGGGCTTAACCTGAATGGCATACTGGGCGGACTGTCTGGCGGCCTCGATAAAAACGGTGATGGCCAGGTGAACCTGGAAGATTTAAAAAGCCTGTTATCCAATGGCGCCCAACAGCAGCAACAGCAACAACAGGCTGGCGATGGTGGCGGAATCGGCGGATTATTAAAAAATCTGCTCGGGTAATCTTTTTCGCTGCTTTATTGTTATATAGTCGTATACGTTACTTTTCTATGCGCAATTATTGTTATGTGATTTATGGCTGCAATTTTTTTATTGCCTGTTTATTTCTACTTATCAATATGTTGTGACTCATAAATCAACTTGGCAAGTTATTTGATTACAGATTTTTCAATTAGTTTTGTCAACGGAATTAATGCAAAAAAACCTTCACGTCTAAATTTATTATGATGAAAAAACTCAATGTTCTGATAGCTGTGGTCTTGTCTGCAACCATGTTGTTCAGTTGTAAAACCTGGCAGAGCATGGACAATACTAAAAAAGGTGCTGCCATCGGTGTTGGTGGTGGAGCAGCCGCTGGTGCTGTAATTGGTAAAGCAGCAGGCAACACTGCATTGGGAGCTATTATTGGTGCTGCATTAGGTGGCGCCGGCGGTGCTTTGATCGGAAAGAAAATGGATAAGCAGGCGCAGGAAATAAAAACCGAGGTACCAAATGCAACCGTAGAACGTGTGGGTGAAGGTATCAACGTAACATTTGATGCAGGAGTGTTATTTGGTTTCGATAAATCCAATCTCTCTGCCGTAGCCCAGGACAATATCAAACAGCTGGCTGTTATCCTGAACAAATATCCTGATACATATGTGCGTGTGGAAGGCCATACAGACGACAAAGGTACAGATGAGTACAACATGGGCCTGTCTGAAAGAAGGACCAAGAGCGTAATGGCTTATCTCGAAGCACAGGGTATTGCAAAGAGCCGTATCCAGGGTTTCTGGTATGGTGAGTCGCAGCCTAAAGTACCAAATGATTCAGATGCTAACCGTGCTATCAACCGCCGTTGTGAGTTCTCCATCTTTGCAAATGATAAGATGAAGAATGATGCGAAGAAAGAAGCTGGTCAGCAATAATAAAATATTAGGAACACTTATTTCTCATAAGCAGATATATATTCCCCCCTGGTTACAGGGGGGATTTTTTATTTATCCTTGTTAAAGAAAAGGTACACTACAATTTTAAATACCCATATTCCGGCAATAGCGCCCAAAGTGTCTGCTACCAGATCATACATATCAAAGCTGCGGTTGATAGCCCAGTACTTCTGTATAAACTCTATTGCGAGACCATAACCAGCTGCTATTAAAACCAGGAGCCAGAGTGTGCGGTTGGAGATGTATTTCTTTTGCTGGTAAATACCAAGACTGAGAAACAGCACAATACCGCCAAAAAGGCCAAAGTGAACAAACTTATCAAAATGAATCTTGTCAAGAAAGGAGTTGGAGGGAATATCATTCCCCGGCAGGGTGCACAAAACAAGGATCAGGATGATCCACAAAATAGCTGGCGTATAATATCTCAGGAGTTTCATGATCCTTTTTTAGTAGTAAAAAGGACAACAGGCGGACCGTTCAATAACGTAGCCTGTTGTCCTTTCTTATATAAAAGATTATTTTGGTAGCAATTATTCACCTACCAGCGCCTGGTAAGCAGCAGCATCCAGCAGTGATTCCACATCAGCCGGGTTGTTAACGGTTACTTTCACCATCCAGCCATCACCATACGGATCCTGGTTTACCAGCTCAGGGGAGGATTCCAGCTCAGGATTCACTTCATTAACGGTACCTGCGACAGGCATAAACAGATCAGACACTGTTTTTACCGCTTCTACTGTACCAAATACTTCTTCGGCATTAATTGTTTTGCTCAATGAGTTGATATCTACAAAAACGATATCGCCCAATTCGCGTTGCGCAAATTCAGTGATGCCGATGGTAGCTACATTACCTTCTAGTAAAACCCATTCATGATCCTTTGTGTAACGCAGGTTTGACGGAAAATTCATATCAAGTTTGATTTTGAGTCGTAAAAATACAGAAACTATTATGATTTTAACGGCGGGCTATCGTAAATTTTGACTTTCTGCCGACATGGTACTTTTCTTTAGAAGAACAGCCATTTCTTCATAACACGGATTTTCATAGGCACGTCCTGGAGAGGCCTGTCGTGGCTATCGGTTTTAAGCGCCGCAATTTTATCGATCACGTCCATGCCTTTGATCACCTGGCCAAACACGGTATAGTTCTGATCCAGGTGAGGGCTGCCTCCTGCTGTTTTGTACACCTGCCGCTGGTCTACCGGTATTTTACGGCCTTTCAGCCTTGTTTGCTCCAGCTTGTCCAATTGCTCATCAGTAAACACTTTACCTTGTACTATATAGAACTGGCAGCCGGAAGATGCTTTGTCGGGCCGGTCTTCCCGGGCCGCGCCCAGTGCGCCTTTGCGGTGAAATAAATCCAGCTGGAACTCCGGCGGAATAGTATAACCCACATCGCCGTTGCCCAGTGTATCGCCCGGAAGGGCATGCCTGGAATCAGGATCCCCACCCTGGATCATAAAGTTCCGGATAACCCGGTGAAACAGGGTGCTGTCGTAAAAGTGTTGCCTGGCCAGCTTTACGAAGTTGTCGCGGTGCTTCGGTGTCTGATCATACAACCGGATAACCATGGTGCCATAGGGCGTAATTACTTTTACTTTCCGGTTTTTGGCAGCCGCCAGGCTAACAATCAGTAAAAAAAAGGTACTAAGGAGTAACAGTTTCTTCATATGGGTGTATTATGCTTCTTCGTGACCGGCAAAGTAAGCAATTACGTGTTCTTTCAGGAAGATTTCCTGTTCGGCCATTTCCATTTTGGGAACCGGTTGTGTTTCTTTGAAATGGGGCCATCCGTCTTTATCATAGCCATCCAGTTCAAAGTAGCCACTCTGGCTCAGCAGCGTGCATACGGCCACATGCATCAGGTCCTGCTTTTGTTCTTTGGTATATTTCTTCTTTAAATTATTTATTTCATTTACGCCGATGAGAAAAAGAATAGCTTCCATATTGGGCGTTTTACCAAACCTTGCGGTAAGCATATCTTCTACAGGTTTCCAGCGCTTCTCAAAATCTTCCATATTGCTGTTGCTTTTTAAATGTTGAGCGTTTTTGCCAACGCCTTATTCCCCGCAAAGGTACGTTATAGGGAAAAATATTATATAATTATGCCGGCCTTTATTAATTTAGGCAGCGCCATAGAATGATTATTTAGCGGAAATGAGCCATAGTGGCAAGTTTAACAGCATTTTAACGGCCCATTCACATAGTGATAAGTTTTATTTGACCAGAGAATGTTTATTTTAGCACACCTGAAAAATTATTAGCATGGAAAATACATCGTCCGACATCCGGCAACTGAATGAGAAGATCCACCAGGCAAGCGCTTTCGTGGACCTGCTCACAATGGAGTTAGGTAAAGTAATTGTTGGCCAGCGTTATATGGTGGAAAGACTGCTCATCGGTTTGCTGGCCCAGGGCCACGTACTGCTGGAAGGCGTACCCGGTCTGGCAAAAACCCTGTCTATCAAGTCCCTGTCGTCCGCTATCAACGCTAAATTCAGCCGTATCCAGTTTACGCCTGACCTGCTGCCTGCGGATGTGATAGGTACCATGATCTATAACCAGCAAAAGAATGAATTTGTAGTACGCAGAGGGCCTATCTTCGCCAATTTTATCCTGGCGGATGAGATCAACCGCGCCCCGGCAAAAGTGCAGAGCGCCCTGCTGGAAGCTATGCAGGAAAGACAGATCACCATTGGCGATACTACTTTCAAACTGGATGAGCCTTTCCTGGTACTGGCCACCCAGAACCCCATTGAGCAGGAAGGTACTTATACCCTGCCCGAAGCACAGGTAGACCGTTTCATGCTGAAAGTAGTGATCGGGTATCCTACAAAAGAAGAAGAAAAACAGATCATCCGCCAGAACCTGAACCCGGAGCTCTCCACTGCAGTACGGCCCATTATCCAGCCTTCGGATATCCTGGAAGCGCGTAAACTGGTAAGGGAAGTATACATGGATGAAAAGATCGAAAAATATATTCTTGATATCGTTTTTGCCACCCGTAACCCGGAAGACTATAAGCTTAATAAGCTGAAACCGTTGATCGCATATGGCGGATCTCCAAGAGCCAGTATCAACCTGGCCTGGGCTGCCAAAGCCTACGCTTTCATGAAGCGCCGCGGCTATGTGATCCCGGAAGATGTGCGTAATATATGCTTCGACGTTATGCGTCACCGTGTAGGATTAACCTATGAAGCAGAAGCAGAAAACGTTACCAGCGAGAATATCCTGAGTGAGATCCTGAATGCCGTGGAAGTACCATAGCAGCTGCAGGACCGGTCATTTTCCGTAATTAGTAACTCAAAATCTTTCCCATTGGATACGGCTGAAATATTAAAAAAGGTAAGGCAGATAGAGATTAAGACGAAAGGGCTTACCAATCACATATTTGCGGGCGAGTACCATAGCGCTTTTAAAGGCCGTGGTATGTCGTTCAGCGAAGTAAGGGATTATCATTTTGGTGATGATGTCAGATCTATCGACTGGAACGTAACTGCCCGGTTCAACCACCCTTTTGTAAAGGTTTTTGAAGAAGAAAGGGAACTTACCGTAATGCTGCTGGTAGATATGAGCGAAAGCTCCTCTTTCGGTACCAAAAAGCAGGATAAACGCGACCTGATCACGGAATTATGCGCGGTGCTTGCTTTTTCTGCCATCAAAAATAATGATAAAGTAGGCGTTATCTTTTTCAGCGATGGTATGGAAAAATATATCCCGCCTAAAAAAGGTAAATCACATATTCTTTTCATTATCCGTGAGCTGCTATCGTTTACGCCTAAACGAAAAGGAACAAATATTAAAGAAACCCTGCGGTTCTTTAACAATGCTACCAAAAAACGGAGCATCGTTTTTATGCTGAGCGATTTCTTATCGGGGAACTACCAGGATGCCTTGAACATTGCCGCAAAAAGGCATGATGTGGTGGGGGTGCAGGTGTATGACCAACGCGATAAAGAACTGCCACCGGTTGGCCTGATCCAGGTAGCGGATGCCGAAACCGGTGCCACACAATGGGTAGATACCAACGACCGCAGGGTGCGCCAGTACTATGAACAGCAATTCCTTCAGCATTCACAATATTGCAAAAATGCGTTTATGAAAAGTGGCGCAGAATTAGTGAGCGTACGCACCGACGAGGATTATGTGAAAGCGTTACAAACATTTTTCCTGAACAGGGCATAGATATAATGGAGAGCAAATTAAACATGCATAAACAACAAGTTATAAGGCGTATATTTTTATGTTGCATACTGGGGCTGTTATTTCCCTTCTCCCTGCTGGCACAGCAGGCTGTGGATGTAACCGCCAAAGCAGATACCAACAGTATCAGGATAGGCGAGCAGATAAAACTGCAGCTTACCGCTACGCTTACCGCGCAACAGTTTAAGGACGCTAACTTCAAAGTGCTCTTCCCGGTATTACCTGATTCACTGGATCATTTTGAAGTGGTAACCCGCTCCAATCTTGATACACTGGTAAACCAGGATCAGCATGTGCTCCACCAGACTTATACCCTTACCAGTTTTGATTCCGGCCATTGGGAAATCCCCCCGATGCACTTTGAAATTTTCAGCGGCGCCAATGCCACTGCCGACTCCGCGGTGACCCTGCCTATCGGGATAGATGTGAACACTGTAGCGGTAGATACTACCAAAGCATTCAAGCCTATTAAATCGATCAGGGGAGTTGCCTGGAGCATATGGGACTACTGGCTGTATATTGTAATCGGTGCAGCGGCTGTGCTCATCATCGGCGGGTTGATATGGTATTTCCGCACCCGTAAAAAGCCGGAACCGGTTGTAAAAACGCCGGTTGTTTCTCCTTACGAAATTGCCGTGCGTGAACTAAAAACACTGAAAGAAGAAAAAGTCTGGCAGCAAGGCGATATCAAACAATACTATACCCGGTTAACAGATATTCTGCGTACTTACTTTGAGCACCAGTTCAACATTGCTGCCCTGGAGCAAACCAGTGAGGAGTTGTTGCAGAATATTAAACCGGTAACTAAGCTGAACCAGCAAAGAGATAAACTGCGTTCACTGCTGGCAATTGCGGATCTGGCAAAGTTTGCCAAACTGCAACCCACAGCAGATGAGCACACAGAATGTATGCAGAAGGCCGAAGAAATCCTGGAATGGACTAAGCCGAAAACAGGACCTGCAGAGGAAACCGGCGCGGATACAGCCCTGGAGAAAGCATAAAGTCAGCATGGATCTTAATTAAAAATTGATGAATTTTTCAACCTGGAAAAATATTGAATTTGCCTACCCGGCTTTCCTGTGGCTCCTGCTGCTGGTGCCGGTATTAATATACTGGTACTTTGCACGGCGTAAAGGCCGGCAAAGCGTAATGATGGTATCTTCCATTGAAGGTTTGAAAGGATTGCCGGTCTCCTGGAAAATACGTTTCAGGCCCTTATTGCTTGTACTCCGTATCCTGGCGGTGATTGCGCTGATTGTAGCCCTGGCGCGGCCGCAAACATCCAATACTTCTGAAAGTATCGACAGCGAAGGGATTGATATCGTAATGGCGATCGATATTTCAGGCAGTATGCTGGCGGAAGACCTGCAACCTAACCGTATGGAAGCGGCCAAACGGGTAGCTACCGATTTCGTGGATAAACGCATCAGCGACCGTATAGGCCTGGTGGTATTTTCCGGCGAAAGCTTCACCCAATGTCCTATTACTACTGATCATGCAGTATTGAAGAACCAGATCATGCAGGTGAAAAGCGGTATGCTGCAGGATGGCACCGCTATTGGTATGGGGCTGGCCACTTCGGTAGACCGCCTGCGTAACAGCCGTGCAAAAAGCAAAGTGATCATTCTCCTTACAGATGGCGTGAATAATACTGGTCTTGTTGATCCGCTCACTGCACTGGAAATAGCCAAAGCATTTAAGATCCGGGTATACACTATTGGCGTGGGCACTATTGGTAAAGCGCCGTTCCCCATGCCGATGTCTGATGGCAGCGTACAAATGGTTATGCAGGATGTACAGATCGATGAGCCATTGATGAAAAAGATCTCAAAGGAAACCGGTGGTAAATATTTCCGGGCTACCAATACCAATGATCTGAAGAGCATCTACAACGAAATTGACCAGCTGGAAAAAACAAAAGTGGAAATCACTTCCTACAAACGCTTCGCAGAACATTTCTTCCTGCTGGCGATGATTGCATTGGGCTGTATGTTGCTGGAAGTAGTACTGCGCTATACGCTATTCAAGAGCCTGCCGTAGCGGAGGGAGCGCCTTCGGCGCTTGTAAATTGTCTTGGAGCAGGATTACGCTGATTATACTGATTAGCTTGATTTTATTTTCTGGATTTTTATAAGAATTTAAGGGAGATGGAAAGCGGATTATTTGCTTTCATCTCCTTTTATTTTTAAAAATGCAGAAGGAAAATTGATGTAATCACTTTATACATTGATTGAAGGGAGATGAAAACAGCTACCCGCTTTTTATCTTCCTTAATTGCGTATAAAAATAAACCGGTGTATCCGCCTTTTTAAGAAAAGATTATATCCTCATTTCATCTCCCTAAGTTCTTATAAAAATCCAGAAAATAAAATCAAGCTAATCAGTATAATCAGTGTAATCCTGCTCCAAGACAATTTACAAGCGCCGAAGGCGCTCCCCCCGCATAAAGCAAAATTCGCGTACCTTTGGGCATCTTATAAATATGCAGGCAACAGTATATAAATCAACGGGAAGCTGGTATGTGGTAAGAACCGCTACCGGCGAAACATTCCAGGCAAGGATGAAAGGTATTTTCAAAAAGAATGAAGATATCACTTCTACCAATCCCATCGCCGTAGGCGATGTAGTGGAGATTGTGGAAGATGATAGCGATGCCAGTGCTAAAAATGCCATGATCACGGAAATAGGGTCCCGGAAAAATTATATAGTGCGCAGCTCTCCCCATGGTAAAAACAAGAAACATATAGTAGCCGCCAACATGGACCAGGCGATGCTGGTGTGCACAGTAAAGGAGCCCCGCACCTCGCAGGGCTTTATTGATCGCTTCCTGGTTACTGCCGCCGCCTATCACATCCCGGTAATACTGGTTTTTAACAAACAGGATATCTACAGGGAAAAAGAAGTCGAAAAGTTTGAAGAGCTGGAAGCGCTGTACAGTGATATCGGTTACCAGGTATTATTGATTTCTGCTGTGAATGGCAATGGTGTGGATGATGTAAGGGCGCTGCTGAAAGATAAAACCACTTTAATGGCGGGGCATTCCGGGGTAGGCAAATCTTCCCTGATCAATGTGCTGATGCCCGGCCTTGAGCTCAGAACCAAAGCTGTGAGCGGCTGGAGCGGCAAGGGATTGCACACTACCACTTCTGCTGAAATGTACGACCTGCCTTTTGGTGGTTGCCTGATAGATACTCCCGGCGTCAGGGAATTTGGAATTGTAGATATTTCAAAGCCGGAGCTCTCCCACTATTTCCTTGAAATGCAACCCTATATTGCTCAATGCCAGTTTAATAATTGTTTGCATATCAATGAGCCCGGCTGCGCTGTAAAAGCAGCTGTAGAGGAAGGGCATATTGATGCCGACAGGTATGTGAGCTACGCTACCATCCTGGAAACCATTGAAGAAGAACAATATTGATCAGCCTTTTCCCGGTTTACTTAATTCGTCCAGCACTTTTTCAGCGCCCCAGTTACGCCTGGGTTGCGGACAACCTTTTTTTTGTGTTCTGCAGGCGGTAAAAACGAGGATAGCCAACAGGGCCAGTGGGATAACCTTGCGCATAGGATAGGTTTAAAACAGGCGCATTTGTTTGCCTGCCTTGCGGTTTTGTTGCTTTATGTCTTTCGTGTAATAATTGGAGGCGGGGCATCCCGTTTTGGGCGATGAACAGCTGGTAAACAGGATGCTCCCCGATATCAGCAGGCATATTAGTATTTTCATAGGAGGGTATTTGCCTGCAATATAATATTTTTCTATAACATGATTATTATGGCTCCTTTACTTCCTCTGCATGCTGGTACCAGGATGCGTACATACTGTAGTTTTTGGAGATGCGGTTAATTTCCCCGTTGATGAGGGCCATATCAATATCCTTCACTTTGCGGGCAGGCACACCGGCGTAGATGGTGCCGGGTTCCACGTGTGTGTCGCTGAGCACTACGGCGCCGGCAGCAATAATACTGTTGCTGCTTACACGGGCATTATCCATCACAATAGCGCCCATGCCCACCAGCACATTGTCTTCAATAGTACAGCCATGAAGTATGGCATTATGGCCGATAGACACATTATTGCCTACTATTGTTTTGGTTTTCTGGTAAGTGCAGTGAATTACTGCACCATCCTGTACGTTCACGTTTTCGCCGAGGCGGATGCTGTTTACATCGCCGCGAACAACAGCATTGAACCATACTGTGCAACCTTTACCCATTACCACATCCCCCACTATGGTAGCGTTGGGGGCCACGTAACAGTCTTCAGGAATTTGAGGAGTAACTCCGTTCAGTGGAATAATGTGCGCCATAATTAAATGTTTTAGTGCTTATGTTACAAATATAACAATTACTAATTAGCAGTTGTTTTCTAACTTCGCAAAGAACAGCGTAGTTAGTGATATGAATAACAGGCAACTTTTTTTGCAGCATGTGGCGCAAACCTCCGATGCCCCACTGGCACTGGAGATAGTGAAAGCGGAAGGCATGTATATGTGGGATGTAAACGGAAAGCGGTATCTCGACCTCATTGCCGGTATCAGTGTATGTAACGTGGGGCATTGCCACCCTGCAGTGGTGAAGGCTATCCAGGAACAGGCGCAGCAATATATGCACCTGCTGGTATATGGCGAATTTGTGCAATCGCCGCAGGTAGCCTTTGCCAGCCTGCTTACGGAACATCTTCCGGAACATTTAAACTGCGTATATTTTACCAACTCCGGCGCGGAAGCCGTGGAAGGCGCTATGAAGCTGGCCAAGCGGTATACCGGGCGCCATGAAATAGCAGCCTTTAACCGTAGTTATCATGGTTCTACCCAGGGCGCCCTGAGCATCCTGGGAGATGAGTATTGGCGCAATGCCTACCGGCCCCTGTTGCCTGGGATACAACACCTGGAGTACAATAACTTTGCATCACTGGAACTGATAACAGAAAAGACCGCAGCAGTGATCGCGGAAAGTGTGCAGGCAGAAGGCGGCGTTATAGTGCCACAACGGGAATGGCTACACGCTTTGCGGGAAAAATGTTCCGCCACCGGCGCGCTGCTGATATTGGATGAAATCCAGTGCGGCTTTGGGAGAAATGGAACGCTGTGGGCCTTCGAACAGTTTGGGATTGTGCCCGATGTTTTACTGCTGGGTAAAGCGCTGGGCGGAGGTATGCCTTTGGGTGCTTTTATTGCCTCGCGCGATATCATGTGGACCCTTACCAACAGCCCCGTATTAGGCCATATCACTACTTTTGGCGGCCACCCGGTTAACTGTGCCGCAGGCCGCGCCGGTTTCCAGGCATTGCTGGACCAAAACCTTTTACCGGAAGTGAATGCAAAAGGGCAGCTATTCAGGGATCACCTGCAACATCCGGCCATAAAATCAGTACGCTCACGGGGTTTAATGATGGCGGTAGAGTTTGAAAGCTTTGCGGTAAATAAAAAGGTGATCGACTACTGCATCGATAAAGGCCTGCTTACCGACTGGTTCCTTTTTGCTGCCGAATGTATGCGTATTGTGCCCCCGCTGATCATTACGCCCGAAGAAATTAAATGGGCCTGCAGCATTATCTGCGAAGCAGCAGATAATATATAGTAAGGATTGCTTACTATCAATCAGGAATTCAGCCGGCTGAAAGTAAGGGTAACCCGTTTGGCAAACAGCTCAATGGCATCGTTC
>NZ_DATCRD010000381.1:0-8370 GCF_036569185.1 Chitinophaga sp.
GCTAATGGCAAACAGCGGCTGCTGGAGCTGAAGCCGGTACAGCTGCATCAGCGGATGCCCATCTTTATAGGTTCCAAAACCATGATGGACACCTGGCAGCGGATCATCAACGAATAAGCGTAAAAAAATAACATAAAAAACGGTGTACGGCGGATACAAAACATCCCCTGTGCACCGTTTTTAATTTCTGGCACCAGGCTTGCTAAACCTGGCCTGATTTTAATAGTCATATTGTTATTCTTTACTCATTTTTAATTATTAACCATTTAATCGCTATGTTGATTTTGAAGAACCAGCGGATCATTGCATTATTCGTAGCCCTGTTGGCCGTTATCCAGGTTAGCGCGTGTTCACGTGCCACCCGTGTGGCAGACAGCAGTAATGCAGGCGCCGGCATGGATGAGCAGATCCTCTATTACACCAACAAATTTCGTGCATCCAAAGGCCTGAAACCTTTAGTGCTGGATGCTACCATCAGCCAGCAGGCCCGCCGCCACAGCCGGGATATGGCCAACGGCAGCACCGGTTTTGGTCATGAAGGTTTTGAAGAACGTGTAGCCAACGTGTCCAAAAAAATGGGCCGCGTAGCCAGCGCCGCGGAGAACGTGGCTTACGGCACCCTTGATGCAGAAGCAGTAGTAAACGGCTGGATCAAGAGCCCGGGGCACCGCAAAAATATGCTGGGCGATTATACGCTCATTGGTATCGGCACCGCGGATAAAGGCAGGATCACCTTCTTTACACAGGTGTTTATCAAACAGTAAATTCAACAGAAGGGGACAGCAGGAAGCTGTCCCCTTCCTTTTTTTCGCATTCTTTCTGTAATTTGGCCCTATGGAAAAGAAAAAGATCATTGAGGTAAGTAACCTGGTGAAGAAATACGGGGAGTTTACCGCAGTAAAAGGAATCAGCTTTGAGGTGTTCGAGGGAGAGATCTTTGGCCTGCTGGGCCCCAATGGCGCCGGTAAATCCACTACCCTGGAAATTATTGAAACCCTCCGGGAGAAAACAGCCGGGAAAGTGATGGTGGGAGGTTATGACCTCGACAAAGACCCGAATGATATCAAGAAGATCATCGGCGTGCAATTGCAGAGCTCCGGTTATTACCCCGGACTGAATCTTACAGAGCTCATCGAAATGTTTGGCGGTTTATATAATCAACCCGTGCAGCCAATGGAGCTACTGGCGATGTTTAACCTGGAAGATAAGGCCAAAGCAAAGTTCAAGGAGCTTTCCGGTGGCCAGAAACAACGCTTTTCCATTGCTACTACGCTCATCAATAAGCCACAGATCATATTCCTGGACGAACCTACTACCGGCCTGGATCCGCAGGCGCGCCGCAATTTGTGGGACCTCATCCAGCAGGTGCGCCGCCAGGGCACTACCGTGGTGATCACCACGCATTATATGGATGAAGCAGAGTTTTTGTGCGACCGCTGCGCGATTGTAGACAGTGGCCTTATCATTGCTATCGATTCGCCGGATGCGCTGATCGATAACCTGGTTTCTTCCGGTTTTGAAAGAAAGAAAGAAGTGAAGAAAGCCAACCTGGAAGATGTATTCATCCACCTGACGGGGAAAGACTTACGCGAAGAATAAATCATGGAATCACTTAAATATCCTATCGGCCGCTTTGAAGCATTACCGGATTATACACCGGAGATGTTGCGCGGTTTTATAAACGACATCCGTTACCTGCCCCAGCTGGTGGAAATTGCGGTGCAAAACCTGGATGAGTTCCAGCTGCAAACGCCCTACCGCCCTGATGGATGGACGGTAGTACAGGTAGTACATCACCTGGCCGACAGCCACCTGAACGGGTATACCCGCATGAAGCTGGCGCTGACGGAAGAGCAGCCGGTGATAAAGCCTTATGAGGAACAACTGTGGGCGGAACTGCCTGATGTACAGTTTACGCCTGTTAATGTATCCATTACCCTGTTACATGCGCTGCATCAACGCTGGGTAAGCCTGATGGAACACCTGGCTGAGCGCGAATGGGAACGCACTTTTATACATCCGGCGAATGGCACCCGGCATAACCTGAAAACCCATGCCGCCAACTATTCCTGGCATGGTAAACACCACCTGGAGCATATCCTGCGCCTGAAAGAACGAATGGACTGGTAAAGCAAATGTTATTATGAATATGGATTGGAAATTATTGTCGTCGGAATACCTTTTTAAAGACGCATGGCTTACAGCACGTGTCGACACCTGCGAAACTCCCACCGGTAAAATTGTAGCCCCTTATTATGTACTGGAATATAATAACTGGGTAAATGGGGTGGCCCTGCGGGAAGATGGGCAGGTGATCATGATCCGGCAGTTCAGGCAGGGAGTAGCCAGAACATTACTAGAGATCCCCGGCGGTACCATGGATCCGTCAGACCCTGACCCATTGTTTGCCATGAAACGCGAGATGCTGGAAGAAACCGGCTACGCATTTAAAGAATGGGTATCGCTTGGCACCATTGCCCCTAATACCGCCTCCAGCAATAATTACACGCATATGTTCCTTGCAATGGGTGGGGTAAAGGTACAGGACCAGCAGCTGGATCACAACGAAGAAATTGAAGTGGTGATCATGCCGTTGGAAGAGCTACAGCAACTGTTACTGGACAACCAGATAGTACACAGCCTGCATACCACCTGCATCTTTTACGCGTTGCTGTATCTCGGTAAAATGACGATGAAATAATTTACATTACCTCTGCTACTATAAAGAAGCTGCCACAAATGAGGATCATATCGTCTGGTTGGGCATGTTGCCTGGCCGCCTGCAATGCTGCCTGTACAGAAGGATAGGCATGGCCCTGCAATCCGTTGGTGGCGGCCATTTCCGCCAGCGCCAGTTCATCCATCGCGCGGGGGATCTGTGCTTTACAGAAATAATAATGCGCAGTGGAAGGGAATAACGGCAGCACTTTCTCTACTTCTTTATCTTTCACAAATCCTACTACAATATGTAACTGCTGGTAATTAACATGGCCCAGCTGCTGCATCACTTCACGGATACCGGCTTCATTGTGCCCTACATCCAGGACAGTGAGCGGATGCCGCTGAATAATGTCCCAGCGGCCACGGAGGCCCGTTAATTTTTTTACATGGGAAAGCGCATGTGTAATGTGATCCCAGGTAATATGCCAGCCGTTTTGCTGTAATATTTTTACTGCCGACAATACGCCCATCACATTTTTTTCCTGGTACTGGCCGTTCAGATCCAGTTGTAAACGGCGCATCTGCTGTTGTCGTGTATCCAGTAACGTTATAGTGAAGTGATTGCTTTCAATGGCGCCGGATGCTTCCATCCATTCCTGGTCGGCAAAATGGATAGGCGCATTCAGTGCGTTGGCAGTACTGATAAATACATCCTGCACTTCCGACTGTGTTTCGCTGATCACTACCGGTACACCGGCTTTGATGATCCCGGCTTTTTCAGCGGCAATTTGCGGGAGGGTATCTCCCAGGATATTTTTATGATCATAGCTGATGTTGGTGATCAGCGATAGCTCGGGAGTAATTACATTGGTACTGTCCAGCCGCCCACCCAGGCCCACTTCAATGATGGCGATATCCACTGCTTCCTGCTGGAAGTAGCTGAAAGCCATGGCTACGGTGAGCTCAAAAAAAGAAGGCTGGATGTTGGTGATGTGGGTACGCATCCTTTCTGTAAAATCAACTACAAAATCTTCCGGCACCATTTGCCCGTTGATGCGGATACGTTCCCTGAAATCCAGCAGGTGGGGGGATGTATAGAGCCCTGTTTTATAACCGGCCTGCTGGAAAATGGCTGCCAGCATATGGCTGGAAGATCCTTTCCCGTTGGTGCCGGCTACGTGTATGGTTTTAAAATGTTTTTGCGGTTGGTTCAGCTGATCCAGTAATGCAATGGTATTATGCAGATCTGTTTTAAACGCGCTGGCGCCTACCCTGGTAAACATGGGCAGCTGTGCATAGAGATAGTCCAGCGTTTCTTTGTAAGAGGCCATATCAGTAATTATTAACTACCGGGCAATCCAACTGGTTGTTACGTTTTTTAAATAAGCCACCACCGTTGCCCCGTTCTAACATGCTTGAATTTAAGCGCAAAGCTACGAAAGCATTTGCACGATCAATATGTCTTTGAAAGAGGTTGGTAAAAATTGTGCTGGAGCCGATCAGGAGCGGGCCTATGCGTATACCGGCCCCTACATCGGCCTGGCCGTTGCGGTTAATGGAGAATGGCATATAGGCGCCGAAAAGGTAGGTTTCATACCGCGGCGTAATATTGAATTGTGTTAATGCGTATGTTTTGGAGATGTCCCTGTTGCCTGCTGTTAATGCAATTACCGCATGTGCGCTGATAAAAAAGCGGCTGTCGATATTATAATCGCCCATCAGGTTCAGGGCGGTAGGGAGCATCATATTAAAAGTAGAGTCGGTGCCCAGCGGCGTGAAGTAATTATTGAGCCGGCGGGCATATTGCTGCAGGCTTTCCTTTTTGCGGTACTGGATGGCTTTGGGGTCTACATCGTCTTTCACCAGGCTGAGGTTTGTGTTTGTGGGCGACCTGTTATATTTTATCCGGCCGATGTCGGTAACGGAAGCGCCTATACGGAATTTGTAATCATCAGCGTCGGTGCCTTCATAGGCGCCGAAGCCGCCGTTATCGGGCCTGTATTCATAGATTACGCCTATATCTGCGCCGATGCCGTTGTTCTGGAACAGGTGCAGGTTCTTCTGTGCAGGCGATTGCCAGTCGTCCATTTCCTTATTGTAGCCATAGTATAAAGTACCGCTGGTGATGGTGGCATTGCGGGATGAATTCAGCCGGAAATTCACGTCTTTAACGGCTGCATAGCCTGCTGCCACACCACTGAGCAGTTTCAGGGTAACGCCTGCTTTCCAGCGTCCGCTGTAGGTTTCTTTAATAGTGCGCGCATAGCTGAAACCCAGTTCATGCCATACATGGGAGGAAACGCCTGCCTGTGGGATACTCAGGCTGCTGTTGAGATAGCCGGGGTTGGGAAAATCCACCCCGAAGAAATTGGCGATGGGAGTGGTAATGTTACCTCCGCTACTGCTGCTGCGCATGCGCCATACAAAGGATACTGACTGCTTTTCATCGATAGCGTATAATACAGAAGGCAATACAATTTCCCCCATTTCCCAGCCCATTTGTTTCCTGTTGGCGCCTTCATCGAGGAAATAATCACGGTTCCGGACAAACGAATCCGGCCTGTTGAACAACACGGATTTTGGCACGCTCACATAGGTGTTGCCTGCATTTACATCTGCACCAATAATATTCACATCCCATTTATAACGATATCCGGCGGCGCTGGCCGGGTTGGAAAATACGCCGTAAATACCCGCGTAGTTACTGTTGTTGTAACCCGGGAAAGTTTGTGCCACAGCGGCCTGCATCAGCACGAGCAATATTGCAGTGCCGGAAAAGATACGGTTAAGTTTTACAATCATCGTTGGCGATAAAAAATAGGTTTCTCGAAATGACACAAAAAGTTTGCTCTTGTCTGTTGTTTCAGTCATAGGTAGAGATGTAGGAACGGTCAGACTTACGGATGAAGCGCTGGTGTTCCGGATCAGACTGGTCCGGCAAAACAAACAGCTTCTTTTAATTTGTATATATTATTCTGCTTTGAAAAAGAAGCGTATTACCCCAAACTGTTCTTCAGGTGCGTCGGGGTTAGCGTTGTATTTCAGTTGTCCGCTGGAAGCAGCCTTTTTGGCTATCTCTATCAGGCGGGGGTTACTGATAGTAGATCCTTTCATGCTAAAAGTGGCAGATGTCACATTTCCCTTTTGATCTACTTTTATATTGATGGCTACATAGCCTGTTTCAGTGCCGTCGTAAGTAACCTGTGGCCGGCCGATAAGGCTTCTGCCGTTCAGGTGGAAATCGGAGCGTCCGCCGCCAAGGCCACCGCCCGTATATCCGCCGCCGTTAGGGTTGCCACCCAACTGGCCCCTGTCGCCGGGTTTGCCGGTATTGCCCTCACCGGTAGCGTTGTTAGAGCCATTGGCGCTGTTGCCGCTATTGGCACTGTTGCCGGTACCGCCTGAAAATACGGCTTTAGGCTTTGGTGTTGGTGGCTTTGGCGCTGGTGGCGTTTCTGCAGGTTTCTTTGTTGGTTTAACCGGTTTGGGTTCTAATTTCTTTGGAATTTCTTTTGGTTTCTCTACAGGTTTTTCCGGTTTTTTTATTTCCGGCGCCTCTTCCTCGTCCTGGGTAGCAATATCCTGCTGGGGCTCGGTGTTGGCGGGCGCTGTAGCCGCCGGGCTTTCTGCAGCTGCGGGTTCCGGAGCTGCGGCGCTGGGCGGGTTGGGGTTCAGTGGTTGTTCATCCCCCATGCCATCGTCAGAAGTACCAAGGTTCACTTCCATGCCCAGATCCTGGTCGGGAAGGGGTGGAGGAGCGGAAAAACCGGTAAATACCAGCGCCACTAACAGCAATGCATGTACGCCGATAGTGATCCCTAATGCCTGTATATTTTTTTTACCGTTTTTTTCCTCCATGATAACCTTGTTGAGCGCGTGTTTAGACCAAAGTTAATGTTTTGATCCAGAAAAAATAATGACTCATCAAAAGATGAATTCCGGATCTTTGCAAAAACTGTGCTGTTAATCCGATTACAGGAAAAATTTTTTTCACCGATTTTATGAACCTTGCCCGACAAACGATCCGTCTTTATCAAAATGCCTATACTGGTCTTTCCCCCGCTACCTGGTGGTTGTCGCTTGTATTGCTGATCAACCGGAGCGGTACCATGGTCATTCCCTTCATGACCGTTTATCTTACCCAGCATCTTCACTTCAGCATTGCCCAGGCTGGCCTGGTAATGGCGTGTTTTGGCACCGGCGCCATTGTTGGCGCTCTTTTGGGCGGATGGCTGTCTGATAAGATCGGTTTCTACCAGGTACAGTTCTGGAGCCTCTTCTCTAACGGATTATTATTCATTTTATTGGGTCAGATGCGCACCTTTGAGCAAATATGTGTGTGCGTATTTGTGATGAGCTCTGTAGGAGATGCCTTCCGGCCGGCCAACAGTATTGCGATTGCCGCCTACAGCGCGCCGGAAAACCGGACCCGGTCGTATGCCCTGAACCGGCTGGCGGTGAACCTTGGCTGGTCGGTAGGCCCGGCCATTGGCGGTATCCTGGCCAGCTTCAGCTACCAGCTCCTGTTCTGGGTAGATGGCTTCACCTGTATGCTGGCCGCCACCCTGATGCGGATTTTCCTGCCACCGGTGCCGGCGCCGCCCAAAGCGGTTAAAACTGCTGTAAAGAAAGAAGATAAGGTATGGAGGGATCATATTTACCTGTGGTTCCTGTTGTTTGCCACTGTGAACGCCATCTGCCTGTTCCAGTTTTCCAGTATTGTGCCCCTGTATTTTAAGGAAGTAATGCACCTGGAGGAGTGGGCCATCGGGCTCAATATGTCGGTGAACGGGATATTGATCGCGCTGGTGGAAATGGTGATGGTATACCGCCTCGACGGGAAGATGCCGAACCTGGCTTTTGTGGCCCGGGGCGCTATGATGGTTTGTTTTTCCTATATGCTGCTTTGCGTCCTGCCGCCGGTATGGGCCCTGGCAGTGGTGTTTATGGTGGTGATCACCTTCGGTGAGATGTTCTGCCTGCCTTTTATGAACAGCTTCTGGATCGGCAGGAGCCGGGATCATAACCGGGGCCAGTATGCTGCGCTTTACACCATTTCGTATTCACTGGCCAATATTGTATCGCCTACCACAGGGGCTTTCGTGGTGCAGCATCTTGGATTTAAGCCGTGGTGGGGAATTACGGCGTTGGGGTGTGTGCTGTCAGGAGGAGGGTTTTTGTGGTTGCAGAAGAAGATAGGGGTGGACAGGAAAGAGATCAAAGAAACAGGATTGGTATAACCTGTTTTCGTTTTCCCGTCCATCCCCGCTGTTTAGGAAATTAAATGTCGCACGCAAAGTTTGAAATGGTGATGGGGTATTCTACACAGACATTTGCCACAAATGTAAATGTAACCGGACTTGAGGTGGAGTACTTACATTGGTCTCCTGCAGCTACGTATACGCCGGAGGAAGGTATACCGGAAATATAGACCTTAATTGTATAGGTGCCATTAGAACCTTGGGGAAATGAACAAGGAAAAGTTGGACTGGTTATACTATGCACTGAAGCATCAGGATAAGTCAGGGCAATCTGAGTAACAGTAAGACCATAGTTGTAAGCAGTAAACCACGGTCCACACCTTTTTGCCGGTTCAGTAACCGTTTTCTTCCCTGTGGCCGGCTGACCTTCAAACATATTGAAACTGCTGTTGAATAAAAATATCATTGCCAGTACCGGCAAAAGAAGGATTCTTTTCATATCTGGGTT
>NZ_DATCRD010000382.1:0-18120 GCF_036569185.1 Chitinophaga sp.
ACTTCAGGTCGCCGAATTTCTGACGTAATTTATCATTGGAGATAATCAGCAGGGTATCTACATACTCTTTCAGGCGGGTAACGCCTTCATCAGCCTGCAGCATTCTCTTTTTTCCTTCGTAGGAAAAAGGAGTGGTAACAATACCTACGGTTAGAATACCGAGCTCCTTACATATCCGCGCAATGATAGGAGCGCCGCCTGTTCCGGTGCCACCGCCCATACCGGCAGTAATGAAGGCCATTTTGGTATTTACCTCCAGTATTTTTTTGATTTCTTCAAAGGATTCTTCCGTCGCCTGTTTCCCGATTTCAGGATTTGCACCGGCGCCAAGTCCCTGTGTCAGGTGCGGCCCCAACTGTATTTTATTGGGAACAGGGCTATTGGCAATAGCTTGTGCATCGGTATTGCAAATAATGAAATTTACCCCTTCAATGCGCTGGCTATACATATGATTCACCGCATTACTTCCACCGCCACCGATACCGATGACTTTGATGATAGAAGATTTTTCCTTAGGAAGATCAAAATGTATCATGACTCTATACTTTTATGGGTTAGTACGAATAATTAATAATGAACTATTAAGAATTAAGTGCGTGTATGCTTGTATGTTATTACTATGGTTCATTTGTCCTGTCATTATTAATTATCGTTCTTAATTCTTATTATATTAAACGTTTGCTTTTTGCAACAATTGCGCCACTTACTATTAAAGTTTTGCATCTTCTTCTTCCGTGAACATATCAATGATTTTTGTTTTCATTTTGTCCAGGAAGTTTTTCAATGAGGCGTTCCTTTCTTTTGCTTTCCGGTCCTGTATTTCCTGGCTGCTCGGGGTTTCTTCTTCTATCCAGTCTTCGGGTGTAGCCACCGACTGTGCAGCCTGTTCTTTTGCCAGGTAACTGGTATTGATCTTTACATAATTTTCTTCCAGTGCTTTACGATCATTTTCAAAATCATTGTAACCTTTCAGGATCAGGCCCACGCAGGTAGCATACATAGGTTTGGTTAACTCATCTATGTGGCCGCTGGCGAGGTGCTCGTTGGGGAATCCTATACGGGCGCTTGCACCGGTGGTATATTCTGTTAACTGTATAAGGTGTTTCAGCTGGGATCCGCCACCGGTAAGGATAATACCACCATTCAGCATTTTGTTGTCCATACCGATCTGCTTGAGGTGATATACTACGAAATCGAGTATTTCACTCATGCGCGCCTGGATGATATGCGCCAGGTTCTTCACGGAGATCTCTTTGGGGCTCTGACCTCTTAATCCGGGGATCGTGATATAGGCGTTGGTTTTCGCTTCATCTGCCAGGGCATAACCGAACTGTACTTTCATCTGTTCAGCCTGTGTTTTTAATACGCCAAGGCCGTTTTTGATGTCGTTGGTAATGTTTTCTCCACCGTAGGGGATAACAGCGGTGTGCTTCAGTATACCTTCATAAAATACAGCCAGGTCGGTGGTACCGCCACCAATATCCACAATGGCTACACCCGCTTCAAAATCCATGTCGCACATTACCGCTGCAGCGGAAGCCAGTGGCTGCAATACCAGGTCGCGGATTTTGAGACCTGATTTTTCCACGCTGCGGTTAATGTTGCGGATGGCGTTTTTATCGCCGGTAATAATATGGAAGTTGGCGCCCACTTTTACCCCGGACATACCGATAGGGTAAGTGATGTTCTGCAAACTATCCACTATATATTGCTGCGGAATCACATCAATGATCTGATCGCTCGCGGGAATAACTGTTTTGTACTGATCGTTGATCAGCTGGTCAATATCTTTCTGGGATATTTCCGCATCAGTGTCATTGCGTACAATATCTCCACGGGTTTGCAAACTTTTTATATGATGACCGGCTATACCAACATATACCTCGTTAATTTCCAGGTTAGGGTTGGATGCATAACAATTCTCGAGTGCTTGCCTGATAGCCTTAATGGTTTGGTCAATGTTCAGCACCATGCCGTGCTGTACACCAAACGATGTAGCTTTTCCGAATCCCAGGATTTCCAGTTTCCCGTATTCATTCTTCCGTCCTGCAATGGCAGCAATCTTCGTAGTACCAATATCGAGTCCTACAATGATGGGAGCTTCCTGATTCATGGCGTTTTTTGTTTTTTTGATGTGTTAACAGATTTATTCCCTGGCTTATACACTGCTTTGGGTTGTTGTTTGGCCGGCGCAGCTGCTTTTTCTTTCTTCACCTTTTCTTTTTCTTTCTGCGGTTTGGCTTTTTCTTTTACTGCGTGCGCCGGTTTTGATACCGGTTTGGCAGGTTCGGTATGTACCGGCTTTACAGGCGCCGGTGCTGCCGTTGTTGTTGAATCTTCGCTGTCCGCTATTGGCGGTTCGTCTGCACCGGCCAGTTTCAAACTATCTGTTTTGATCACTGGTTGCAATGGAACAACGCCATCTTTACGGGTACACACCACTTCGTTTTCAAATGCGATGTTGATGCGTGTATAATTATTCCAGCCTACTTTGTTCAATCCTTCTTTATAAAAAGCCAGCAGTTTGGTGAATTTTTTATCTATGTCTGTGCCTTCTCCGAATACAATCACCTGGTCGCCCAGCTTGGGTATGAATTCAAACCTGCGATCATCTGTGATCATGAGTTGTTCTACCTGTGCCATCCAGAAAGGGTCTTTACCAATATAGGTGCCCAGGTCCACGATCTGTGCGGCTAACAGGCTGTCTGGTTTCTGCAGCTTTTCTGCATCTGTAGGAAAACCTGTGAATACCGGTACCCTGGCTGCATACCGGCTGGATACCGGTATATGTTCGCCGGCGCCATCGAGGTAAAAGCTGTTACCGGAAAAAGTAAATACCCTTGCTACCGGCTCGCGTTGCGTTACTTTGATATTCAGCTGCCGGCTGTTGTCAAAATAAATCTCCGCATTTTTTACCCAGGGATCCTGGTCTACAATGGCTTCCAGTTCTGCTATATTGATATCGGCAATACTTTTACCAACCGGGTTCAGATTTTTATCTTTCGTGATCAAAGATTTTATATCCTTTGATTCAATAAAAAAGTTATCATCTTTCCCCTCAAATTTTACCAGTATACTTTTACATTTACCGGCATCCTTGTCTTGTATAGCAGCCACCAGCAATACTGCAAAGCCTGTGAGCGCCGTTCCCCAGAGAACAGCGGTACCCAGTCGTTTTAATATTGTGGCAGTTTTAGACAAGTTTTTTATTTTTAGTGTGATGTTGTTTTGCTTTTAAGGAGATGAGCCACCGGTTCTTTTAACTGGTCTATATCTCCTGCTCCGGCTGTGATCAGTAACGGAACATCCTGCTTTCCGAGATACTCCATTACTTCTTCTTTTGATAAAATTTTTACAGGTACGGTTATTTTATCTGCGATCATTTCGCTGCTAACCCCTGCTATCGGCAGCTCACGCGCCGGGTAGATAGGAAGCAGTATTACCTCGTCTGCCAGTGACAGGCTTTCTGCAAAGCCATCTGCCAGGTCGCGGGTGCGGGTAAATAAGTGCGGCTGGAAAATAACCGTGCATTTTTTCCCGGGAAACAATGCCTTTGCACTGGTGATCAATGCACGCAATTCTTCCGGATGGTGTGCATAATCGTCGATGTATACCTGTTGATCTGTTTTTACAGCGTATTCAAACCTCCGTTTGATACCTTTAAAACTGGCGATGGCAGCGCGGATCTTAGCGGCGTCTATTCCCAGCAGCTGGGCTACTGTAATAGCAGCAACTGCATTTTCCACGTTATGCATGCCACCAATGTGCATTACCACGTTATCGATCATCCAGTCCTGCTGCATTACATCAAATTCATACCCGCCGTTGATCATGCGGATGTTGGCGGCATAAGCGTTGGCAGCATCGTTTTGTAAACTGTACAACAACTTGTTTGTTGCATTCAGCTCCTTGTTGCGGTGCAGGCCGAACTTAGCAATCAGTGTGCCATTGGGCTTGATGTTATGCGTATACTGTATAAAAGCATCTTCCATGGCTTCCGGTGTGCCGTAAATATCCAGGTGATCTGCATCCATGGCAGTCAGCACCGCGATATCCGGACTTAATTTCAGGAAAGAGCGGTCATACTCATCTGCTTCAATTACTGCCACCGCCTTTTCGCTGCTCCAGAAATTTTTGTTATAGTTCACGCTGATACCACCCAGGAAAGCGTTACAGCCGTAACCGCTGTCCGTAAGCAGGTGGGCGATCATGGTGGAAACAGTTGTTTTACCATGTGTGCCTGCCACGGTGATGGCAAACAGGGAACGGGTAATTTCCTGTAGCACATCACTGCGCTTTACCACTTCATATCCATTATCACGCAGCCACTGTAACTCTGTGTGCGTAGCCGGAATAGCCGGCGTATACACTACCAGGGTAGCCGCTTTGTCGATCAGGTTAATATCGTCTGTATAATGGATTTGCATACCCTCTGCCTCCAGCTGCTTTGTGAGCGCTGTGGAGGTACGGTCATAACCGCTTACCTGCACCCCCTTCTCATTGAAGAAGCGTGCAATGGCGCTCATGCCAATACCACCGATGCCGATGAAATAAACCCTTTGTATGTTGTTCAAATCCATATATCCTTCTAAAAAAAATCTCTCTAAATAATTCCCAGTACCTGGTTGGCAATCGTCACATCAGCATGGGGATTACCCAACTTGCCGATATTGCTTTCCAGTTGTTCCATCAGCGCTTTGTTTTGCAAAAGGCTGAACAGTACATTACCCAGTTGTGAGCGCACCTCCTCATCTTTAATGATCAGCCCTGCCTGTTTGTTTACCAGGTTCATCGCGTTGGATGTCTGGTGATCTTCTGCTGCAAACGGGTATGGCACAAATATCACCGGCTTCTTCACTACGCACAGTTCCGCGATGGCCAATGCACCGGCTCTTGATAATACTACATCTGCCGCTTTATAGGCAAAGTCCATCACGTTGATGAAATCATATACCTTGATATGTGATCCATATGGCGCAGCGGCGGCTTTTGCTGTTTCGTAATAAGGCTTCCCTGTTTGCCAGATCAGCTGTATATCCTTGTCCGCTATCTCTTTCAGTAACGGTTGCAATCCTTCGTTAATGGATTTAGCCCCCAGGCTGCCTCCTACGGCGAAGATGGTTTGCTTTGCAGTGCTCAGTCCAAAATGCTGCAGGGCGTCTTCACGTGTTACGGCCGACTGTGAAATACTGTTCCTCACAGGGTTACCGGTCATTACCAGCTTTTCGGGCGGAAAAAATTTATCCATGCCATCATATGCCACGCAGATCTTTTTCGCTTTCTTACCCAGTATTTTATTTGTTTTCCCTGCGAAGGAATTTTGTTCCTGTATCAGGGTTGGCGTACCATTTTTCTGTGCCCTGTTCAGCATCGGAAAGCTGGCGTATCCACCCACACCCACTACGGCATCCGGCTGAAAGTTTTGCAGGATGGCCTTTGCACGGCGCAGGCTTTTCCATATCTTAAACGGCAGCAGGATATTTTTGAAAATATTGCTCCTGTTAAAACCGGCTATTTCCAGTCCTTCGATCGGGTAACCTGCCTGCGGCACTTTCTCCATTTCCATTTTCCCGGTTGCACCTACAAATAATATGTTGATGTCCGGTTCTATTTTTTTCAACGCATTCGCGATCGCTATCGCCGGGAAGATATGCCCCCCGGTACCGCCGCCTGCTATGATCACTTTGCGTTGCATGTATTGTTCCTGATTACAAATTGTTGTTATAAATACGTATTAAGCGACAGCAGCGTTTTCCGATTGCGCAATAACTCTTTCCAAACGCTCTTTCTCTGCCTGTTTACCTTCCATTTCTTCCACGTTCCTCGACACACTCAGGATGATACCAATGGCCATACTGGTAAACAATACCGAAGAACCACCCATGCTCACCAGCGGGAGCGGAAGCCCTGTAACCGGGAACAGCTGTACGTTTACCGCCATATTGGTTAATGCCTGTATTACCAATGTCACACTAAGCCCTACTGCCAGGAATGCGCCAAAAGCGTAAGGACATCTTTTATAGATCCTGATACTTCTCAATAATAAAATCATATAAGCCGCCAGTATCAGGAAGGCGCCGAATATGCCATATTCTTCTATGATGGTGGCATAGATATAATCGGAATAGGCATGTGGCAGGAAGTTACGCTGCGTACTGTTGCCGGGCCCTTTACCTAAAAAACCACCACCTGCTATTGCGATGTTGGCCTGCTGCACCTGGTAGGGCGTTTCTGTATGATCACCATGTAAAAAGTTATCGATACGTTTTTCCCAGGTTTTGGTACGCATTTCCATACCTGTTACTTTAGCCACGCCAAAGAGCAACACCACCAGTACAGCTCCCGCCGCTACCATAGAGGCCAGGAACCTGACAGGCACCCTGCCTATAAAGCAGAGCAGCATACAGCTGGCGCCCAGCAGGAGGGCGGTACTCATGTTGGCCGGCATGATCAGTGCGCAGATGATGCCAACCGGGATGATGATGGGCAAAAAACCTTTTTTGAAATCATCTATCAGATTCTGCCTTCTCGATAACTGCCTGCTTACATACATGAATATGGCTAGTTTGGCCACATCCGATGTCTGGAAGGTAAGGTTAATGATGGGCAGCTTGATCCACCTGCTGGCTTCATTGATATTAGAGCCAAAAGCCAGTGTGTACATCAGCAATGGTATGGATATAAGGAACCCTATTTGCGCCACGCGGGAATAAATGGTATAATTCACGCGGTGGGCAAAATAGATGATCACCAGCCCCATGCCCAGTACCGTAAGCTGCTTCAGGAGATAATACTCCGTATGGCCGCCTCTTTCACGGTAGGCAAGTGAGCCGGTAGCGCTATATACAGCAAGCAGGCTTACCAGCGATAGAAAAAGTACTACCGCCCAGATAACCTTGTCGCCTTTTGTTCTATAGAGCAATCCCATCGGTTCCTGCTTTTATTTTCTTTTGTTTTTTCAGATGTAACCCTTTATTCTGCTGATCAACGCCTGTTTACAATGCCTTTACTTCTTCCTTAAATTTCCTTCCACGGTCTTCGTAATTTTTAAAAAGATCAAAGCTGGCGCAGGCGGGCGACAATAAAACGATGTCTCCCTTCGTGGCCTGTTTAAATGCTTCCTGTACAGCGTCGTGCATACTGGTGGTGTTGATCATCACCGGTGTGTCTTTTGATAACGCCGTAAAGATGGGGGTGTTGTCTACACCCATACAAATAATTGCTTTTACCTTTTCTTTCACGAGATCGCGGATGGCATCGTAGTCGTTGCCTTTGTCTACGCCGCCCATGATAAGCACAATCGGTTTATCAAAACTTTCCAGTGCAAACCATACGGAGTTTACATTGGTCGCTTTGCTATCGTTTATAAAATCCACGCCTCTCACCGTAGTTACGTATTCCATGCGGTGCTCAAGGCTCTCAAATGACGCAAGGCTCTCGCGGATCTTTTCGTTCCTTATATCCATGGTCCTGCCTGCAATTGCTGCTGCCATTGAATTATACAGATTGTGTTTTCCCTTTAATGACAGGTCATACATTGACATGATAACCGGTTCTCCGTTGACATCTATGTGCAACTGGTCGTTGGCAATAGAGCCGCCTTCTTTCAGTGGTTTCATGATGGTAAAAGGTATTGATGCTGAATAAATGGGTTGCTGCGCTAAGTGCCGCATGATCTCAGGATCATCCATGCAGTAGATGAAGTAGTCTTCAGCTGTCTGGTTCATGGCAATTCTGAATTTGGAGGCTACGTAATTTTCCATTTTATAGTCGTAGCGGTCCAGGTGATCAGGCGTAATGTTCAGCAGGATGGCCACATTGGGTTTGAAGTCCTTAATGTCATCCAGCTGGAAGCTGCTGATTTCAATCACATAATACTCCGCTGGTGCGGTTGCCACCTGCCTTGCATAGCTCACGCCAATATTGCCAACCATGGCCACATCCAAACCTGCGTGTTTGAAAATGTGATAGGTGAGGGCGGTAGTGGTGCTTTTGCCGTTGCTGCCGGTGATGGCAATGATCTTTTTACCTGTCGAGAAACGGTAGGCCAGCTCAATTTCAGAAATCACGGGTATGCCTTTTTCGCGTACCTTTTTCATCAGTTCCGATTTTTCGGGAATACCAGGACTTTTTACAATTTCGTTTGCATCCAGTATGATATCCCAGGAATGATGCCCTTCTTCAAAAGAGATCTGGTTTACCGCCAGTTCCTGTTTGTAGTTATCTTTTATAGTTCCTCCATCAGATACAAATACATCATACCCTTGCTGTTTTCCCAGCAAAGCAGCACCTATCCCGCTTTCACCTGCTCCTAATATGACGAGTTTATATCCCATTTCGTTTAGTCTGCTTAGTTAGTTTTGTTATTATCTCATTTTTAAGGTGGCAATACCTGCTACCACGCACATGATGGTCACGATCCAAAACCGCACTGATATTTTACTTTCGTGATAACCGATCTTCTGGTAGTGGTGATGCAGCGGCGACATCTTCAGGATACGCCGGCCTTCGCCATATTTCTTTTTAGTGTATTTAAAGTAAGATACCTGTAACATCACTGATAATGATTCTACCAGGAATACACCACAGAAGATGGGGATCAGCAATTCTTTCCGTACAATAATGGCAAGGGAAGCGATGATACCACCCAGTGCAAGACTACCGGTATCTCCCATGAAAACCTGTGCGGGGTAAGCATTGTACCAGAGGAAACCGATACATCCGCCCACAAAGGCAGCTATGAAAATGGAAAGCTCACCAAGATTGGGGATATACATGATGTTCAGGTATTCCGCAAACTGGATATTACCGGATACATAAGCAAAGATGCCAAGCCCTATACCTATAATACCTGAAACGCCGGTTGCCAGTCCATCCAGTCCGTCTGTAAGATTAGCGCCGTTTGATACTGCCGTAATAATAAAAATGACTATCAGGATGTAGAGAACGAACGTATACTTTTCCGCACCAGGGATCCAGGAGATCAGTTTGGAATAATTGAACTCATGGTTCTTTACGAACGGAATGGTGGTGATAGGCGTTTTAACATCCACAAAACGATGCCCGTCGCGGGTTACACGTTCCGGGTGATTAGTCACCTGTCTTTCATACGGCGCCAGCGGTTTGGCGCCTATTACTTCGCGGGACACCACTACGTCTGTATTAAAGTAGAGGGTGCAGCCAACGATTAACCCAAGTCCTACCTGGCCCATGATCTTAAAACGTCCTGCCAGTCCTTCTTTATTTTTCTTAAATACTTTAATATAATCATCCAGGAAGCCGATCAGTCCTAACCATACCGTGGATAATAATATCAGCCAGATATATACATTAGCTATCTGTGCAAACAGCAGGGTGGGGATTACAATGGCGGATAAGATAATAAGCCCGCCCATGGTAGGGGTGCCCTTTTTGGAATTTTCGCCCTGAAGGCCCAGCTCGCGGATAGTTTCGCCGATCTGTTTTTTCTGAAGAAATCTAATAATCCGTTTACCGAACAGCAAAGAAATAACCAGCGACAGCAACAATGCCATCGTTACACGGAAAGTGATATACTGGAACATACCACCGCCGATGACGCTGATCTTAAATTCTGTTTTCAGGTAATTTAAAAAATAATATAACATATGTTTTAGTCGTAACCTGTTCTCCACCGTAGGAGTACAGGCTTTTAAGTCATTGGATTATTAAGTATTCGTCTTCAGTCTTAGTCTATTTCTCCAGGGTTTTCATCAGCTCCAGCAGCACTTCTTTATCATCGAAGTGATGTTTTACGCCTTTGATTTCCTGGTATTTCTCATGTCCTTTACCAGCCACCAGGATAATGTCTTCCCGGTTGGCGAGCGACAGTGCCGTTTTAATGGCTTCTTTCCTGTCGGTAATGGAAATGACTTTCTTTTTCAGGTGAACAGGAATACCGGCTTCCATTTCCCTGATAATTTCCGCCGGGTCTTCCGAGCGGGGATTATCGGAGGTAAGAATAACGCGGTCGCTGTTTTCCACTGCTACATCTCCCATTACAGGGCGTTTGGTGGTATCCCTGTCGCCGCCGCAACCCACTACCGTGATCACCTGTTCATTGCCCTTGCGCAGGTTTTTGATAGTGGCCAGTACATTTTTCAGGGCATCCGGTGTATGTGCGTAATCAACTATCGCGATGATCTGTTCTTTATCTGAAATGATATAATCAAATCTGCCTTCAGCGCCTGTGGTGTCGCTCAGGGCCTGTAATACGCTGGCTTTATCTATTCCCAGTGATACAGCGGCGCCGTAAACAGCCAGCAGGTTATACGCATTGAATTCACCGATCAGGCGGAAATGCACTTCTGTATCTCCCACCAGCATGATCAGTCCTGTAAGATTGTTTTCCAGGATCTTGCCTTTGAAATCCGCCAGGGTGCGCAGGCTGTACGTAGCTTTCTTTGCTTTCGTATTCTGCAGCATTACCATTCCCCGTTTGTCGTCCAGGTTGGTGAGGGCAAACGCGGAGGATGGCAGGTTATCAAAGAACGATTTCTTCACCCGGATATATTCATCAAAAGTTTTGTGATAATCCAGGTGATCATGTGTGATATTACTAAAGATGCCCCCTGCGAATTTTAGCCCTGCAATACGTTGCTGGTGAATGGCATGGGAGCTTACTTCCATAAACACGTACAGGCAGCCGTCGTCCACCATCTTTGCCAGTAAGGCGTTCAGGCTGATGGGATCAGGCGTGGTATGTGTAGCCGGTATAACGGTATCGCCTATCTGGTTTTGTACTGTGGATAATAATCCGCAGTGGTACCCTAGTTTGGTAAACAGCCGGAACAGCAATGTAGCGATGGTTGTTTTTCCGTTGGTACCGGTAACGCCTACCAGTTGTATTTTATGGGAAGGGTTGTCATAGAAGTTGCCCGCCATGATACCGCTGCTGGCAGCGCTGTTGCTTACCTGTACATAGCATATGTTATCTGCCAGTTGTTCAGGTAATGTTTCACAGATCACTGCGGCTGCGCCCAAACCAATCGCTTTTTCAATGTACACATGTCCGTCTGTGTGTACGCCCTTCACTGCAATGAAAGCATCCCCGGGACCAATGGACCTGGAGTCGGTAGCAAGTGCATGAATGGTAATATCCGTATTACCATGCACCGCCAGGATGCTTACATTATACAATATGTCGCGCAGCGTTTTCATCTAGCTCAGTTCTATTACGATGGTTTGTTCGTTTCCTATTTTTGTTCCGCCGGGGAGTGATTGCATTTTCACTTTACCGGCGCCTTTAACTACTACGCGTAGCCCGGCGTTTTCAAGCAGGTACAGGGCATCTTTGAGGCCCATCCCGGTAACATCGGGCACAGCGCCTTTTGTTTGCGTTACCTGTTCAAAAGCAATTTTGCGGTCTGCCACTCTCGCGCTTACCCAGCTGTTATTAGCGGGGGCGTTGCCGATAGGCAGCTGCAGTTTACCCAGGATCTGTTTCCATTCACTGCCTTTGCCATTTTTCAGTGACAGCAGGGTATCCAGTTGCATGGTTGCCTGCATGGGTTTTTGTCTTTCCACTGCGATAGCGTACAGTTTATCTGCCACTTCCCTAAACACGGGACCCGCAACGCCTGCACCATAGAAGTGCAATGCATGCGGTTTGTTTTTTATCACTACCACGCAGGTGTACTGCGGGTCATTTGCCGGGAAGTATCCGGCGAATGACGACTGGTATATTTTATCTGCATATCCGCGGTTGCCGTTTGCCACGAGTGCGGTACCTGTTTTTGCCGCAAAGGTGTAGAACTGGCTGCGCAGTTTTTTTGCGGTACCATCTATGGGCACCCCTTCCAGCATAGCCTGTACCTGTTTCAGCGTGCTTTGTGAGCAGATGCTGTCCATTAGTACGGTAGGCTCAAACTGTTTTACTACCTGGCCATATTCCTGTATGGAATTGACGAGGTAGGGTTTCATCATTTTACCATTGTTAGCCACTGCATTGTACAGCATGCACGTTTGCAGCGGGCTGATAAGCACTTCATACCCGAAAGCCATCCAGGGCAGGGAAGTAGCGCTCCATGTTTTGGAAGCGGTTGTTTTAATAACCGGTCTTCCTTCGCCGATGAGGTCTATACCGGTAAATTGATCGAGCCGTAATTTTTTCAGATGGGCTACGAATTTATTAGGTTGCCGGTTATAGAACTGGTAGGCCAGTTTTGCCATCCCTACATTTGAGCTCAGCTCAAATGCGTGTTTGATGGTTACATTTTGCGGGCCGGGGTGAGGCTCAGAATCGAATACGGTTCTGCGGCCTACCTGCCAGCGGCCACCGTCCATGTTTACCATGGAATTCATGGTGGCGTATTTATCTTCCAGTACTGCAATCACGGTGGCCAGTTTGAATGTGGAACCGGGTTCCGCTACCTGCAGCGCATAGTTCATATCTTCCCAGTAGCCGTTGCCATCGGGTTGTTTGCCGAGGTTGGCTATGGCTTTAATTTTGCCTGTTTTCACTTCCATCAGGATGCAGGTGCCGTGCTCAGCTTCATTCTGCACCATCATATTCATGAGGGCCGTTTCCACGATATCCTGCATATTCACATCTATGGTGGTTACTACATCACGTCCGTTTTCGGGTTCAATATCGTAACCATCAACCGGTACATAGGTACCCCCTGCGATGCGGCGCATCAGTCTTTTACCGGTAACGCCTTTCAGGTATTCATTGTAGGTTCTTTCGAGGCCTACGCTCTGGGAATTCTCACGTGCCAGTCCGATGGTTCTGTTGGCCAGCAGTTTAAAGGGATTGATGCGCTTACTTTTGGATTCGGCGATCATACCACCTTTGTTTTTACCGAGGCGGAACATCGGGAAGCTGCGTAATTCCTGGTATTGGTTAAAGGGTACGTCTCTTTTTAATAAAAAGTAACGGTCCTTTGATTTATATCCTTCCTGTAACTGTTGTTTCCAGGATGCTTTACTGCGGTCGGTGAATATCTGGGAGAGGCGGTACGACAAGGAGTCCAGGTTTTCCTTGAATACCAGGCCGTTTTTGTCCCGGAGGCCGTCTGCCGCAAAATCAATCCGGATGTCGAAATAAGGAATGGAGGTCGACAGCATCCTGCCTTCCTCCGAGTAGATGGTGCCTCTTTCTGCATCCAGTGCCACATACCCGGTATGCAGGCTATCGGCCATACTGCGCCAGTAGTTGCCCTGTACGTTCTGGATATAGAATACTTTCACCAGGATAGCGATGCTAAACAGTGCCATGCCGATGAGGCACAGGTACACTCTCCACAATATGTCCTTTTTTACATCCACGGTGTTGTATTACCATTTTACCTTTTAGCCTTTAGCTGTCAGCTGTTTGTCCAAAGGCAAAACGGCTGCCGGCTAAAGGCTGATAACTTATAAGAAGATACCTGACACTGGCTGCATTTATAATTGAGATGCTTGCCATTTGATTTGATTTACCAGCATCCCCGACCTGAGTTATGGGTCAGGCGGGCAGCGTCAGGCATCAGTATTAAATTCATTTTTCTGTTTCCTTTTTCAGTACAATCTTTTGTGGAGGAGAGCTGAGTTGTTTAAGGCCCAGCGGCTCTACGGATTTACTGACTTCACTCATTTTGCTTCGAAACATGAGCTCACTTTTCACATTGATATACTCCCACTTCAGCTCTTTAATTTCTTTGCCCAGTTTGTTGATACGCCGGATTTTTTTTTCAGCGAGATGGCTATTGGCGATGTAGATCAAAGCCAGGAGGGAAAGGAACCCGATAAAGGGCATGTTTTGCACCAACGCTCTGTAATTGATGCGCAAACGCCATTCTTTACGTTCCGGGGGGATAATGTTTTCTTCCGCCGGATTTTCCTGTATCTTTTCTAAGTCGTCTCCCACGCGCTATGTCTTTTTAAACATTGACAATAAAAAACCTGAACGCAAATCAAAACGGATGTGTATAGGATAGGGTAGGATGTGATGGGCGGTTTGAACCGCGTCACGCTTGTTTTTCGGCCACCCGCAGCTTTGCACTTCTGGATCTTCCATTAAGCTTCAATTCTGCATCACTGGCGGTAACCGGTTTTTTTGTGATTAATCTGAACAATTTAGGGGGTGTTTCTTTTGCGAACGGATCTTCCGGTGCTTCTTCAAAACTTCCTGTCTTCATAAAATTTTTCACCATCCTGTCTTCCAGTGAGTGGAAAGTGATGATGGCGAGCCTTCCTCCGGGTTTCAGCACATTGGCAGCCTGTTCCAGCAAATCTTTCAGAGCGCCCAGTTCATCGTTAACGGCTATACGCAGCGCCTGGAAAACCTGTGCCAGGTATTTTTGCGGATTGCCTTTTACGATGGGCTGGATCACGGATTTGAATTCTGTGATGGTGCGCATGGGGTGTGTTTTGCGCTGCTTTACAATTGTTTGGGCAAGGGTTTTGGCGTTGGTTACTTCTCCGTATTCCTGGAAAATCTGTTGTAACCTTGCTTCTCCCCATGTAGCCAGCAATTGGGCGGCAGTAAATGCTGTCCGTGTATCCATCCGCATATCCAGATCACCATCAAAGCGGGTACTGAATCCTCTTTCTGCTGTATCGAACTGGTGCGATGAAACGCCCAGATCCGCCAGTACACCGTCTACCTGTTCTGCTTTATGCAGTTTCAGGAAGCGTTGCAGGTGACGGAAATTCTGTTGTACAAAAGTTACGCGTTCGTCTATAATCCTGTTTTGGTAAGCATCTTCGTCCTGATCAAATACTATCAGCCGTCCTTTTTCACCAAGTTTTCCGAGTATGGCTCTTGAATGTCCTCCGCCTCCAAACGTGGCGTCTACATAGATCCCATCGGGATTTATCTGTAGCAGCTCCGTAGTTTCCTGTAGCAGAACGGGTAAATGATATTGTTGCTCGCCCATATGCTCCCCTCTTTAAATTGATATGTTGTTGTCTCCTCCTCCCATTACCTGTTGAGCCAGATCACTGAACGCTCCCGGTGAGAAATTTTCAAAGAACTCCTGGTATTTACCTTTATCCCAGATCTCGATTTTATTGGTTGCTGCTGCCAGCACAATATCTTTTTCCAGATTGGCGTACGACAGCAGGTTTTTTGGTACCAGCAGTCTTCCTGCGCTGTCTAACTCCAGAATAGTGGCTCCATTTAAGAAGTAACGCCTGAATTCCCTTACTTTTGGATCAAAGTCATTCAACTTGCTGATACGCTCGAAAATAGGCTGCCATTCATTCATGGGATACAGGGACAAGCATTTTTCAAACCCTCGGTTAATCACAAACTGTCCTCCGGCCCCGTCTGTTAACTGCTTTTTAAACCCGGCAGGTAACAGAAAGCGTCCTTTTGCGTCCAGCGTCGATTCATATTCACCGAGAAATCCTGTCATACCATGGGGCAAAGTCCTTGAAAATCCTTTTCTAACACAAAATAACACTTTTTCCCACTTTTTAACGAAAAAATACTTTATAAATTTTTTCCACAGATGCAAGCGCCTCTGTCAGCGCCCTTTTCATGTCATTTATGCACTATAATAGTGTATTGGATAAAAATGTATGTTGATAACGTGTTGATAACGCAGAATATGATGTTTATAACTTGTTAATGACCCCTGAAGCCAGACTTGTACCGGATAATAGCAGGTGGGAAACGGGAATAGAAATTATTTATAGGAAGTATATTTTTATAATATGATGGGGGTTTTTGGCATAGCGGAGTAGATAAAAATAAATTATTCACAGTGAAAGACGATGGCGTCCACTGGCTCAGCCGTAGTGGAAAACCCTTCTTTCGGCGATTTAATTCCCTCTTTTGCAAAATTTTAACAGCAATGAAAATCTCTCTGCCTTACATTTACATTTAATTCTTAATTTTGCCACTCTTTTATGCGGAAATTTTTATTGTACATCAGTGTTCTTGTGGTTATTGTATCTACCTCCTGTAACAACCAGTTACGGAGAATAGAGAAAAGCAACAACTTTGAGAAAAAGTTGGACTACGCGAACCAGCTGTTCCAGAAGAAAAAATACAATACGGCAATAACACTCTATACCGACCTGGTGCAGGTATATAAGGGTACTGAGAAGTTTGAACCTATGTATTACAATTTCGCATATTGTTCTTATTATGTAAAGGATTATGTTCAGGCAGCCTTCCAGTTCAAAAACTACCTGGACCTGTTCCCGAATAGCCCCAGGGCTGTAGAGATAGATTATATGCAGGCATATTGCTACTATAAACAATCGCCCAAGGTATCGCTGGATCAGACCAATACCATGAAGGCCATTGCTGCCATGCAAACCTTCATAAATAACTATCCTACCGCCGATAAAGTGTCGGAAGCCAACCTGGTGATTGAGCTGTGCAGGCGCAAACTGGAAAAGAAAGAATTCTCCAGCGCTGAACTGTATTATAACCTGGGCTTCTACAAAGCCGCCGGTATTGCCTTCAAAAACCTGATGCGCAACTACCCCGACTCTGATAAAAGCGATAGTTACAAAGTAATGGCCATCAGATCTTACTATAATTATGCTAAAAACAGCATTCCGGAGAGACAAAAAGAGCGCTACGCAACGGTTCTCGACGAATACCTGGATTTCGCGGATCACTACCCGAACAGCAAATTAAAGCCTGATGCCGAAAAATTTTATACCTTAGCACAAAACAACATAAAAACACTGGATAATGAGCAAATTAAAGCGAAGTCTAACCAGTAGCCTTAATCCCTGGGTAGAAACCAAAAACACTACCGACATTAAGAACAGAACTGGTAATTTATATGAGTCTATTGCCGTGATAGCCAAACGCGCCAATCAGATCAATATTTCCGTGAAAGAGGAGCTCCATTCCAAACTGGAAGAGTTTGCCAGCCATACTGACAACCTCGAGGAAGTGCACGAGAATAAGGAGCAGATCGAGATTTCCCGTTTTTATGAAAGACTGGCAAATCCGGCTATCCAGGCTACACAGGAGTTCCTGGACAACAAAATTTATTTCCGCAAGAACGACGACGATTTGTTTAGCTGATCCACCACACATTATTTTGTGAGGTGCGTGATTGCGAAAAATAAAAATATTAATTTCATGGCGGCAGAATGATTTCTGCCGCTTTTGTTTTTGTATATATGTCCATGGACGCTATCAAAATGCTACAAGGAAAGAAGATCCTGCTCGGGGTGAGCGGCAGCATTGCCGCCTATAAAGCCGCTACCCTTATCCGCCTGCTGGTAAAGGAAGGAGCGGAAGTAAAAGTGGTAATGACCAGCGCCGCTGCCGGTTTTATTACCCCCCTAACCCTGGCCACCCTTTCTAAAAACGAGGTTCCCCTGAATATCAGTGACCATAACAGCTGGAATAACCATGTGATGCTGGGCCGCTGGGCAGATGTAATGCTTATTGCACCAGCTTCTGCCAATACCCTGGCCAAAATGGCCCTGGGCCTATGCGACAACCTCCTGCTGGCTGTGTACCTGTCTGCCACCTGCCCGGTGCTCTTTGCCCCGGCAATGGATGAAGATATGTGGCATCACCCTGCTACCCGCGCAAATGTGGATAAACTGATTGCTTACGGTCACCGGCAAATTCCCGTGGAATCCGGTGAACTGGCCAGCGGGCTCTTTGGAGAAGGCCGCATGGCAGAACCTGAACAGATACTCGCCTTCCTTGAACAGCATTTTCAGCAGGAAAACGGAAAAAAAGCACTGAATGGAACTACTGTCATCGTTACTGCTGGTCCTACTATAGAACATATTGACCCTGTTCGCTATATCACCAACCACTCCAGCGGCAAAATGGGCATTGCCATTGCTGAAGCCCTGGCGGATGCCGGCGCCGATGTACAGCTGGTACTTGGTCCTACTTCCCGGAAAACAACCCATCCGGGAATTACCATCACCCCTGTGCAAACCGCCCAGGAAATGTTTGATGCAGTAACATCCCGGTATGCTGGCGCGGGAATAGTGGTGGCTGCCGCAGCAGTGGCGGATTACCGCCCGGCAAAAGTAGCTGATAAGAAAATCAAAAAAGGCGAAGCCCAGTTACACATCGATCTCGAAAAAACTCCCGATATACTCCGCTCATTGGGCGACCGCAAAGGGCCACGTCAGCTGCTGGTAGGATTCTCCCTGGAAACGAACAATGAAAAGGAATAT
>NZ_DATCRD010000383.1:0-4154 GCF_036569185.1 Chitinophaga sp.
AATAAACAATAATCCGATAACTCTTAAACTCCTTTTACCATCAGTTATTTCTGCTAACACGCGGACAGGAGGCTTTTTGCCGTATCTCCCTGGTAGGGAGACTGTCCAAAGCCCTTCCTGCAAGGCTACATACAGGATCATTCTTTTAGTGTTTATCTTAAAAAATCAATTATGAAAAAATTATTGAAATTAACTCCCTTTGCAGCGCTGACAATAGTTATTGCAGTTGCCGCATGTCAGAAAGAAAAAACCAGTGCTACGCTTGAAGCGCCAAAAGCAAAAGTTTCTTTAGCAGAGTTGGTGCAGAAATTATACGCACCAAATACCCCTGCCAACTGTGCCTCATTTAAAGAAGCATACTCGTCGCTGTCTGCAGAGGAACTGGAACAGTTCGAAGAACTACGCCTTAAGAGTGATTCTGTTTCCCTGACACGAAAAGCGGCAGCGGCTTCCAATGGCAGGATCAGCACTGCGCAGCAAACGCTGATCAGTGCTAATCTTAAAAGAGCAAAAGATATACGCTCAAGTGTATACGCTGCTTCACTAAGCAAATTTCAAAAACCATTCAACAAACTATCCCAGGAAGAAACAAACGAACTATTCACTTCACTGGAAAAGAAATCAGACGTTACAATAGCTTCCTGTCCTACCGCCAGCTATCCATCTGCTGCTTACTACAGATCATATGCCGGTACTAATTATTATGGTATCTGGGATATGGGTAACGAAGGAAGTACTGACTGCGATTATGAGTACCGGTTTGATGGTTACTATTACTATGTGTCTGCCCGGAATGTGGCTACCCAAAACCTGCTGAACTCCTTCGGAACTGCAGTTTCGCGCAGGATCATTTATTATACTGATGGCTATGATACAGCAGTATTGCTTGGCGCTAACAGGGTATGGATCTTTGTTGGGCCACCCAGTTATGTAGCATTGCATATGGTGAATTAAAACAACATCCCCTGGTGGTTCCTGGGCTGCCGGGGGATTGTTTATTTTCTTCGTGGCAGCGTTATTGGCTGTAGTCATACCAATCTGACTTATTGCCTGATTGACTTTAAATATCTACCTTAGCCCGTTAAATTTAGTTTAGCGGATGTATGGTAGAAAGGATACCCATTTCATTTACCACAAATCCTGGCTTCCAAACGAAAGCAATCAATGAGGAAAACACTGCTCTTAATTTTAATTACGATACTATCAATTGGCGCTATCTACGCACTGGTATATTATGTAAGGATCGATGGATTTGCATTCGCCTGGGCGGTAAATTGGCTATTGATGCTATGTGTATCTGTTTTTACTACTGCGCTAAAAAGCGAACTCGCTTCTTCTTACTATGATGAAAAAGGATGGGAAAGGAAAGGGAAAATATACGAGTACTTTGGAGTAAATTTCTTCAGGAAGCTACTGGTTTGGACCGGTTGGGAAAAAGTAATCAGGAAATCTTTTCCCATAGAGCATAATACCAAAGCTTTGACAAATTTATATTACCAAACAAAAAAATCTGAACTGGATCACTTAATTATCCTGATTATAGTTTTCGGATTTAATGTTTTTGTGGCTTACAAATTTGGAGTGCTTAAATCTCTGTGCCTGTTGGCGCTAAATGTTTTATTCAACCTTTATCCAATTTTCGTGCAACGGTATAATCGTCCCCGGATAAGAAGAGCTGTAAATTTAAGTAAACGGAGATAATATTCGCACTCATAACCCGGAGCGGCCAACGGATATTTTCCGGAACATTTTATATACATTTGGGAAAGATATCACGCTTACCAAGGAGTATTAAACATGCCCACTTTCGTTTTTTTCAACATTTCAGCACATGGTCATATAAACCCGACGCTCCCTATTGTTGCAGAGCTAAACAGGCGTGGGCATAAGGTTTATTATTTTATTGGCGAATCCTTCGCCGAAGCCGTACAAAAAGCAGGTGGCATCCCGGTTGTATTACCTGGAAGTTCACGGGCTCAAAATACAACGCCACCGGGGGATAAGGAAATTGCGTTGCTGCCGTTTTTGATGGCGCGTGAATCACCACGCATAGTACCGGAGATTGTAGACAAGTTGAGAAGTATAAACCCCGACTGTATTATATTCAATACCATGCTGCTTGCCCCCCGGCTCGCCGCGCGTATATTGCGTTTACCTGTGATCGGCTTTCGGCCTTTTCATAGTCCCAGGCGACTGCAAAAAATTACGGAAACCTTTACTGACCCGGATGTCAAATTACTTGCACATGCTGCCAATCAGGCGCTTACAACCGTAACAACATCGTACCAGCTCCCTGCTATAACCCTGCAGGAGGTGTTTTCAGAAGTGCCGGGGCTAACGCTGGTATTTCTGCCAAAAACATTCCAGGTTGATGCCGCGCAATTCGATGAACGTTTCCTGTTTGTAGGGCCATCCTTTACAGTACCACCGCCGATCCCATGGCCGGTAGCTCAAAGTGATCATTCAGCGGTAACCAGGATCTATATTTCGCTGGGCACATTACGAAATAATGATCCTGATTTTTACCGTATGTGCTTTGCTGCTTTTGCAACGCCTGATTGGAGCGTGGTAATGTCGGTAGGAGATCAGATAGACTTACGCACGCTGGAACCCATTCCTGGTAATTTTGTTGTAAAAGCATCTGTGCCCCAGACCGCCCTGCTCCCCCATGCAGATGTTTTTGTTACTCATGGCGGCTTGAACAGCACCATGGAAAGCCTGTATTATGGCATACCATTGGTGGTGCTGCCATCCATAAAGGAACAGCAAACAACAGCAGAGCGTGTAAGGGACTTGCAGCTTGGTCTTGTTCTTGACCGCAACAATCTTACCGCTCAGGCACTTCACGAGGCTGTAACGACCGTATTGCAGGACGAAACGATCAGGCATTCCCTGCACCATATAAAAGATACCATCCGTAGCGCAGGCGGCTATTTGCGGGCTACCGATGCCATTATTGCCTTTCAGCAACAGGCGCTTCCCTGAGCATCCTGAGGTTCTTATCACCGGGTACCGGATATACATTTGGAGGGTTGGAAAAAAAACAAATAAATTTGTGGCAAAAAAAATATGGAAACCCTGGCAAGCAAAATCAATGTAGAAGACGAAAAGCATTTAATCCAACTTACTCTTAACGACTATCTTGAAGGACGCCCGGTAATAGACATCGAAAGAATGCGCAGGGCGTTTCACCCCGATGCGTATATCAGGACCATCATAGAAGGCAAGCTGGTTCAATGGACACTGCCGCAATACCTGGACCTCGTTGCCCAGGCAACCGTACAGGAATGCCAACCTGAGCTCCTTTCCTATACCTGGGATGGAGACACCGGGTCGGCCCATGTGCAACTCACTTTTGCCACCTTTAGGTTCATTGACCGGTTTAACCTGGTAAAGTTAGATGGGAAATGGCTGATCATGGATAAAGTGTCCTACAGACAGGAGCTAGTGTGAGCCGCCTGTGTAACCGGACCACAACTTTTACTATTCCAGTGTACCTGGGCATCTCATACATTAACCCTTGATTCGCATGATTTACAGAAAGCGTCATTTTAAAAACAGCCTGGTATATATTCTCCTTATACTGTTAGTCCCCAAAGGTTCAATTGCCCAAACTGATCCGCCTTTTAAACCCATATCAGCGGATATCATCAAGCTCCCGTCTAAAGTATTGGGTGAAGACCGGAAAATTTATATTTATGTACCGCCTGCAGATACCCTGCTGCCCGATAAGCGATACCCGGTATTATACATACTTGATGGGGATAATCATTTCAGCCTGACGGCAGAATATTGCCGGTACCTTAGCCGTTGGGATGTAAATGTTATGCCCGAAATGATTATAGTCGGCATCCCCAATACCAACCGTACAAGGGACCTTACGCCCTCCCATAGCATTTATGATTACTGGGGAAAGCCTGATACCAGTTCCAGCTTCAGGTATAAGTCGAGCGGCGGGGGCAATAATTTCCTACAGTTCATTGGTACGGAACTGATACCCTATGTTGATGCGCACTACAAAACACAACCTTTTAAAATTTTCGCAGGGCATTCATTCGGCGGTATCACCACGATCAATTGCCTGCTAACGCAGCCGGATATGTTTAACGCTTATATTGCTATCAGCCCATCTTTCTGGTGGGATAGAGGATATT
>NZ_DATCRD010000384.1:0-18500 GCF_036569185.1 Chitinophaga sp.
GGCTATTACTACCGCCACATCACAGCTTTTGCCGTGGGTGATCCAGCATTTTGTACCGTTCAGCACCCAGTCGTTCCCCTCCTTCTTTGCTACGCATTTCATATTCATGGCGTCCGATCCGGTATTAGGCTCTGTAAGCCCCCAGGCGCCAATCCATTCACCGGTAGCCAGTTTGGGCAGGTATCGTTGTTTCTGCGCTTCATTGGCAAACTGCAAAGTATGGCCGGTACATAAGGAATTATGGGCCGCCACGCTTAATCCGATGGCCCCGCAAATGCGTGCAATTTCACTGATCACCGTTACGTATTCCAGGTATCCGAGCCCGCTGCCACCGTATTCCTGTGGTACGAGTACGCCCATAAGGCCCAGTTCTCCCAGCTGTTTGAATACCTTCACGGGAAATTCCTGTTGTTCATCCCATTCCATCACGTGAGGCTGCATATTTGTTTTTCCGAAGTCCCGGATCATTTGTGCAATCTGTTGTTGCATTTCCGTAGGCGCAAAATTCATAAACGTGTGGATTTATTATTTGATCTCAATGTAATGTTCAATTTTACGATAAATAATCTCATCCACCAACGGCAGGCTGTGGAGGTCGGATACCGCTCTGAAACCCGCGTGGCTATTACGATACTGCACTATCAGGCGGGCCAGTTTATAACGTATATATGGGTGAGCTGCCAAAGATTTTTCATCTGTGAGGTTGAGGTCTAGTTTTTTTAGAGAACTGCTACCAATCTTTAGGAACGGTTGAATTTTTTGAAATGTGGAGTCGGGTAAACCATAGCATTCCGCCACCTGTTCCACGGAATAGAAGCCTCCCAGCCGGTCGCGGTAGGCAATTATCCGCCTTGCAAAGCCGGGCCCGATGCCGGGCAGGGATTGCAAGGCAGTACTATCCGCCAGGTTAATATCAACAGGAGCAGCCGGGGCTTTCTTACGATAACGGGTAAACGAAGTGGTATCCGTACCTGGGTAACGGCTACTATTCCGGCTTCCGCCGTAATGATGGCGGCTGCTATCCCGGTGACCGTCGCCATAGTGCCCGGCATAACGGCGCTCCGGCCTGTCACATCTCCCGGAAAACCTGGTATCTTCTTTACTTTTTTCTATACGCACATAGGGCATCAGCTGCGTATACAATGCCGGTGGCAACCCATATATCTTACCAAGATCAGCTGCTTTCCTGAACCGGCCGCCACCGGCCAGGTATTTCCCGATAGTAGCGGCTGTGCGTTCGCTTACTCCCAGCTGTTGCCAGCCGGCGGCAGGCAGGGTGTTGGGATCAAAATAAAACAGGCCGGCAGGTGCAGGCGGTAAAATTACCGGTTCTTCTTCAACAGCCTTTATCCCTGCTTCAAAGGCCAGCACTGCGGCTTTCAGATCGTCGCTACCGGTAACGGGCACACGCCGCCGGAAATAAAAGACCAGGTCAGGAATAAATCCCGTGATAAGCATGAGTATCCCCAACGTTATTATTCCATATTGTTCCTTCCTGGAAAAGCGCAGGTATTCGCGGGCAAATGATTTCCGCATGGGTCAACAACAATTTTGTTCTCAAGCTATCACTTTATACGCAGCAATTTGTTAACAGAAATAAAACGGCGCCTTAAATTTCAAGGCTCAGGCCATCATAAGCCAGGTGTGTGCCAGCAGGTAATTCTTTTGATACTGATTCATGTAATCCCAGCTGGTGGCTGATATGCGTAAGATACACTTCCGGCACCTCTAATTCTTTGCCCAGTGCAATGGCTTCATCGAGCGTAAAATGAGAGATATGTTTTTCGCGGCGCAGCGCATTCAGTACAAGGATCTTTGAGCCGCGGATCTTATCTTTTTCCTCCGGCGCAATGTAATTGGCGTCTGTAATATAGGTAAAGTCATGAATACGGAAACCCAGTACAGGCATCTGGTGATGCATAACGTGGATAGGCGTAACCGTTAGCCCGTTTACGTCAAAAGAGGTATCTGAAATGGTTTGCAGGTTAATTTCAGGGATGCCGGGATACTTGAAATCAGCAAATGCATAAGCAAATTCACGCTTAATAACGCTCTGGGAAAACTCAGTGGCATAAATATTAATAGCGCTTTTCTGGAAATAATTAAAAGCGCGGATATCGTCCATGCCGGCAATATGATCTTTGTGGGAATGGGTAATGAGCACCGCTTCCAGGTGGCCTACCTTTTCGCGCAGCATCTGGTAGCGGAAGTCCGGGGTGGTATCCACTACAATATTTCCCGCAGGAGCGGTGATCATAATACTGCTGCGTAAGCGTTTATTTTTTTTGTCTGTCGAGGAGCAAACTTCGCAACCACAAGCTATAACCGGAACTCCCTGCGACGTGCCTGTACCTAAAAATGTAACTTTCATCCCAACATCATTTGTCTTTTTTGCTTATTCCGCTGCCTGCCCGTCAGGGGTTCCGCTTTCCTCCTCTCCTGCTTCAGGAATGGGTTTACTGGATTGTATCTGTTTGTACAGCTTATGCGACTCTGCCGTGAGTGTTTCTTCGTCCAGCGGCAGGGTCGATAAAATATCGATCAGCGTATTGATGCGCCCTTCCAGGTTCAGGAATTTGTTGATCACTACCACCTTTTTATGTTCAAGGATGCAGTAACCGGACAGGAAACTACCTTTTTCGAAGCGCAGTACATATTTAGCCTCCTCGAAGATCTTTTCCAGTTTGGTCAGGTTATTAGGTGTGATTTTGATATTCATGTCGCAAAAATAGCAAAAAGGTGTTGTTACTTCGTTACCATCCTGGCGAAAGGTACAATCATTTCTTCCAGGGAAATACCGCCATGCTGGAAGGTATTGCGGTAATAGTTCACAAAATAATTATAGTTGTTCGGATAGCAGAGATACCCGTCTCCTTTTGCAAAAATATAGGAAGAGTTTACGTTGGGCTTTGGTAATCCTGCATCACGGGGATCACGGAAGGCCAGCACTTCTTTCGGATCATAGTTCAGGTTGCGCCCGTGTTTGTAGCGCAGGTTGGTAGTGGTTTGTTTATCGCCTATCACTTTCACCGGCGTTTTCACCCTTACGCTGCCATGATCTGTGGCAATGATGAGGTTTATTTTTTTGTCGCTGATGCGTTTCAGCGCCTGGTGCAGCGGGCTGTGCTCAAACCAGCTGGCGGTGATAGAGCGGTAGGAGGCTTCATCGCCCGCCAGTTCCTTGAGCACTTCCATTTCCGTGCGGGCATGACTGAGCATGTCCACGAAGTTGTATACAATCACGCTCAGCGGGTAATCCAGCATATTATGGATATTGTTGAGCATTACCTGGGCATCGGCGTGATTGGTCACTTTAGTGTAGGAAAAGCGGGGATCCAGCTTCAGCTGTTTCAGCTGGGCGGCAAAAAAATGTTCTTCATAAAGGTTTTTCCCTCCTTCCTCGTCATCATTCTTCCATTCCTGGGGGAATTTATGTTCAATATCCACCGGCAGCAGGCCGGCAAAGATGGCATTACGGCTGTATTGCGTACTGGTGGGCAATATGCTGTAAAAAGATTCTTCCTCTACCAAACGGAATGATTCCTGGAAAATGGGCAGGATCGCCTTCCACTGGTCGTACCGCAGGTTATCTATGAGCAGGAATACATTGGGCACATTGGGATCCAGGTTAGGCACTACTTTATCGCGGAACAAGGTATGCGACATCACCGGGGCCTCCTTTGCCTTTGGATGAAGCCAGTCGCTGTAATGGCGGCTGATGAATTTGGAAAATTCGTTGTTGGCTTCCGTTTTCTGGGCATTGAACACTTCCAGCATTTCCGGGCTGTTGGTTTTGGTCATTTCCATTTCCCAATACACCAGTTTCTTGTAAATGTCCATCCACTCATTAAAGTCGGGGTTGGAGCTGAGAGCCATAAACAGGCTGCGGAACTCCTGCTGGTATGCGGTGGTGGTTTTTTCGGCCACCAGTCTTTTGTTATCAATTATTTTTTTTAGAGATAATAATACCTGGTTGGGATTTACCGGTTTGATAAGATAATCGGTGATCTGGGAACCGATGGCGTCGTCCATTACATTTTCCGCCTCATTTTTCGTGATCATCACTACCGGGATCTGCTGGTCAATTTCCTTGATCTTGCTGAGGGTTTCCAGGCCGGTGATGCCGGGCATAGATTCGTCCAGCAGCACTACATCCACCACCTGTTCTTTCAGAAATTCAAGTGCATCATGCCCGTTCGTCAGGGGGGACACCTTATAGCCTTTGCTTTCCAGGAAGATAATCTGTGATTTCAGGGACTCTATTTCATCATCTACCCATAGTATATTTATCTGACTCATAATAAGATTTAAGGTTCCGGTAAAAAAAGGAAATTACCCCTATTTTTTGGCAAATATCATTCCCCGAGTATCATTTGCCGGTAATTATATGTTAAAAAGGGCTGAACACGGTAAAATGATAGCAGGAAAAAGTGAACAGCCTGATAAAGTTATTTACCTTCGCATCCATAACATGAATTACCTGTAACCTACCAATTGTTTATACTGTCATAGGGGTATCGTGGATGCAGCGCGTCTTTATAAGTAAAAAAATTACATATAATTAATTTCGGGTGTAGTTTTGCATACAGGCACCAGGGATTCAGGCGTGGATACCCGCCTGAAATCGTATAATTAAATGCAAATGACCGAACGCAAGCGAAAGATTGTTAATGATCCGGTGTATGGCTTTATTACCATAGATCACCCGTTGATTCTTAACCTCATTTCACATCCATATTACCAGCGGCTCCGCCGCATACATCAGATGGCGCTGGCCCACCTGGTGTATCCTGGTGCTATGCATACGCGGTTTCATCATAGCATGGGCGCCTATCACCTGATGAGTATGGCATTGCTGGAGCTTCGCAGCAAAGGAGCAGACATTACCCCTGAAGAAGAAGTAGCGGCAAAAATGGCCATTTTGCTGCATGACATCGGGCATGGGCCTTATTCCCATGCACTGGAGAATGGCATTATTGAGGGCGTATCGCATGAAGAGATCTCCCAGTGGCTGATGGAGGCATTGAACAGGGAAATGAACGGGGCGTTGTCGCTTACGCTGGATATTTTTAACGGGCGTTATCATAAAAAATTCCTGCACCAGCTGGTATCGAGCCAGCTGGATGTAGACAGGATGGATTACCTGAACCGCGACAGCTTCTATACCGGGGTGGCCGAGGGCACCATCGGGTACGACCGCATTATCAAAATGCTGATTGTACATAAAGGGGAGCTGATGGTGGAGGAAAAGGGCATTTATTCCATTGAGAAGTTTATTATAGCACGGCGGCTGATGTACTGGCAGGTATACCTGCATAAAACAGTGCTCAGCGCCGAAAATATGCTGGTAAAGATCCTGACCAGGGCAAAAGCGCTGGCCCAGGAGGGAAAAGAATTGTTCTGCTCCCCGGCTCTGGCATATTTCCTGTATAATACCATTACCAAGAACAACTTTGAGTGCGGGCCTGAGTGCCTGGAACTATTTTGCCAACTGGACGATTATGATTTAATGGGAGCTATTAAAGTATGGACAACACATGAAGACAAAGTCTTGTCACTTTTATGTAAATGGTTAATAAACAGGAACTTATTTAAGGTTGTATTAAGTAACCAGGCTTTCGACGGAAGTGCAGCGCTATTATTGAAGGAACAGGTCAGACAAAAATGGGGGATTGAGGGTGCAGACCTGGATTACTTTGTTTTTACCGGTGCGGCCTCGCTGAGGGCTTACAACGTCAACGACGAAAAGATCAATATCCTATTTAAAGATGGAACTGTAAAAGACATTTCCTCCATCGACAATGCACTGATTAGCCATACACTGGCGATACCGGTAAAAAAATTCTACATTTGTCATCCAAAAATTCAGGCTAACAACGTTTTATAAGGAATAAAATGTTAAATAATAAGTTCATACTATCCGGTGTAGCCTGGAAAACATTACAATTTTAAACTATGCAGTTTAGCGCATTACAATTAGCTACCATGTTAGATGGTAAGCTGGAGGGAAATCCGGACGTAAAGGTGAGCAACATCGCCAAGATTGAGGAAGCTGGCGAGGGTATGCTCAGTTTCATTGCCAATCCTAAATATGAAGAATTCATATATACCACCAACGCCTCCATTCTGATCGTGAATGAGAGCCTGGTGATTGAGCGTCCCATTAAATCGACCCTGATCCGGGTGAAGGATGCCTATAGCAGCTTTGCGCTGTTACTGGAACAGTACCGGTACCTGACCGGCAATAAGTCGGGCATACAGCAACCCTCCTACATTCCCACCTCTGTAAAAATGGGTGAGAATGTATTTGTAGGCGCGTTCGCCTACCTGGGCGAGAATGTAGTGCTGGGCAATAATGTAAAAATATATCCCGGCGTATACCTGGGTGATAATGTGATCGTTAACAACGATTCTATCTTGTACCCGGGAGTAAAGGTATATGATAACTGCATTGTGGGCAGCCGCGTAATGCTGCACGCCGGTTGTGTGATTGGCGGCGATGGCTTTGGCTTTGCCCCCCAGCCGGACGGCTCCTATAAAAAAGTACCACAGATTGGCAATGTAGTGATCCATGACGATGTGGAAATTGGCGCCAATACCACCATCGACCGGGCTACCATGGGTAGTACCGTGATCCGTAAGGGTGTGAAGCTGGATAACCTGATCCAGGTAGCGCACAATGTGGATATCGGCATCAATACCGTGATCGCCGCGCAAACCGGGGTTTCCGGCAGTACCAAAATTGGCCAGAACTGTGTTATCGGCGGCCAGGTGGGCATGGTAGGGCATATCCATATTGCCGACAATACCAAGATCAATGCACAGAGCGGCTTATCCAAGTCTATTACAGTGCCTAATACTTCCCTCACCGGCTCGCCGGCGTACGATTATAAAAGTTCGCTGAAAAGTCAGGCAATTTTTAGAAATTTGCCGGACCTTGAAAAGCGCGTGAAGGAGCTTGAAGAGATGGTAAAACAACTGCTGCAGGAACGAGCGGGTGTATAAATGATTACTGATTAAATAGTTATATATTAGTTAGCTTATTATGGAAAATCAACAGTTGCAATACCAGCATACCCTTAAAGGCGAAATTACCTTGTCGGGTATCGGGTTGCATACAGGCGCCCATGTTAATATGACCCTTAAACCCGCAACACCGGGCCACGGGATTAAGTTTCAACGTATCGACCTGCCTGGACAGCCTATCGTGAAAGCCGATGTGGACTATGTAGTAGAAACAACCCGCAGCACTACGCTCGAGCACAACGGCGCCCGGGTAAGTACCGTGGAACACATCATGGCTGCCCTGGCAGGTACCGGTGTGGACAATGTACTGGTAGAACTGGATGGAGGAGAAATTCCTATCATGGACGGCAGCGCCTATGCTTTTATTGAAGCGATAGAGCAAATAGGTTTACAGAACCAGGACGCCAAAAAAGTATATTATACCATTGATACCAACATCAGTTATTATGATGAGAAGAAAAAGGTAGAAATGGTGGCGATGCCGGCAGTGGATTACCGTATCACCTGTCTTATCGATTTCAACTCCCCGGTGTTGGGCACTCAGCACGCTAAAATGAAAGGCATTGAGGAGTTCAAAACAGAAATTGCGCCCTGCCGTACTTTTTGTTTCCTTCATGAACTGGAATACCAGTTATCGCTTAACCTGATCAAAGGCGGCGATATCAACAACGCCATTGTGGTAGTAGACAAACCGGTAACGGAAGAAGAACTGACCCGTTTGGCGAAGGTGTTTAACCGGGAAACCATTTCTGTACAGAAAGAAGGTATCCTGAACAATATAGAATTACGTTTCCCGAATGAGCCGGCGCGTCATAAACTGCTGGATGTAGTAGGCGACCTTGCCCTGATCGGTTACCCGATCAATGCGCATATTATTGCCAACCGCCCGGGGCACGCATCCAACGTGGAGTTTGCCCGTGCCATTAAAGCGTATATCAAGAAGAACAAGCATAACAAAGACTTACCTGTATACGATCCTAATCAGCCACCTGTATTTGATACACCACGTATTGAAAGGACATTGCCGCATCGCTACCCGATGCTGCTGGTAGATAAGATCATTGAACTGGGAGAAGAGAAAGTAGTAGGTATCAAGAATGTTACCTTCAACGAGCATTTCTTCCAGGGTCATTTCCCTTCCAACCCTGTAATGCCGGGCGTTCTGCAACTGGAAGCGCTGGCACAGGTAGGCGGCATCCTTGCACTGAACCGCGTACCTGATCCTGAAAACTATGATACCTATTTCCTCAAGATAGATAACTGCAAATTCAAACAGAAAGTAGTTCCGGGCGACACCATGATCCTGAAAATGGAGTTGCTGAGCCCCATCAGAAGAGGGCTTGTGGAAATGCGGGGGACAGTATTCATCGGCAATAAAGTAGCTACTGAAGCCGATATGATAGCACAAATTATAAAAACAAGAGAAGGCAAATAATAGCATGATCCACCCGCTTACATACATACATCCGGACGCCAAAGTTGCGCCTAATGTAAAAATTGATCCATTTACCGTTATACATAAAAACGTAGAAATCGGTGATGGTACCTGGATAGGCTCCAACGTAACTATTATGGAAGGAGCCCGTATCGGCAAAAACTGCCGTATTTTTCCAGGCGCTGTTATTTCTGCCATCCCCCAGGATTTGAAATTTGCGGGTGAAGAAACTACCGTTGAAATCGGCGACAATACCACTATCCGTGAATATGTGACGATTAACCGCGGTACCAAAGACAAATGGAAAACCAAAATCGGGAATAATTGCCTGATCATGGCATACAGCCACATTGCACACGACTGCGAAGTAGGTAACTACTGCGTATTTTCAAATAACACTACCCTCGCCGGGCATATTACCGTGGGCGACCACGTAGTGCTGGCCGGCATGGTAGCCATCCAACAGTTTTGTAAGGTAGGCGATCACGCATTTGTAACCGGCGGTTCCATGGTGCGTAAAGATGTACCTCCTTTCGTAAAAGCAGCACGCGAACCACTTTCGTATGTGGGCGTAAATTCCGTAGGACTGAAGAGAAGAGGTTTTTCTCTTGAAAAGATCAACTCCATCCTCGACATTTACCGTGTTATCTTTGTAAAAGGTTATAAATTATCAAAAGCCGTGAATATCATCGAAGCAGAATTTCCTGCCACCGATGAAAGAGATGAGATCCTGTCGTTCATCCGTGAATCAGGACGTGGTATCATGAGAGGCTATACTTCCAGGACCAATGACGATATCTCTTAACCAGGCAGGTAAGCGTTTTAACTACGACTGGATCTTCCGTCGGGTAACCCTCACCTTTAGTGAAGGACAACGCTATGCCATACTGGGTCCCAATGGTTCAGGGAAATCCACTTTATTACAGGTAATCAGCGGCGCCATTCAGCATAACGAAGGTACTGTTACCTACAGCACACCGGAAAAACCCATCGCCCCTGATGCGTTTTTCCGGTATTGCTCCATTGCTGCTCCATATCTTGAGCTCATTGAAGAGTTCACCCTTACAGAAATCATCCGGTTCCATCAACAGTTCAAAAGCTTTCTGCCAGGCATTACGCCCACGATGGCGATGCAGCTGGTCGGACTGGAAAAAGCCGCCAATAAACAACTCCGCAACTTTTCCTCCGGGATGAAACAACGCATCAAACTGGCCCTGGCCATTCTCTCTGATGTTCCCGTTCTCCTGCTCGATGAACCCTGCACCAATCTTGATGCCGCTGGTATCGCCGTATACCAGCAGCTCATCAATGATTATGGGGGCAACCGCCTTATTATTGTAAGCTCTAACGATGAGCAGGAATACTTCATGTGCCGCGAGCATATCCATATCATGGATTATAAATAAAGATAAAATCAACGGGAATATTATCTTCGTGAAAAGCTAAAAGCTATATGAAGACTGCCAGTAAGAAAGTGATTAATGGCTGGGCCATGTACGATTGGGCTAATTCCGTGTACAACCTGGTTATCACCACTACTTTTTTCCCTATCTATTTTTTAGCGGTTACAGGTGAACATGTTTCTTTCCTCGGAATGAACTTTGTAAACTCTGCGCTGTACAACTATGCTATGGCCGCCGCTTACCTGCTGGTAGCCTTCGCCTCTCCTATCCTCTCGTCTATTGCGGATACCAGGGGCAATAAAAAGAATTTCCTGCGCTTCTTTACCATACTAGGGGCACTTTCCTGCAGCGCACTCTACTTTTTTGACGGCGACCACCTGCTGCTGGGCGTGATCTGCTTTATCCTTTCCACCATCGGTTATTGCGGCGGTCTCGTATTTTACAATTCGTACCTGCCTGAAATTGCCGCGCCGGAAGACAGGGACCGTATCAGCGCCCGTGGCTACAGTTTGGGGTATATAGGCAGCGTAATTTTACAGCTGCTGGGCTTTGGCCTGGTGGTAATGGGCCCCAAACTCGGGCTGGGCAAAAGCCAGCCGGTACAGCTTACCTTCCTGCTGGTGGGAATCTGGTGGTTTGGATTTGCACAGATCACTTTTGCACGCCTGCCCAAAAGCACTGCTACCACTCCACAACATAGCGGTAGCGCATTCACGGAAGGATTTACAGAATTAAGGAAAGTATATGCCCAGGTAAAACAATTGCCGGTACTGAAAAGATTCCTCCGCGGGTTTTTCTTTTACAGTATGGGAGTGCAAACCGTGATGATGGCAGCTACCATCTTTGGCGGTAAAGTATTGAAACTGCCCGATGAAATGCTGATCGTTACCGTGGTAATTATCCAGATAGTAGCTATTGCCGGTGCATGGAGCATGGCCAGGCTTTCCACCCGTTTTGGCAATTTACGTGTATTGATTGCCGTTGTTATATTCTGGATAGGTATCTGTATTGCCGGTTACAAGATGCAAACAGCCATGCATTTTTATTTGCTGGCCACTGCGGTGGGATTGGTAATGGGAGGCATACAATCGCTCAGCCGTTCTACCTACGCCAAGCTGATGCCGGAAACAGAAGATACCACTTCCTTCTTCAGCTATTACGACGTTACTGAAAAACTGTCCATTGTAATTGGTATGTTTTCGTTTGCTTATATAGATGATATCACTGAAGATATGCGTAACTCCGTACTGGCGCTGGTGGTATTTTTTGTGATCGGGCTGGTTTGGATCATCTCCGCCCTGCGCAAGCAAAAGCAACTGGCCTGAATTGAGTACCTTTCCAAACAGCAACTCCGTAAAATTTAAGGATAATGAAATTATACACCATTGAAACAGGGTTCTTTAAACTGGACGGCGGCGCCATGTTTGGCGTAGTGCCCAAAACCATCTGGAATAAACTGAACCCGGCAGATGAAAACAATCTATGTACCTGGGCCATGCGTTGCCTGCTCATTGAAGACGGCAACCGCCTCATCCTGGTAGATAACGGTATTGGCGACAAACAGGATGCAAAGTTCTTCAGCCACTATTACCTGCATGGCGGTGCTACTCTTGATAAATCACTGGCGGCATATGGTTTCCACCGTGATGATATCACCGATATGTTCCTCACCCATCTTCACTTTGATCATTGCGGGGGCAGCATTATCCGCCAGGGCGAACGGCTGGTACCGGCCTTTAAAAATGCTACCTACTGGAGCAATGAAGACCATTGGAAATGGGCTACACAGCCCAACGACAGGGAAAAGGCCTCTTTCCTGAAAGAAAATATACTGCCTATCCAGGAAAGCGGCCAGCTGAAATTTATTGATCATCTTGAAGGGGTGAATTTTACCGAACATGTTTCCATCCGCTTTGCCAACGGGCATACGGATGCCATGATGCTGCCACAGATCAGCTACAAGGGTAAAACCATTGTGTACATGGCAGACCTGCTGCCTTCCACCGGTCATATTCCCTTACCATATGTAATGGCATATGACATGTTTCCGCTGAAAACATTGCAGGAAAAAAAGAGCTTCCTGCAGGAAGCCGTGGATAAAGAATATATCCTTTACCTGGAGCACGACCCGGTAAATGAATGCTGCATGCTGCAACAAACCGACAAAGGGATCAGGGCAGGTGAAACTTTTTCACTCAGCAGTATTTAATTTACTGTCAGTCTGTCACAGTTTTGGCTAGTGCATTATATTTGATAGCAACAGTGTATGGCTATACACATAACAACAGATAATAAATTGAAAAAACTGATCGTTGTGGGCGACCGTGTGCTGATAAAGCCAGCTACTCCCCACGAGCGCACCAGCAGCGGGTTATACCTGCCTCCAGGAGTACATGAAAAAGAAAAGGTTCAGCGCGGCTATGTAATTAAAACGGGGCCGGGGTACGCTATACCAGTACCGGCTGATAATGATGAATCCTGGAAACCGGAAGAAGAGAAAGTAAAATATATCCCATTACAGGTCCGGGAGGGCGATCTGGCAATTTTCCTGCTCAGCGGTTCCACAGCAGTGGTATACGAGGAAGAAACGTATTATATCGTACCACAGAGCGCTATTTTAATGCTGGAAAGGGAAGAGGATCTGTAAAACATCTTATTCATCTTATTAAATAAAAAAAATCTGCTAACGAATAGCAGATTTTTTTTGTCTATCATGTATGAAAAAGCACTCTATTCCTTGTATTCCAATATATCGCCCGGCTGGCATTCCAGTACCCTGCAGATCTCTTCCAGTGTGGAAAAACGGATGGCTTTCGCTTTGCCGCTTTTTAATATGCTGAGATTTGCCATCGTAATGCCTACCTGTACACTCAACTCTGTCAGCGACATCTTTCTTTTGGCCAGCATCACGTCCAGATTGACGATTATCCCCATTTTATATTACAGTTTAGGTCATTAAATGGTGAGCGCCTGTTCTTCTTTGAGGCTTACCGCTCTTTCAAAAACGATGGCCAGCGCAAGGATCACCATGAAAGCCATCAGCAGCTCCCAGCTGGCTCCCAGTACACTCAGCAACCTGAAATAAAGCCGGTTGTTGTACACCTTCACATTATCGGCAGCTATCCAGGCAAAAACAATTTTGGTGAGCAACAAGCCCGATAAAACAAGCAGGATACCCTTCACCGAACTAAGGTTTTTCCGTGAAATAATATCTTCACTCCCTGCTCCGATCAGCAGCCGGAACAAATAAAAGGTCATCAGCAGATAAAGTAAACCCAGTATAGTATTCTGCAGCACCGCTGCTTTTAAACCCGGCGTACCAGGATTAAACCCCGATTGAAAAAAAGCAACACCATTAAAGATCGTGATATAAACACTGATCAATACAGAAACGAGCAGCACGATTTTCAACGGGAGAAGATACTTACTGATATTCATGTTACGTCCTGTTTATTACCCCAAAGGTATTTCTACTTTATCGAAATTCAAAATAAATTTATCGATTATCAATAATTAATGATCGATAAACAGTACGTAATTCCTGATAATAATTTGAAGCTCAAACGCTTGTTCTTTTTATTATCTTCATAAAAAAAATTACGTCATGGCCAATCAGGATGCATTTCTGGAATATATCAAAAGCGGCTATACTTTTAAAGGCGAGCATTTCAAGCTGGGTTGTGCCATGCTGAATGGTGAAGTAGTAACCGGCGCGGATGTTTTTCTGCCGCTTAAAACGCTCAACCGTCATGGATTAATTGCCGGCGCCACCGGTACCGGTAAAACAAAAACACTGCAGGTGATCGCCGAAGGGCTTAGCGACGCCAGTGTACCCGTATTATTGATGGACATTAAGGGAGACCTCAGCGGTATTGCCGCTGCAGGTACAGACAATCCCAAGATTGCAGAACGTTACCAGAAAATAGGCGGCACCTGGAGTGCGGCGGCCTATCCTTCAGAGCTCCTGTCGCTCAGCCAGGAAAAAGGCGTACGCTTACGCGCTACTGTGAGTGAGTTCGGGCCTATCCTCCTGTCGAAGATACTGGAGCTGAACGACACACAGGCCGGGCTGGTAGCCATGCTTTTTAAGTATTGCGACGATAATAAACTTCCTCTGCTTGATTTAAAAGACTTTAAAAAAGTATTGCAGTTTGCCGGGGATGAAGGTAAAGCGGACCTGGAAAAAGATTATGGGAAGATATCCACTACCTCTACCGGCACCGTGTTGCGTAAGGTAATTGAGCTGGAACAACAGGGCGCTGCGCTTTTTTTCGGAGAAAAATCTTTTGAGGTAGATGACCTGATGCGGATCAGCGACGATGGCCGGGGTATCATATCCATATTGCGTGTAAGTGATATACAGGACCGGCCGAAACTCTTTTCCACCTTCATGCTCAGCCTGCTGGCAGAACTGTACGCCATACTTCCTGAAGAAGGCGACCTGGATAAACCCAAGCTGGTAATGTTTATTGATGAAGCCCATCTTATTTTCAATGAGGCCAGCGACGCCCTGCTGAAACAGATAGACACGATCATTAAACTGATCCGTTCAAAAGGCGTCGGTATTTTCTTCTGTACCCAAAACCCGATGGATGTACCTCCTTCTGTACTGGGACAACTGGGTCTTAAAGTACAACATGCCCTGCGTGCCTTCACTGCCAACGACCGTAAAACAATCAAACAAACCGCGGAAAACTACCCGCTGTCCGACTTCTATAAAACCGATGAACTGCTTACCCAGATAGGTATCGGAGAGGCGCTCATTACCTGCTTAAATGAAAAAGGTGTTCCTACCCCGCTGGCCGCTACCATGCTGGTATCGCCAAGGTCGCGCATGGATGTGCTGACCACCGCGGAAATTGACGGCCTGGTAAACAACTCCAAGCTGGTAAAAAAATACAGCGAGGAAATTGACAGCCAAAGCGCATATGAGATCCTTACCGCCAAATTGCAGGAAGCCGCTGAAAAAACGGCTACTGCCGAAGCAGCGCCCAAATCTTCCGGCAGGCAAAAACAGGAAAAAGGCGTACTGGAGCAGGTAATGGATAGCTCTGTAGCCCGGCAGGTAGGCCGTACTGCCGCTAATATTATCACCCGCAGCCTGCTGGGCGCATTGGGCCTCGGCGGGAAAAGCAGTAAAAGTAAAAGCTGGTTTTAATTATGCAACGACAGCGATCCGCTGTTAGCTTACATCAATATATTCAAGAGTATGAGTAGAATTATTAAAACGGGCGTATGCTCGTATGGCATGTCTGGACAGATATTTCATGCCCCCTTCCTGCATGTGAACCCTGGATTTGAATTTACAGCAGTAGTAGAAAGAAGTAAAAATCTGGCACGCCAACGCTATCCTAACGTTAAAGTATATACGAGCGTGGAAGATATGCTGGCCGACAAAGACCTGGAACTGATCGTAGTAAATACACCCAACTACACCCACTTCGATTTTGTGAAAGCCGCACTGGAAGCAGGAAAGAATGTGATCGTTGAAAAACCCTTCACCGTGCACGCTGCAGAGGGGGAACAACTGGCTGCACTGGCCGCCGAAAAAGGATTGCTGCTCAGTGTGTATCACAACCGCCGCTACGACAGCGACTATAAAGTTGTAAAGCAGGTATTGCAATCCGGGCAGCTGGGCGATGTGCTGGAAGCAGAAATACACTACGACCGCTTCAAAGAAGAGCTGAGCTATAAAAAACATAAAGAAGTAGGAGGCCCCGGTACAGGCGCCCTGTACGACCTCGGCTCTCACCTCATAGACCAGGCCATTACCCTGTTTGGCATGCCTAAACGGGTATGGGCTGATATCCGCATCATCCGCCGCGATTCTATTGTAGATGATTACTTTGAACTGGTACTTTACTACGATAACCTGCGGGCACGTGTAAAATGCAACTACCTGGTGCGCGAAGCCCTGCCGGCTTACCAGCTGCATGGCCGTACCGGCTCCTTTATCAAAACAAAATCCGATATCCAGGAGGCGCAGCTGCAAAGAGGTTTATTCCCCGACAGCCCCGACTGGGGTGCAGAACAACCACATGAATGGGGACTGCTCCACACAGAAATTGATGGCGAAGTAGTAAAGAAATATATTCCCGGCGGCGCTGGCAACTACATGGACTACTACCAGGGCATTTACGAAGCATTGGTGAACAAAGCCCCTAATCCTGTACCAGCGCAGGACGCCATTAAAGTGATCAAAGTTATTGAAGCCGCTTTTGAAAGCAGCAAGGAAGGAAGGGTGATCGATCTGTAGCGCGGATTTTGTCTTGGAACACTGATTACGCTGATTATAAATGATTAGTTTGATTTTACTTTTTTGATTCTATTTTAAAAAAAGGGGAGATATATGCGGATCTAATCCGCGTATATCTCCCTTCATCTTTTATAAAATTTAAAAGAATAAAATCAAACTAATCATTTATAATCAGCGTAATCAGTGTTCCAAGACAAAATCCGCTACGGGCACGAGAGCCGCCCGGCATCATCGCGCACCACAAGTCCTTCTTCATTGAGGAATTGCAGTACTTCCATCAGATCGCTTCTTTTTACGTCGGGTAATTTGTTTTGCAGCACGTTAAACAGCAGCGGTTGCTCTTTCAGCATGCTGATAACGTGATCGGATATACGTTTAAATCCTGCTGCATCTATTGGCTCTGACTTCTTTCTCAAACAAACATCGCATACGCCGCAGGGAGTAGCATCCTTTTCTCCGAAGTAAGCCACCAACTGCTGTGTGCGGCATATATCACGGTTACGGGCATACGAAAACATGGCATCGAGCCGGTCGGCATACACCTTCTTACGTACTTCCACCCTTGCCATATTGATACGCAGGTTTTGTGCCGACACCCGCTCCTGCAGGAAGCACAGCTGCGGCTCATCGCGCCGGGGCTGGTACTTTATTATGCCATATTGATGCAGCTGCTGCAGCTGTGCGGCGATCTCATCATCTTCCATCAGCATTATACGCCCTATTTGCCGCTCGTACACCGGCACTGCATTATCGAAAATACCTTCGTAGGTGCGTAACAATGTTTTAATAATTTCTTCCAGCGCCGGGTAAGCATTTTCAAATTCGTACAGGGATTCCTTATTGGTAACAAATTCTGCACGCGACGGGAGAAACACGCTCTCACTCAGTTGGAGCACGCCTTCCTGTTCCAGCAGGCGCACAGTGCTGTATGCCATAGTGAGATTAAGATGAAAAGTGCGGGCAAAATCGTTGATATCAAAATCGAAGTACAAACCTTCCGCACTGCCAACAGGTACCTGGAGGTAGTTAACAATGCCCTGGTATACTTCCCGGATCTGTTCCAGTGTGGGAAACTGCAATGCAATCCGCTCATGCATTTCTGCAAGCTCTTCTTCATTGTATAACAGCACCGCATACGCTTTCTGCTCATCCCTGCCGGCACGGCCGGCCTCCTGGTAGTAGGCTTCAAGTCCATCAGGCATATCGTAATGCACCACAATGCGCACATCCGGTTTGTCGATGCCCATACCAAAAGCGTTGGTACAAACCATGATGCGTGTTTCATTATTGATCCAGGCTTCCTGTCGTGCCGCTCTTTCAGCCTGTGGCAAACCGGCATGGTAATAACTGGCGGGGATTCCCTGTAACTCCAGCAGCGACGCAATTTCTTTGGTACGTTTGCGGTTACGGCAGTAAACAATACCGCAGCCGGGCACGCGGTCCAGTATATGTTTTACCTTATCAATTTTAGTGGGTTCTTCCAGTACGCTGTATGAAAGATTCGGCCTGGCAAAGCTTTTGGTAAAAACTTTGGCTTCTTTCATCAGTAGCTTCTCGCAAACGTCTACCTGCACGCGTGGAGTAGCTGAAGCTGTAAGCGCCAGCACCGGGGCATCCGGGAAGAAACTGCGGATATCTGCTATCTGCAGGTATGCAGGGCGAAAATCATATCCCCACTGGGAGATGCAATGCGCTTCATCAACAGCAAGTAAATTTACCGGGAGCCCATCACAATAGGTTTGAAAAAGTTTGCTTTGTAATCTTTCGGGAGATACATATAAGAACTTGCATCCTCCGCGCCGGGCGGCTTCCAGAACTCTTTCCACTTCCTGGAAAGGCATTCCGGAATAAACAGCATAGGCAGTGATCCCTCTTTTTTTGAGATTAGCCACCTGGTCTTTCATCAGTGCAATGAGCGGGGTTATCACGAGGCATAGCCCGGGCTTCATCATAGCCGGCACCTGGAAACAAATGGACTTGCCGCCACCGGTGGGAAGCAAAGCCAGTGTGTCCTGTCCTTGCAGTACAGCGTTCACGATATCTTCCTGTAGGGGGCGAAACTGTTCGTATCCCCAATATTGCTGTAATATGGCTACGGGCGTGCTCAAATAAAAATTTAATGGTTAATACGAAGATACGCGATTAGCGCGAGTTTTGTCTGACTCAGGATTTTGATGATTTCGCTGATTACGCTGATTTGATTACTTTAGATTTAAAATGATTTGGGGAGATTTAAGCGAATACCTTCGTCTGAATCTCCCCAAAACTTTTATTAAATCATTACAAAATCAAATCAGCGTAATCAGCGAAATCATCAAAATCCTGAGTCAGACAAAATCCGCTCAGTTCACGTTTTTATAGCGTAGTCTGATGGCTGTCT
>NZ_DATCRD010000385.1:0-3813 GCF_036569185.1 Chitinophaga sp.
TACCGGAGCGCTTACCCTTATACCTGAGGCCAACCTGGAAAAGGTTTTAGCCTGGAAGAATGGCATGTTCGATTTTACGGACCTGGATTTTAAGCTGGCCATGAAGGATATTGAAAGATGGTATAACATAGAGGTAAAGTATGAAGGTTCTATACCTGTTTTCAAACTAAAAGGTAAGATGGATAAAGGAGTACAGCTATCTGACCTGAAGCGCTTTATAGAAGGATTCGGGCTACAGGTGCGGCTGGAAGGTAGAACATTGACAATAAAAGAACCTACTGCCGGCTTATAAACATATAATTCAAAACAAAAACCGGAAAGTGTTGACACCACTTTCCGGCGGACGTTTCGATAATAAAACAACACTGTTCTCGGAAAAGACAGCCTATTTATCACCCAAACAAGACAAATATATGGTAAAAACTGCTTTATGCGGTTGGTCAGCTCGTGGAAGCAATCGTCATATCAGCCAAACTCTGTTAGTTATGAAGCTAACTGTATTTTTTCTCACTATTGCCTGTATGGCGGTATCAGCCAAAGGATTGTCTCAGAATATAACCTTCTCAGGAAAGGGCGTTGCCCTGGAAATAGTTTTTTCAGCGGTAGAAAAACAAACCGGTTATCATTTCCTGTACAGGGAAAATGCATTGGAAGCAGCCAAACCTGTTACCATTAAGGCTTTTAACCAGCCGCTTTTGCAATTTCTTGATAATATTTTCAGGGATCAGCCTTTGAAATACCTGATCAGCAGTAAAACCATTAATATATATCCCTATACCAGGGTTGCCGGGTTTTCAGACCGGCAACCCAATACCTCGCAGCCCGTTACAGGCAGAATAACCGACTCAACAGGCGCGGCGCTTAATGGCGCTACAATTACGGTCAAGAATAAACCGCGCCTTACAACAACTTCCAACCAGTCCGGAGATTTTTCTATCGAAGCTGCAACAGGCGATGTGCTGATCGTTTCTTTTGTAGGGTATAGCACAAGAGAGATCAGGATCCACGCCGCCAATGCCGGTGTTATACAGCTTAAGCAGCAACCTGTTTCTCTGGATGACGTAATTGTCACTACTGCATATGGAATTGAAAAAAGAACAAAAGAGCTGGGGTATGCTGTCGCAAAAGTGAAGGGGGAAGATATTAATCGCACCAATCCGGGAAATATTCTCACAGGCCTCATAGGCAAGGTATCCGGCCTGAATATTTCCTCATTAAGCCCTGATATGACGCCGGATAATAACATTATGCTGAGGGGTATCAGGTCTATCAATCAGTCTTCGAATAATCAGCCATTATTTATACTGAATGGTTCCCCCCTTTCTTTTGGGGCAGACCAGAATTCAGCGACCCTGGCACTGGACTTTCTGAATAACCTCAATCCGAACGATATTCAGGATATTACAGTGCTGAAAGGTGCAAATGGCGCTGCATTATATGGGCCCGAAGGCGTGAACGGCGTTATTATCATTACAACCAAACGAGGCGACAAAGAAGGGCTTAAAGTAAATTTCAGAAGCAGTACCTCTTTTCAGTATATAGATTTTAGCCAGAGAAAGGTGCAGGAACAGTTCGGCGCAGGCGATCTTACGGATGATCAGAACAATCCCATCTATAATCCCGTTGGATCCGAATTGTGGGGACCGGCATATAATAACATGCTTGTTCCACTGGGGAGGCCTGATGAAAATGGGGATACCCAGAAAGTTCCTTACAGCTATTCGAATGAACGGCAGAAATTCTGGGACGTTGCAAGGAACACGCAGCACAATCTTTCCATTTCACAATCCGACAACAGGTCTGATTTTTATCTTGGTCTTTCTTATACCAACCAGACGGGCCTTCTTCCGGGCGACAAACAAAATAAAGCGGGCATACTTCTGAACACCGGAAGGCAATTCAATAAATGGAACGTTCGCATCAACCTCGGTTATACACTAACCAATGCTGATAAAGGGCCAGGCTCTATCAGAACAGATATGACGCCGCCACATGTTCCGCTCACAAGCTATAAAGATTTTATAAATGATCATTGGGCTGACCGTAATCATTACTGGGCGGACGAAACAGAAAATCCCTATGAAACAGTAAACAGTAACAGGCGTAAATCAACAGAGAACGCATTAACAGGGAATCTTGATTTTACGATAAAGCCATTGAGATGGCTTACCATCACAGAGCGTCCGGGCATCACCTATAGCGCTTCCTATACCAAGGCAACTACGGCGCCCAGGTTTTATTCTGATTTTGCAAAGGCATATGGCGCTATGGGAAGGTCAGTGAGTTACCGGGATCTCCCTGCGAGACTCAATGAAGAAACACTTACATCACTGGCTATTAATAACGACCTTTTGCTGACAGGCCTGCACAATGCCGGTTCCTTCTCCTTCCGCACCACACTGGGTAATACTATAAGACAAAACTATACAAAAGAAGTCATAGGTAGTTCATCTTACCTGGTCATTCCTGTTTACAATCTTGCATTCGGACGGCAGGGAGACACCTATGCCCGGGAGCAGGCTGTGCTTTCAAGGTTCTATTCTTTGTTCGGTACATTTTCAGTAGGATATAAGGATATGGTATTTGTTGAGCTGACAGGAAGGAACGACTGGGACTCCAAACTAGCCAAGAATGCCCGGAATAAAAACTTTTATTCCGGCGCCAATACATCAGTAGTGCTTTCAGAAATGATCCCCTGGTTATCAGCAAGGAAATGGTTGTCGTCAGCCAGGTTGAGGGCATCTGTTACCAGAACAGCCAATATGAACATCAGGCCATACCAGATGGAAAGGATCCTGGATCTCTACCAGGTCTATGGCGATCAGGTATCTTATATTTATAAACCCAATAACCCCAATCCATTCTTAAAACCGGAAAATGTTATCTCACAGGAATATGGAGGCAGTTTTTCCTTTTTAAACCAGCGTATCAACCTGGATGTCACCTATTATAAGCAAAGAAATAACGGGCTTATACTTGAAGTGGTTAATTCCATCTACAGCGGATCGCCAACCATCGATAACGCAGGAGTATATGATAATACAGGATGGGAGTTTGATGTAAAGATCAACAGGTTACTGAAAGTCGGTAGTTTCATTGCAGGTATTGATATGCGGTTGGCGCTGAATGACAATAAAGTGATTTCACTGCCACCTGTATATAATGATCAGCTAATGGCGTATGTAGGCCCTGCACAGGTGGTGGCCCGTACCGGCCACCATGCTTTTGAGTTTAGTTTAACCGATTGGGTACGCACGCCTGATGGGAAAGTAATTGTGAACAGTATAACCGGGATGCCGGAGCCGGATTCCAGGAATCCGGTATTTGCAGGGAGAACACTACCCCGCTATACCGCCGCCGCTAATTTAAACCTGGAGTGGAAGAAATTTAAACTTTACATTCTCGGGGAATTCAGAGGAGGTAATCACCAGTATAATGGCGCGGGGGGCTTTGATACCCACTCAGGATGGTCGCCACTCACACTATATAATAACAGGGAGCCATTTGTATTCCCCAATTCTGTATATGATGATGGCTCAGGGAAGTATGTGGAGAATACGGATGTGAAAATAACAGCCATCCGCGATTTTTATCAGAATGCTGCCACTTATACAACTACTCCTTATCTCGTTAAAGCAGACTTTTTCAAACTGCGGGAAATCTCTATTTCCTACGACTGGAGATTTAAAATAAAAGCCATTAAGAGTGTTTCACTGGGACTGTATGGCCGTGATATAGCATCCGTTTACTCAAAAGAAAATATCTACGGAGATCCACTGATGATCAGAGGGCCGGGATGGACAAGGGCAATGA
>NZ_DATCRD010000386.1:0-39433 GCF_036569185.1 Chitinophaga sp.
TCCATCTTATTTAATTCCATGATCCTGCCGGTATGTAACTATACGGTAAAAGGATTTGTGTGGTACCAGGGAGAATCCAACAGGGAACATCCTTTGCTTTACCGCAGGCTGTTACCTGCCATGGTAAAGGAATGGAGGTCGCGCTGGAGTGGAGGGACACTTCCTTTCTATTACGTGCAGATAGCGCCTTATGGTTATGCGGATCCTTATCATAAATTGTTACCTGCTGTTTTAAGGGAATCCCAGTTGCTGGCTTTGCAGGATATTCCGCATGCCGGTATGGCCGTAACGCTTGATGCAGGCGAAGAAAAGTACATCCATCCACCGGATAAAACAGTAGTAAGCCAGCGGCTGGCGTATTGGGCGCTTGCAAGAACATACCATCAAAAAGGAATTGACTACGCTTCGCCTGTTTTCAGGAAAATGAAGACCAGGGGACGGGCCGCTTATCTTTATTTTGATTTTGTGAAAGATGGGCTTACCAGCGGGAACAAGGCGCTGGCGCAATTTGAGATGGCGGGCAGCGATCATGTTTTTCACGCTGCTACAGCAGTGATTATACACCGGAACCAGGTAAAGGTGCAGTGTGATGCAGTAACAACGCCGGTAGCGGTGAGATATGGATTTAAGAACTGGGTAAAGGGGGATCTGTATAATTCAGCCGGGTTGCCGGCTTCGTCTTTCAGGACAGATGATTGGTGATCTGAATTTGTTGCTGTTCGTCTTAAAACCGGAAGTCATCTTTTTTACAATACAACCGGGGTGAATATTTAGAAAGAATGCAACCACCCAAAGATATTTTTCCTGCATCGGATTTCCTGAACATCTTTCGGCTGGGATAACCATACTGGATGGGGATAATATGCCTGCCCGACAAACAAACCGGGCATTTTTTCCTGGCAACAAAATCAGCGTAGTACTGGTAGTCCGGCACTCTGATAGTTACCAGGGTATCTGCAACTGTTGCCTGAGGAAAACGGTATATCCTGCTTGGCCCTTCGCCCCATGCGTAGTAAAATACACGATGGTTTTCTTTTGCCAGATCTATATTAATGATGCCAGTGGAATCCAGGTACATAGTATCATTCGATAACGGAATATAATTTCCCCGATGTTCAGTTGCAGGTAGTCATCGGCCATAACAATAGCGCGGAATTTATTTGTTTGTCCGGTACAGATGTGGACAGATAAAAGCAAAGCAATCAATAGTGTGAGTAGCCTCATAGATAGACGGATATATCAGTCAAATATATAGATATTCTTTTTCTTTCCATTCCAACGGCAGAAACAGCTTCCCGGGCGGCACAGATATTGTTCGACTCATTGTCAAATAACGCAAGCCATGAATGTAAAAAGACTCTTCGGAACTATCCTGACTATCCTGGGTATAGCAGGTCTCATTTATGCCGGTTATGGATTTATCCAGCAGAATATGAACTGGCGGCAGTTGCTGGTCGCCGCAGTCATCGGGATTATTTTCTTTGTATCAGGTATAGGCCTGGTGCGGAACACCAAAGATGAGGCGTAGAGAAAGTGTTCTGTTATTTGCAATATTTATAATATCTTGTAGTTTGTCACTACAACAAACGTCATTTTCATATGGGATTTTTTTCAGGCCTTATTGGCAATGCAGCCACTGTTAGCCCGGAGCAGCTAACGAAGGATTACGGCAAGCTTTTGCTGGATACAGAACGGGTAGAGCTGGGATTTAAGCTGATCAGGGATACTTTTATTTTCACCAATAAACGGCTTATCCTTATTGATAAGCAGGGACTAACCGGCAGTAAAACAGAATACCGCAGTATTTCCTACAAAAGCATTTCAAGGTTCAGCGTGGAAACAGCCGGCACATTTGAACTGGATGCGGAGCTGAAGATCTGGATCTCCGGCGAGATGCAACCCAGTATTAAGAAGCAGTTCAGTAAATCGGTAGATGTGTATGAAGTGCAGAAAGTGCTGGCGCATTATGTGCTGAACTAATTTTTTATTGATGTGTTTAGATATCAAAGCCACCGGTGGTGGCTTTTTTTATTGCTATATCCCGATGGTCAGTGAAGCATAGCTGCGGGTATCATTACGCTCCCAACGGCGTGGGCAATCCATCCATGCTTACGCTGTTCTTCTCGGCCTTGTAGGCTTCCAGTCCTTCCGGGCCTTTCTTTTCGGCCCATTTGGCGGCATGGTCGCGCTCCCCGGTGTATTCATACAGCGGAACGCCAAAACCACAGGATGTTTGTACTTTATGGATATCAGCCACAATGATCTGCCGGGTGGCGGGTAGTAAAGTAAATAGAGCTGATAACTCTTTCCATTCAGGATCGCCGGGTAACACCGTATAGCCTTTACCGTATAAACGCAGAATATTAGGTGGCCCGTCAAAAGCGCAGAACATAAAGGTAATACGGCCGTTCTCCTGCAGATGCGCGGATGTTTCATTCCCGCTCCCCACAATATCAAGATAGGCTACCCGGTTGGCGGAAAGCACCCGGAAGCTATCGAGCCCCTTCGGCGAAAGATTAACATGGCCCTGGTCACTTAACGGGGCTGAGGCAACGAAAAACAGTTTCTGTGCAGCGATAAAGTCCTGGTGTACGGGCTTGATATCGTCAAAAAATTTTCCCATATAAAGCGGCATTTAAGCGTGGTCCGTACGGAAAGGTACGAATTTTTGGCGGACCAGGTTTGCGGCAGATAACTACAATAGTTTTCTTGCGGCATCTTCCCAATCCATGATTCTTTCATAGCCTTCCACATGTACATTATGATGCCCGTGATACAGCAAGGGCCGGCCTTTAAAATTGCTGAAGTTGCGGATGAGATCATCTATCATAATGTCTGTTTGCACAATAGATTTATCGCCGCAAAGGCAGTACTGCCGCCAGTCGAGAAAAGGAAAATGCTCCTGCAGCCAGTCGTATTTGTCTTTCAGTGACGTAGGGAACTCCATCGCTGCGGATACAATATATACTTTGTATTTCTTATTCAGTTCCTTTATTACTTCCACTGCATTCGGGAATATTTCCAGGTCGCGGAAAAAGCCCGGCGTATTCAGGTATTCCTTGATCTTTGTTTTATGTTCTTCCGGCAGGATATCAGATAATGTTTTGCCGTGGAGCTCTTCTGTAGTGAATGTTTTGCCGAAGTCCCTGTAATACCATGCCCTGGCTTTTTTTATTGGATCGGCAATGGTTTCGTCCATGTCTATGGCAAGCGATAGCTGCATTGTTTCCTGTTTTTTTGCAGCTAAGATAAAAAAAGTTACTATTACTCAGGGATAAAGACCAGGATCATACCCATCTGTTCCGGAATTTAAGCATAGATCTTTCATATATCATCCGCTCTTTACAGATATAAGTTATATTCGGCGAAAATACGACCCGGATACGGGGAATATCCGGGGGAAACAGGCAGTATCCATACTGTTGCCCTGGAGTATCTACACAGTATTCCCGCAAAAAAGACGGCTGCAGTGAAAATTCGCTGCAGCCGTTTTTTGTATATATATCATGGTTAAAGCCGCTTAAGCATAATATTACGGTACTCTACCTTCATAGGGCCGCCTACGTGCACCTGCACACCCAGTAAGCCTTTGGATTTCCCGTTCACCGTATCGTTATCGGTAACATCGCTCATCAGTACACCGTTGATGTAATGCTGGAGACGATTACCTTTTACCACGAGCCGGCATTTGTTCCAGTCCTCGCTTTTGATAAGTGTTTTCAGCGAATCGGAGCTGCCGAGTGAACCGGTGACCACCGTAGGTGTCCAGGCGTTGTTTTTAACGCCGTCTTTTAGTGAATCAGTTGCCTCGGGGATAGTGGTAATCTGCCCGCGGTAGGCGAGCGTAGTGCGTCCTCTTTCTTCGTAATTCTGACCGGTATAACGGTTGGCGCCATCAATATCTGCCTGGTAGCCTTTCAGTGCATGGGGCACATTTTCCACCATCACACTGCGGTAGTTGATGCCGCTGTTACCACCGCTGGTAATTTTGAATTCGCAGGTCAGTTCAAAGTCGGCCGGCTGATCTCCTTTCCAGATGAGGAAGGTGTTGGTTTTCAGCAGCGTTTCCGGTGTTACTTCACCAACAATATGGCCATTCTCCGCCCGCCAGTGAACGGAATCGCCTTCCCAGCCGTTCAGCGTTTTACCGTCGAAGATCTGCTCAAAGCCTTTACTGCTACCGGTGCTGTCGGTGGTGGGACTGTTGCCCGCATGACTGCCGCCTGTCTGGCAGCTGCCCGTCGTAAACAGCAGGCTGGCTGCGGCCAACGGGAAAAGCAGTGCACTGGTTCTTTTCAGCATAATTGATATTTTAAAGTGTTTGATATTTTTTCGTATATCCCTGGGAGATAGTAAGTCTACTGCGTATAGCCTTCACCGTTACTTATGCTGCATTTGTATCTTTCCAGGAACCAGCGGCAGCTGAATCAAGTACTGCCTGACATACCTTTTGTGTTTCCAGTGCTTCTTTAAAAGTAGGGGAACAGGGCGCCCCGGTTTCCAGGCTTTTCAGGAAATCGGCTGCCTGGTGCACAAATGAATGCTCGTAGCCGATACCCAACCCGGGTACCCACCATTTATCCATATAGGGCTGGTCGCCGTCGGTTACATGAATGGAGCGCCATCCCCGCACCGTAGAGGCGTCTGCGTTATCGAAGTATTCCAGGCGGTTCAGGTCATGCAGGTCCCAGCGGATGGAAGCATTTTCGCCGTTAATTTCAAACGTATATAATGCTTTATGTCCGCGTGCATAACGGGTTGATTCAAAGAGGCCAAGAGAGCCGTTGCTGAAGCGGCACAGGAAGGAGCAGGCATCATCGATGTTTACTTTTTCTACTTTGCCGGTGAGCTGGTGCATGCGTTCCTTTACAAAGGTTTCGGTCATAGCTGTTACATTGGTGATACTGCCGTTCAGCCATAACGCGGTATCAATGCAATGGGAGAGCAGGTCGCCCACCACGCCGGAACCGGCTACATCTGCATCCATTCTCCACAGCCCTTCGCCGCCCTGGGGCAGGTTGGCGTTAATGGTCCAGTCCTGCAGGAAGTTGGCACGGTAATGAAAAATACGTCCCAGCTTGCCGGAGTCGATGATCTTTTTTGCAAGGGTAACCGCCGGCAACCGGCGGTAGTTGTACCATACAGTATTGGGCACGCCTGCTTTTTCAATGGCGGCCACCATGCCTTCCGATTCCTGCAGCGTACGTGCCAGCGGCTTTTCGCAGAGGATCATTTTACCAGCTGCGGCAACGGCGATGGCTATTTCGGCGTGCATATCATTGGGCGTACAGATGTCTACGGCATCGATATCATCGCGCGCAATAAGGGCTTTCCAATCTGTTTCCACAGATTCATATCCCCATTGCGCCGCAAACGCACGGGCTTTGCTTTCTGTACGGGAACATACGGCTTTCAGCACCGGCTGGTATGCCAGGTCCGGAAAGAAATTTTTCACCCGCAGGTACCCGTTGGAATGGGTTCTGCCCATAAAGCCGCATCCTATTAATCCTATCCTCAGTTCTTTCTTTGTTGTCATAGTTTTCACTGGTTAATAATTAAAAAACTATTCCTGCCATCCGTGTTGTTGTCTTACCGCTACCATGGCAGCAAGAATATCGTTCCAGGTTTTCTGTTGGGTCATCACGGCATTGGGAAACATGCAACCATCCCAGCAGATATGCTTCACTGCTTTGGTGAGCGCACCGTTATCGTCGCGCAACCAGAATCCTGCGTCTTCGGCAATATTCAGTTTGCCGTTGGGATCAGTGGCGAGGCAGTGGCGGCCGGTTTTATCATGGGAGCCGCTCCCGTGCACGGTGCCATCGTTTTGCGCTACGTGGAAGTCGATCATCCACGGACGGAGCGCATGTGTGAGTTTGCGCAGACCCGCCTTCAGCGTTTCGCGGTCGCTCCACTCAAAATCAGCCGGCAGTATCCTGTCTTCCGGGCTGTTGTACCCCAGCAGGTACAGGAAGGTATGCGACATATCCGCCTGGAACCCAATATTGGGACGGTCTACCGCCTCCAGGGTATCCAGCATGGTTTTCCAGCTATGCATGCCACCCCAGCAGATTTCACCTTCCGCGGCCAGTTTCTCGCCATAGCCTGCTGCTACGTCGCAGGCCTCCCTAAAAGTTTGTGCAATCAGCTTTGTATTACCGGCGGGATCTTTGGACCAGTCTTCCGGACTGCAGGCGGAGTCGATGCGGACTACGCCGTTAGGCCGGATACCCAGGTCGCGGAGCCGTTTGCCCACATGGCACGCTTTCCGCACCTGTTCTACAAACTTAGCCCTGTCTTCTTTGCTGCCCATGGCAGAACCTCCGCTGGGAGGCCAGATCGGCGCTACAAGACTACCTATTTCAAGATTGTAGGAAGATACTTTTTCTACCAGCCTTTTCAGGTCATCGTCTGAACTGTCTGCAGGTACATGCGGATCAAATAACCCGATATCTATACCGTCGAATTTAACGCCGTTCACGTTTGCGTTGGCAGTCATTTCCAGCAGCGTATCAAACGGGATGATGGGCTCCGAGCCATCTCCTTTGCCCACGATGCCCGGCCAGGTGGCGTTGTGCAGTTTTGGATAGTTATTATCTTTCATAACGTTGCTTTTAATAAATTACAACACGAGGTCAGGATTACCCGGACCAAAATGTTTCAGCATTACAATGGGATCGGTGGAAGAGTGGTTCACAATTTTCACCCCCGCAGTTGCCGCAGCTTCACTAATAAAGAATTCATCGTTGGTTAACTGCCCGTAGCGGATCAGCGCCGGGGTATCAATATCCCACACGCCCATTTTACCGTGTCCCTGCATCAGGATGATGCCATAGGCGGCGCTGTCTCTGATCACCACGGTAGCGCCCGGGGCAATGGTCAGTTCTTTGGCACTGAAAGCATCTGATTTATAGCATACCCAGTTCTCCGTATATCCTTCCCCGTTAGCGGCCGGTTTAGGCGGCATAAAGCGGTTCTGGAACTGGTTGGGATCTACGTTCAGTTCCCAGTCGATCACATCCATCAGCGCATCATAATCCCCGATGCTTTCTTTCGGGGTGCCGTTCCAGAGCAGTACTTCAGGTACAATGGCTTCGTTTACCAGCGATTGATACATGGCAAATACATCGGAGGCTTTCTGCGGTTCATAAGTGCACAGGCTGCCCGGCGCATGGAGCAGTCCCGGCGGAACATCCCACCCGGTGCCTGGTTCCAGGCGGTAAGCCTGGGAGTAATTGGTGATCTTGTTATCTCCCTTTGTAAAGTTCATCAAACATTCCTTTATCTGTTCCCGGGTAGTACCAGGGGCAATACCCATGAAAGTATAAGGGAAATCACCGCCATGATTATTCAGCTGCGGCGGAAAGTAATAGGCTTCCGGTTTTCCGGCCTGGCCAATCAACGCAGCTTTTTCATCGTTGTGGTGAATATGATGGGGGAGCGGTCCCATGTTATCAAAGAACTTGGAATACATAGGCCAGGCCCCATAGGTATCCCATAAGCGTTTCCCGATCAGCTTATCTTTTAATTCACTGATGGCATCTTTCAGTAAGAATTGCTGCGTGCTGTTGCCATCGCTGACTACCACCATGCTTAAACCTTCATTTTCGCCTGTTAAAGGGCCGTTCTTTGCCGGAGTGGTAGAGGATAGCCAACGCTCGTCAATACCGCCTCTTTCGCCTCCCAGTACGTAATAATCGTCCGGGTGCAATTTGATCCGCCGTCCTGGCACACAAAAAGATCTGGGCACCCAGGTTGGCGCCAGCCGGAGAATCCCTTGTCCCTGTTCGAATGCTTTTTCTGCTAAGCTTGTTTTTTCCATGAGCTTTAAAATGATTATAAAAGATCAGTGAGAAATGATTTGATTGTTTCGTTGGAATGCAACAGGTTTACCTGCAGTTCATACTCCCGGCGTTCACCGGGTTCCATGAACAGCAGCGAGCCATCACGCCTGGCCTTCGCCTGCCCGGTGGGTGGATGCGTGCCGGGTTCCAGCCCCATTACATATTCGCCTTTGCCCCAATGCTGCCAGTTGGTGAGCACCGGCAGCTGCGCTTTTTTAAACCGCAGCGAGAATGCCAGTTGCAGCGCCGCGTTATGCACCCCACAGGTGCACCATCCGTTGGCATCTGCCACAGGGTCTATAATAGCGGCTTCTTCACCGCCACCGGCATGACTATCGAGCGGCGCCAGGCATTTTTTATAATTGTGGTCCGCATTAAAAATATGATCCGGGTTACCTTCCCTGGATACCCAGCTTCCTTTCCAGCAGATGTCGGCGCCTTCGTCTATCAGCGGCCATCCGAAATTGAAATGGTACAGCAGCATATGCGGCGCGGTAATATTGCCCCTGTTGATCACTTCATCATGCACATGGATCTCTGCTTTGCCCAGCGTACCGGAAATGGTGCGTTTCAGCGCCAGCTTGGGGCCCAGTGCACTGGTTTGCTGCATAATGCCGGTGATGCTCATTTCCATTTGCCCGGCTACGGGATCGGGTTGTATTACGGAAATGATTTCCGCCGGCGTATTGCTGATGGGGCCATGTAAGCCGCGCTCGCCATATTCATCGGTTTCGGGGCCGCCAACATGCATTAATCCGCAGGTGGTCATCAATCCACCGCCAAAGGTTTGGAGCCAGTCCAAACCTCTGTTCACCGCGCGGGAAGGTGCAATAATTCCGCCATGACTTAACCAGGCCAGGCTATGCTGATGAAAAAAAGCATCCGCAATATCCATGGCCCGGTCGATAACCACTTTATAACGTAACCCGGTACCGGTATTGATCCAGGCGATGCGGGTTCCCCTCCCGGGGCCGTTGTCCAGCACCGCCGTTTCTATACCTCCCAGTTGAAAATGATTCGAGAGCTTATGTTGCCACGACTGATTATTAGCCTTCATCCGCGCGTTATTTATCTTCCGGAAAAAAAATTATTTCTTACCCAGCTGTTTAGTTGCAAGGAAAACAGAATCCTGTTTGTTACCGCCGGACTTCAGGTAAGCCATCAGGTCTCTCAGCTCATCTTCATTCAAACGGTTGATCAGCCCGGGCAACATCACAGAAACCGTAGAGGCTTTGGTGCCTGTTACATCTTTCTTCAGTAATTCCCGCTGGTCCTGTGTAGCAAAAGGATTTTGGGAGATAACGTATTTCTCTTTATCCTGCGTTACCAGGCGACCAACTACAGTGCTGCCATTTTTCAGAGAAAAAACAGTGGCCTCGTATTGATCAGAAATAGTTTTGCTTGGCTCAATGATCGCTTCCAGGATGTCTTTATTGGAAAAACGTGTACCCAGCTGCGTTAGGTCCGGTCCGGCGGTGCCGCCTTCGCCACGCATACCATGACAGGAGCTGCACAACGAAGTTGCGAACATCGCACGGCCTCTTTCAAAATCGCGGCCGGTAGTAGCGCTGTCTACTACTTTAAGCGCTTCTTCCACGGTCCATCTTCTGCCGGGGCCCTTTGGCTGCGCGAAGCCTGCCGCCATGTTACCTCCGCTTTTCAGCAAGGAGTCCCCGGAGATCTGGTTGAAGTGGGCGTATTCTTTTTTCGGCACATTTTCCAGTGCATTTTTTCTTGCGTTATTAATGAACCCAATAAAACTATGGCCGCCTTTATAATTGAAAGCATTATAGAACCACTTGAAATATTGTTCCTGCAGTTCAGGCGTCCAGCCGGTTTTAGCCTGGCTTAATACTGTAGCATACCATGTTTGCTGTAAAGGAGGCATTTTGGATAACATACCGGCAATATCCAGTCCGTACTGCGGGTTGCGCATGATCAGGTCGGCCGATTTCATGGCGGTTTTAGCAGCGGCTGTATCATCCTTGGCGCTGGCCAGCAATGCCATTGTTTTTTCTACTGCGTTTGGCGCATTGATGTACACCAGCACTTTACTCAGCGACCTGTTCAGGTCATTGGTAGCAGCAGGATACTGCGGATCGAGATACGCGGCCACCTGGGCAGATAATGCTGCATCGGGTTTACCCATACGTACAAACACCAGTTCAAAAGCACGCAGCAGGTCGATCTGCTGGGAAGGCGACAAAGATGCATAGTTGATCGTCATCAGTTGAGGCAACAGCAGTTTTTCTACATTTTCCTTTCCCTGGCGCGCCAGCGCTATGGTTCCCTGGATCAGTGTTTCAGGATCTTTCTCCTGTAATACTTTATTCTGCCACTGGCTTACCGGTTGGTTTTCTATCGCTATTCTCGCTGCAAAGCGGATAAAGCGATCACTGTGTTTCAGGTAAGGCCAGGCAAAATCAACAGCGCCTTCTTTTGCACCACCATGATAGGCTTCCAGCTGTTTGCGGATGTTGGCGGCTTCTGTGGGCGGAGCAGCGGCTAATGGCTCATTACTTTCCTTATTGTCTTTATAATACACGCGATACAGGTCAGACTCCAGCCTGCGGCCACCTGTAAGGAAGTAAAGCGCGCCATCCGGGCCGATCATACCATCGGTTAACGGCAGTGGTGAGCCGGACAGGAATTCTTCTGCACCCGCCCTATAGGAAGCGCCATCCGGCTGCAGGCTGATCGCATAGATGATACCAAAGCTCCAGTCGAACGCAAATAATGATTTGCGGTATTTCTCCGGGAACCTGGCGTTACCGCCGTAGATCAGGTTGGTAGGAGAGCCTTGTCCGATGTTCAGCAGCGGTGGTAAGTTATCCGGGTAGGCGGGCGACCATTTCTCTGTGCCCGGGCGCCATCCGTATTCGCTGCCGCTGGTTACCTGGCAGATGCGGGTAGGGCGGTACCAGGGAGTACCAAAATCCCATTCCATATCTGAATCATAGGTGAACATATCACCGGCATCATTAAACGTAAGATCAAACGGGTTGCGGTAGCCGGAGCTGATCAATTCCCAGTTGGAACCGGTAGAGTCGATATGCGCAATCCATCCGCCATGTGTATTTACCGTATTGTCGTGACCGTTAGGGTCTTTGATAAACGGCAGCACGTTGTCGATGTTCCAGGATGGAGGCACTTTGTAATTATTCATCTCCGGGATCTTCGTAAAGTTACCTGCGATCACATAGATGGATTTTTTATCGGGAGATAATACGATGCTGTGAGGCCCGTGCTCTCCTTCGCCCTCCAGTGCTTTCAGCAGGGTGATCTTGTCAAACTGATCATCGCCATTGGTGTCCTGCAGGCGATACAATCCGCTGCCTTTATCGAAACGTTCATCACTGTTGTGATTCACCATTACATAGAGGCTGTTGAAAGCATAGAGCAACCCCTGCGCATAACCCATGGATACTTTTTGCGTAGAAGTATCGTTACCGATGCGGAGCTGTTCAATTTTCAGTTTGGAAGAATCTTCACCTACTGCAGGCAGCTGCAACCGGTAAAGAAAACCATATTGATCGGACACGATCATGCGGCCTTTGGTATCGAAGGTCATCGACACCCAGGAGCCCTGCTTGTTATCGCCCGGGCTGTACAATCGTTCTGCCTTAAAGTTATCAGGTAATTTAAGGGCATCGATCTTTGGATTTCCTGTCGGCTTGTTCTCTGACGTTGAGTCGTTCCCGTTATTACAGGCCACACCGGTCATAAGAACGGTAGAAACCAGTAACAGCAGCGGAAAAGCTCTTTTACGTAACGTGGTCATAATATAATCTTGAATAGGTTCCTGAGTTGATACATTGTCCGGGAAAGACGTTCACTATAGCTGAAGTAATATAGTAAACGTTTTCCCGTTTTTCTAACTTTTTTTACCAGCCGGTATTTTGTGCAAAGCCATTCAGTCGCACTTCTCTTTCAGGAAGCGGGTATAACAACTGGTAAGGTTGAATATTGTAGGAAGCAGGGCTTAACCTCGACAACCGTTTCTTTTCTTCAGCACCATGCGCGGTCATTACAGACATGGCTTTGCCGGTACGGAGCAACTGGTACCAGCGGTTATCTTCAAAAGCAAGCTCCACGCGTTCTTCATTGAATACGGCGTCCCGGAAGGCAGCCTGGCTCATGGCGGGCAGCTCTTTCAGGCCGGCGCGTTTACGCACAGGATTGATATATTGCAGCGGGTCCCCATTGCCGGTTTCATTAATGGCTTCTGCCAGCATCAGCAATACCTGTGAATAGCGGTATACCGGCCAGTTTTCATTGGCGCGGCCATCCAGCGCGTATGGCGGATGATAGAATTTTTTGATGAGCGGTAGTTTTCCACCAAAAGCAACCGATTCAGCAAAGGCAGCATTGGTAGGACTGTCGTACATAAAAATAGAAGCATCCTTTCTTTTATCGCCTGGTTCATATGCATTCACAATACTGGGCGTAGGTATATTATTGCCGCCCAGGTTACCGTTAAAACCCGTAAGATCTTTCTTACCATTACGCGGGCCAAAAACGAAAATATAATTGCTGCTTTCTGTTTCCATACCGGAGTTATACTGCACGGCAAAAATGGATTCCGCATTATTCTTTTTAGCCGGATCGAAGTTGTCCGCATAATCAGCCACCAGTGAATAGCCAAGCGTAGTAACTTCTTTCAGGGTAGTTGCCGCTTTGGCAAAATCCTTTGTGGTCATATATACTTCGCCCAGCAGCGTTAGTGCGGCGCCTTTGGTAGCACGGCCTGTTTCAGCGGCAGGATAAGTGGCCGGCAGGTTAGCGGCAGCTTCTGTTGCATCTGCAATGATCTGTGCATATACTTCCTCTACTGAAGCCTTTGTAGGGGTCAAAGCCCCCTCCGGGCCGGTTACTTCTTTCACCAGCAACGGTACACTGCCGAAAAGACGCACCAGGTGAAAGTAGTAGAGCGCACGGAGGAACTTTGCTTCCCCGAGGTACTGTTTTTTAGTTGCTTCATTTGAAAACGTTACACCGTCGATACGGGTAATGACTACATTGGTTTGTTGAATGTTCCTGTATAGTTGAGTCCATACGTTATTAACATAGTTGTTGGTAGGAGTGATGAGGAATTCATCTATCTCTTCCCGTTGCTGCGCCCCACGGTCGCTTTCATCGTACTGATAATTCGTATTATCTGCCCTCATTTCCGACATGGCCCAGTAATCGCTCACATACAATTCCTGCAATACGCCGTAGCAGCCATTCACAGCACGGAGTACCTGCGCTTCGGTTTTGTAGTAGTTCGATCCGCTGGAGAATGAGTTGGGCTTTACATCCAGCATGCTGGTGCAGCCGTTCATGGCGATGGCGAGTATGGCGATATATGATATTTTTCTTTTCATGTTGCTGGTCTTTTTAATACTGAATTAAAAGGTGAGATTGGTGCCCAGGGTAAAGATCCTTGGTACGGGATAGTTGGAATAATCTATACCCGGTACCAGGGCGCCGCTTCCGCCTTTCCCGATGTAGTTGGTCACCTCAGGGTTGCCGCTGTATTTGGTAAAGAGCAGCGCATTCTGCACACTGGCATAGATCCTGGCGCTCTGTAAAAATCCTTTCCCTGAAGGGAAGCTGTATCCCAGCGTGATATTTTTCACCCAGGCATAGTTATTCTTTTCAATGGTGAGTGAGCTAACATCGCGGTACATTACCCTGCCTCGGCCGGAACCGTTGGTGGTAGGCACTCTTCCGTTACCTGGATTTTCTTCTGATCTCCACCTGTTGGCTACATCTTTTCTTACATTGAATACGCCGTCGATGTTGCCATTATAGTCGTTGGTGGCATGCAGCCTGTCGGCCCCATTGGAACCAACAATCAGTATACGCAGGTCAAACTTTTTGTAATTGAGCGTGTTCGTCATACCCCAGGTAAATTTGGGATAAGGATTACCAATGATGGCAAAGTCTTCCCGGGGATTGATCACGCCGTTACCATTGATATCCTTATAACGGATGTTACCCGGAATAGCACCCGGAAATGCAGGGCCTTTGTCTACTTCCGCCTGGTTCTGGTAAATGCCGTCAAATACATACCCGTACAGCATCGCCAGCGGTTTGCCTACCATGGTAACGTTGGTGGGATTGCCTTCACTGCTGTTACCGGAATAGATAGGCGCATTATCGGTACCCAGTTTCAGTACCTTGTTCCTGTTGAAGGAGATGTTGAAGTTGGTAGCCCAGGTAAATGATTTGGTTTCTATATTCCGGGTAGAGACGCCGATTTCCAGGCCCTTGTTTTCCATATCGCCTTTGTTTTCGGTAACGTTACCAAATCCGCTGGACTGTGGTATTTCCACGTTCAGCAAAAGGTCTTGCGTATTTCTTTTATAAGCGTCGATAGTGAGGTAGATGCGGTCTTTCAGCAATCCAACGTCAACGCCTATATTCAGTTCACGCATTTTTTCCCAGCCCAGGATGGGGTTTCCGAGGGTGTTCATTACACGGCCGCCGGTGAGTGAGCCGCCGAGCACATAATCGGCTGTACCGATGTTGCTCATGTAGGAGTAATTACCGATGTTGAAGTTACCCGTGAAACCGTAGGAGGCTCTTAACTTCAGATCACTGAAAAGCCTGGAGCTTTTCATGAATTCTTCCTGTGAAATACGCCAGCCCAGGGCTACGGAAGGGAAGGTGCCCCAGCGGTTATCAGGCCCGAACCTGGAAGAACCATCGCTTCTCACAGTAGCGGTTACCAGGTATTTATCTTTATACGCGTAATTGATCCTGGCGAGATAGGAAAGCAGGGCCCATTCTGTTTTGTCGGTACCGCCGGTAATGGTGGCAGCAGCATTGAGCGTTTTGATATCATCGTCAGGATAGTTGGCGCCGTTGAAGCCGCTGTACTGTTCTTTTTGCGACTGCACTGTATAACCCAGCAGGCCGGTGAAGGAGTGGCCGTTATCGGTTGTATGCTGGTAAGTGAGCGTATTTTCATTCAGCCAGTTCAGGTATTCCCCGGTAGCGAAGTTGCCGGAAGGAATGCTGGGTGGCGCTGCATTTTCCCTGGCAAGGGTAGAGGGCCGGAAATATTCGTTGCTGCCCTGCTGATAGTCGACGTTAAAAGTAGATTTGAATTTCAGCCCTTTGATAATTTCATATTCTCCGTAAGTGTTAAATAAAATACGGCTGCTTTTGGATTTATTGGTGCTTTCATTCAGTACCATTACCGGGTTGGCAAGACCGAAGGTACCTGGGCTCTGTATGTAGGCATTGTATGACCCGTCAGGGTTGTAAATGGGTTCAATAGGACTGGCGGTACCCCATGTTTCCGCTCTTCCTTCCCCCACAGCACCGCTTTTACGGGTGGTATAGGAAGGGGCGATGTTGAAGCCTACCTTAAGCCGGTCGGTAAGATTGGCGTCTACGTTTGCACGGACGCTGAAGCGCTGGTAACCGGTGTTGATGATCACCCCGTCCTGGTTGAAGTAACCGGCGGAGATAAAAGTCCTGATCTTATCGCTGCCGCCGCTTACATTCAGGTTTATTTCCTGCATGGGGGCGTTACGGGTGATGGCTTCAAACCAGTTGGTGCCTTCGCCGATCAGTTCCGGGTGACGGTAAACTTCCGGGATATCGGCATCTGTAGGCTCACGGTGCTCGGTAAAGCGGATGTTGTCTTCGATGGATTCCTTCCTGAACTGTGCAAATTCCTGCCCGTTCATCAGGTTGGGACGTCCTTTCTGAGGAATGGCCTGGATGCCGTAATTGGCGGTGAGCTGCACCGTAGGTATACCGGAGCTGCCCCGTTTGGTGGTGATCAATACCACGCCGTTGGCGCCCCTGGAACCGTAGATAGCGGTAGCAGAAGCGTCTTTCAGCACCGCCATCGATTCAATGTCCTGCGGGTTAATCGCATTCATCGGGTCGGATACCTGGTCGGAAGTAGTGGACAGCGGGTAACCATCCACTACATACAGGGGTTGGCTGCCGGCGCCCACGGCGCCGATACCGCGTACCTGCACCTGCGGGCCGCCACCGGGTATACCATTGGAAGTACTTACCTGGATACCAGCTATCTGGCCGGCCAGCGCCTGGTCGGGGCCTGCAATGGGCATGTCTTTAATGTTCTTCATGGAAACAATTCCCACAGATCCTGTTACATCTTTTTTCTGTTGCGTACCATAGCCCACCACTACAACCTGGTTAAGCACTTTATTGCTGGGTTCCAGTTGTACGCTGATGCGGGTACGTGTGCCTACGTAATAGGTTTTGCTGACATAGCCAATAATACTGAAAACAAGAGAGTCTGATGTACCAGCGGCAATGGTATATCTGCCATTGGCGTCGCTGAATGCGCCCTGACTGGTACCTTTAACGCCAACGGTTACACTGGGAAGCGGCGACCCTGTTCCGGCGTCTGTTACCTGCCCGCTGATGTTACTCTTTTGGGCGTAGGAAAAAGTGTTGATGAATAACAAGGCAGAACAGGTAAAGCCTAAACGTATCAGGCATGATGATCCTTTACCAGAAAGGATGGGAGTTCTGATCATAACGAGTGGAATTTGATTTGATGAAACGGCATTACATTACGGAATTAAATTTAGCAGAAGAATAATACATTCCTGTCCTGTTGCGTCCTGTACTGTCCTGTACTGTCCTGTATAAGTGGCGCTAACTGCCCGCAAAGAGGCGTTTGTAAAAGCCGGGAAAATATTGTTACTTTCCGTTGCATTTATCAGAATGCAGACAGTTTAAAAAACCTGGTATATGATCATGAATAGAAAAAGCCTGGCACTGGCAGCACTGTTTGCCATATCAGGCACTGCAGCTTTTGCACAGAATACTACCGATGCCGATGCAGCGGCAAAAGAAAAGAAACAACGGGAGGAACTGATGAAACAGGACTGGGCCTGTTTAAAATGTTTCCAGGAGGCGAATGCCGGGGTGTCTGCCCCGAAACCCGGTGAGCACCGGGTGGTTTTCATGGGTAATTCCATTACCATCGGGTGGAGTAACCTGAACCCGGAATTTTTTGAAGGCAAACCATATATCAATCGTGGCATCAGCGGACAAACAACCCCGCAGATGTTGATCCGCTTCCGCCCGGATGTAATTAACCTGAAGCCTGAAGTGGTAGTGATCCTTGCAGGTACCAACGACATTGCCGGGAATACCGGTTATACGCCCGTGGAAACCATTTTCGGCAACATTGTATCTATGACGGAACTGGCAAAGGCTAACGGGATCAAAGTAGTATTATCGTCTGTATTGCCTGCATTTGATTATCCCTGGCGCAAAGGACTGGAACCGGTGGAGAAGATCGCCGATCTGAATCAGCGTCTTAAAAACTACGCCGCTAAAAATAATTGCGTGTACCTGGATTACTACACCCCAATGGCCGATGAAAGAAAAGGGCTGAAAGCGGAGCTTACCTCTGATGGTGTGCATCCCAACAAAGCCGGCTACCTGGTAATGGGCCCCCTGGCAGAAAAAGCAATCATCACCGCGTTAAAGAAAAAATAAATTGAAAATAAACCCCTTTATTTTTACAGGGTTCCTGCTGCTGCTAACTATTACGGTGGCGGCACAGCAACCCCTTTCCGCCAGGCTGGATTCCCTGCTGGCCACCAAAACCCCACGTGAATTCAATGGCGTGGTGCTGATTACGCAGCACGGTAAAACATTGTACGCAAAAAGTCATGGTTATGCTAACCGCGAAACCAAACAGGCGCTCAGTATCAACGACCCGTTCATCATTATGTCTGTTACCAAGCAGATGACCGCCGTACTGGTATTACAGGAAGTGGAGAAAGGGCATCTGCAGCTGCAGCAAACACTACGTGCCTGTCTTCCTGACATTAAAGACAGCTGGGCCGACAGCATCACCATTCACCAGCTGCTGAATCATACTTCCGGTGTCCGGTGGTTTGATGAGCCGCTGGCTTTTCCACCGGGGACCCGGTATGCTTACTCCAATTTTGGCTATTCGCTGTTGAAATCCGTTTTGGAGCGTACTACCGGTAAAGCCTATACGGAATTGGTGGAAGCGCTTTTCAGGAAATATGGTATGAAGCATTCCGGTATCACCGGCCGTATGCGTGCCGTGCAGGGATACCGTGAAACTCAGTCGGGTAGCCTGGAAGCGTGTACGGATACGATCCCGGACTGGCATTACGCCGGGGCAGGGGTAGTGTCTACTGCGCGCGACCTGGTTCGTTGGAATGAATTGTTATATGGAGGAAAACTGCTGAACGACAGCAGCTACCAGCTGATGACGCATGCCTGGCAACACCGGCAGCACACCGTATACGGCACTATGGGAACCGGCTATGGTATTGTGCTCAGCGACGATAAGCAGGAGCTTGGGCATACGGGATATATGACGGAGCTTGGTTTTACGCTGATCAACTTCTATTATCCCGCTACCCGTACCAGTCTTGTAGTAATGGAGAATGTTGGGTATAAAGAAACTGATATTCCCAGGGCCTATGCCTTTGAGAAAAGCATCCGGGAAATATTATTGCCGTCTGTTATAAAGCAGCAATAACAGGCGTTTACATAATTCCACTGCGGCTATATGTTATTTTTTTGTTGTAATGTGTTCTTATTCAGAGATTTTGTTGTAGTTTCATTTCTCACCAAAGAAAAGGAGGTATTCATGTTATCTACAGAATATTCATGGACACCTAAGGTTAATTTAGTTTAACCCGGGCGGCTCCATAAGAGAATCTGTTAACGCTTTGGCGTTAAAGGCATCCTGGCTAAGCCGGGATGCCTTTTTCTTTGGCATATGATATTTTTTATATTTTTGTGAGATGTATAACGCATTGTTAAACCCAAAACATCAAATTTAAAAACATGGCATTTATTATGGTGGACGTTGAAACAGACGGCCCGATCCCTGGCGATTACTCTATGATCTCTTTTGGCGCCGTGCTGGTGAATGAGTCCCTTAACCAAACCTTCTACGGCAGGCTAAAACCCGTTTCAGATAAATTTATTCCTGAAGCGTTGGCAGTATCCAATCATACCCGTGAGGAAACGATGGGCTTTAATGATCCCGCGCAGGTAATGCGGGAGTTTAAGGGATGGATTAATTCCGTTAGCAAAGACAGGCCCATTTTTATCAGTGATAATAATGGTTTCGACTGGATGTTCATCTGCTGGTATTTTCATCATTTCACCGGTGAAAATCCCTTCGGGTTCAGTTCACAGAACCTTGGCAGTTTATACAAAGGGCTCACGAAAGATACTTTCCAGACATTCAAGCACCTGCGTAAAACAACGCATACCCATCACCCGGTGGACGACGCGAAAGGCAACGCAGAAGCCCTGCTCACTATGAAGCGGGAAATGGGGCTGAAGATTAAGTTGTAATCATTTCAACAACTTCTTCCGCAGGGAATAAATATAAAAATCCTCCACCTTTTTCCTCGCCCATGGCGTTTTACGGAGAAATTTCAAACTGCTTTGCACAGAAGGGTTGCTGATGAAACAGTTGATCCTTACCTGGTACCCCAGTTCTTCCCAGCCATAGCTTTCATACAGGTGGGTAACGATCTTCTCGAGTGTGAGTCCGTGCAATGGATCATTGGGGTGGCCTTGTGTTTGCATGTTCGTCCCGTTTTAGTGATCCAAAGGTAAGCTAATTACAAAGATGCCCGCATGGTTACATAGAAGGGAACCTCTATCTGTGCCCGAGAGTTATCCTGTATCAGTTGGGCCGCCATTTCCCCCATACATTTAAAATCGGTGGAAATAGTAGTGATACCATTGAGGATAAATTTCTTCAGTGGTGTTTCATTATAAGAGATGATGCCTACGTCTTTACCTATCTTCAGGTTCAGGGAGTTGATCCTTTCTATCAACAGCACCAGGTCATTTTCCCGCAGGTTAATATATACATCTCCCGGTTGTATATCTTCCTCTTCAATTTCTTCTACCTTCTTACTGTTAAAAGCATAGTTCTGGCAGAACTGCATAAATCCTTCATAGATCTCTTCGGGGTAATAGGTATTATCGGGGTAAATGATCTTGATGGTATGGTACTGCTGCAGCTTATCCCTGGCTTGTTCCAGCGCCCCGTAAATATCTTCCTGGAAGTTCTCATATACGGCGCCGTATTCGCCGGTTACCCCTTTCAGCTTTTTGTCCAGCAGGATCAGCTTCTCTTTTGGAATGGTATTGATCACTTCATCCACATGTTCCCATCTTTCCCTGAAGTGGGGGAGTATGACAATGTGCGTATATTCATTGATATTCTGCGACAGCAGTTTTTTAAACAGGCTGAAATCGCTGTTATAAATATAGAAGTCGATACTGGCCTGTTCCCCCAGCTTGTCTGCAAACGAGTCGTAAATAATTTTTTTGTGCTCGCTCAGTTTGTTGAACAGTAACAGTATCTTATATTGCTGGTCAAGATTGGTTTGCGATACATAATAGCCTTTACCGGGCACCGAGCCCAGGATACCAAGCCCCTTCAGGTATTTGTATGCCTTTTCCGCGGTATCCCTCGAAATTTCAAAGGCGTAACTCACTTCGTTGATAGAGGGCAGGATATCGTCCTGCTGCACTTTTTTATCAACAATGGCTTTGATAATAGAATTGGCCAGCTGATAGTATTTAGGCGTAGCAGAAAAATCATCAATAAAAAGATGCTTAAAGATCGGATGTTGTTTCATGGTTCGTCAGGTGTTGATCCGTAGAATTAGCTGTAAAACTATAACATGGTTCTTTGCAGGACAATGATAGTGATTTAATTCTATAAATGCTACCTCCGGCCGGAAGCATGACAGTGCATGACAGTTTAAAAAAGTACATGCTTTAATTTTACAAAACTTTAGTTTCCACGTTACAAATTACTACATCAATATGCAGGCTTTACTGGGAGTTTTATTTCACTTTATAGGTGGATTTGCATCTGGGAGTTTTTATATCCCTTACAAGAAGGTGAAGGGGTGGAGTTGGGAAAGTTACTGGATTGTTGGGGGGATCTTTTCCTGGCTGGTGGTGCCTTTGGTAGCTGCCTGGCTTACTGTTCCCGGTTTTATGGATATTATCCGCAACACGGAAGGCGCAGTATTGTTCTGGACTTATTTCCTGGGCGTATTATGGGGAATCGGCGGTTTAACCTTTGGTTTATCCATGCGGTACCTGGGCATGTCGCTGGGGATGGCGGTTGCGCTGGGGTTTTGTTCTGCGTTCGGTGCGCTGATACCGCCCATTTACCGCAGCCTGTTTACTGATGATCCCAATAATATAGGCGCTATGTGGCACAGCAGGAGGGGATTGTATGTGTTATTGGGCGTGGTGGTATGCCTGCTGGGTATTGCCATTTGCGGAAAGGCAGGCATGATGAAAGAAAAGGAGCTCACCAGGGAACAGAAAACAGAGAGCATTCAGGAATTTAATCTCCGTAAAGGCCTGGTGGTAGCTATTGTTTCGGGTATCCTGAGCGCCTGTATGAGCTTTGCCATCACTGCCGGCAATAGCATGGGCAAGGCGGCGGAGGCCAATAATACCAACCCTTTGTTCCGTAACAATGTTATTTTTGTAGTGATTATGCTGGGCGGGCTTACCACCAATTTTATCTGGTGTATGCTCCTCAACAGGCGTAACCGCTCGTTCACTGACTATACGAATAAAAGTACCCCGCTGGTAAAGAATTATTTATTTGCCGCCATTGCCGGCACTACCTGGTTCCTGCAATTCTTTTTTTATGGAATGGGAGAAAGTAAACTGGGCAATGACGCCAGCTCCTGGATCCTGCACATGGCTTTTATTATCCTCATTTCCGGTATGTGGGGCTTTGTGCTGAAGGAATGGAAGAACGCCAGCAAAAAAACATTCGCCATTATTTCACTGGGCATATTCACTATTATTCTTTCTGTAGTACTGGTCGGATATGGTAATTCATTAGAAAATTAACCCGCATTATATCGCAATTAAAAACGTTAAAATTCATAGAGTATGTCTTTAGATGGAACTACTACGCAATTCAGGCATGTCAGCTATTTATGGGATGAAGCAACAGCCGCCTCCATGGCTGGTGACGAAGTAGCCTTGCTGATTTATCGTTCCAATTTACTCGGCGCAGACCTCCGGCTCACCAATTACGGCGGTGGGAACACCTCCTGCAAAGCCATGGCAAAAGATCCGCTGACGGGAGCCCCCGTTGAGGTAATGTGGGTAAAAGGTTCCGGCGGCGACCTGGGCACACTCAAGAAAAGCGGTCTGGCTGCTTTGTATGTAGACCGTCTACGCAGCCTGAAAAATATATACAGGGGCATAGCACATGAAGATGAAATGGTGGAACTGTTTAACCATTGTATCTATGACCTCAGCTCAAAAGCACCGTCCATTGATACCCCCCTGCATGGTTTCCTGCCCTTCAAACATATTGACCACCTCCATCCCGATGCAGCCATTGCCATTGCAGCGGCAAAAGACGGCCGTAAAATCACGCAGGAGCTGTTTAATGGCACCATTGGCTGGGTGCCCTGGCAAAAGCCCGGATTTGACCTCGGATTGCAGTTAAAGCAGTGCCTGGATGAAAACCCCGGCATCCGCGGTATCATGCTGGGCTCGCATGGACTGTTCACCTGGGGCGATACTGCTTATGAAAGCTATGTCAACACCCTGGAAGTGATTGAGCGCTGTGCGGAATACCTGGAGGAAAATACCGGCCGCAACAAACCCGTTTTTGGCGGCGCTAAAATACAGTCCCTCCCGGCCGATCGCCGCAAAGCCCAGGCAGCTGCACTGGCGCCGGTGCTGCGCGGATACTGCTCCTCACAGCAAAAAATGGTGGGCCATTTTACCGACGACCAGAGAGTACTTGAATTTATCAATTCCAATGATCTCGACAGGCTCGCGCCACTGGGTACCAGCTGCCCGGATCACTTCCTCCGTACAAAGATCAGCCCGCTGGTACTGAACCTGCAACCTGATGCCGACCTGAATGATGTAGCAGCCGTGAAAGCATCGCTGGCCCCGCTGTTCACTGCTTACAGGGAAATGTACCAGGAGTATTACAATACCTGCAAACATCCCAACAGCCCGGCCATGCGCGATCCCAATCCCGTTGTGATCCTGTATCCGGGCGTAGGTATGTTCACCTTTGCAAAAGATAAACAAACCGCCCGTGTGGCCGCTGAATTCTATATCAACGCCATCAATGTAATGAAAGGCGCAGAAGCCATTTCTGAATATACCTCCCTGCCACGGCAGGAAGCATTTAACATTGAATACTGGCTGCTGGAAGAAGCAAAGCTGCAACGCATGCCCCGGCCTAAAGCACTTACCGGCCGGATAGCCCTGGTAACAGGCAGCGCCGGCGGCATCGGTAAAGCCATCGCCAAAAAGTTTGCGGAAGAAGGCGCGGTAGTGGTGATCAATGATAATGATGCACAACGACTCTCCTCCGCCACTGAAGAGTTTAATAAACTGTTTGGGAAAGATGGATTCACCTCAGACCTCCTGGATGTTACAGACGCCGCGTCTATTCGTAACACTTATAATACCGCTGTACTGGCGTTCGGGGGAGTGGACATTATAGTGAACTGCGCCGGTTTATCTATCTCAAAACCTATCGAAGAGCATACGGAAAAAGACTGGGACCTGTTATATGATGTGCTCGTAAAAGGACAGTTCCTGGTTACACAAACCGGTGTGGAAATTATGCGCAAACAGGACACCGGCGGAGATGTACTGAACATTGTAAGCAAGAATGCGCTGGTGTCTGGCCCCAACAATGCAGGCTATGGTTCTGCGAAAGCAGCGCAGCTGCACCTGAGCAGGCTCAATGCCGCAGAACTGGGGAAAGATCGTATACGCGTGAACGTAGTAAACCCGGATGCGGTGATCTCCGACAGTAAAATATGGGCCGGCGCATGGGCGGAAGGCCGCGCCAAAGCCTATGGCGTAAAGGTGGAAGAACTACCTGCGTTTTATGCAAAACGCACCCTGTTAAATGAGATCATTGTACCGGAAGATATTGCCAATGCCTGCTATGCTTTTGTAGGAGGATTACTGAACAAGGCAACAGGTAATGTACTGAATGTTGATGGCGGTGTAGCCATGGCTTTTGTGAGATAAAAATATTATTTTATCTGCTGTTAAAAAGATCATCATGAGAATTGAAAAATACAGGATAGAGGAACATAACCAGGCCGGAATGGCTGCACAGCAGCGGGCGTTTGAATATCTTTCCGGGGAAATAAAAAATGTGCCCGATATACTGCAGCGCCTGAAAGCCTTCCAGGTGGGCATTCCCAGCTGGGCGCTTGGCACCGGTGGTACCCGCTTTGGGCGTTTTCCCGGTGGTGGCGAGCCACGCAGCCTGGAAGAAAAGATCGAAGACATTGGCCTGCTGCACCAGCTGAACCAGTCCAGCGGCGCTATTTCCCTGCATATCCCCTGGGATATTCCATCCAACCCGGCGCATATTAAAGCTATGGCTGCACAGCATGGCCTCCGCTTTGATGCGATGAACTCCAATACCTTCCAGGATCAGCCTGGGCAGGCGCTGAGCTATAAATTCGGCTCCCTGCAGAATGTAAATAAAGACATCCGCAAACAGGCGGTTGAACATAATATAGAAGTGATCCGTCATGGTATAGAGCTTGGCTCTGATGCCCTCACCGTATGGCTTTCCGATGGTTCCTGTTTCCCCGGCCAGCTCAATTTCCGGCATGCTTTCCAGAACACACTGGAAGGCCTGCAGGAAATTTACGCCGCCCTGCCGGACCACTGGAAAATGTTTGTGGAGTACAAAGCGGCGGAACCTAATTTCTATTCCACTACGGTGGGCGACTGGGGCCAGTCGCTGTTATATGCCAATAAGCTCGGCCCGAAAGCCTATACGCTGGTGGATCTGGGACATCACCTGCCCAATGCAAACATTGAACAGATTGTAGCCCTGCTGCTGATGGAAGGTAAACTCGGCGGTTTCCATTTCAACGATTCAAAGTACGGCGATGACGACCTGACCGTTGGCAGCATCAAGCCTTACCAGCTGTTTCTCATTTTCAACGAACTGGTGGAAGGAATGGATGCCCGTGGCATGAATCATACCACGGACCTTGGCTGGATGATAGACGCCTCGCACAATGTGAAAGATCCGCTGGAAGACCTGTTACAGTCGGTAGAAGCTATTATGATCACTTACGCGCAGGCTTTGCTGGTAGACCGGAAACAATTACTGGCGGCGCAGCAGCACAATGATGTGGTAACGGCCCAGGAAATACTGCAACAGGCGTTCCGTACAGATGTGCGGCCGCTGGTAGCCGAAGCCAGGATACAATCCGGCGGCGCATTGAACCCGCTGGCGTTATACCGTTCTGAAAAAGTGAGAGATCACCTGGTACGTGAAAGAGGAGCCAAAACAATGGCCACTGGTTTGTAATTTAAAAGTGTTTATGAGCGAGATTCCCGTTATTGCCATTTTTGATGTTGGAAAAACCAACAAGAAACTGTTTCTCTTTGATGAACAGTACAAGATCATCTTTGAGCGTACAGCCCGTTTTACGGAAACTACAGATGAAGATGGCGCACCCTGTGAAAACCTGGAAAGCCTCCGGCTCTCTGTATTCGATTCGCTGAGGGAAGTATTCGGAAGAAAAGATGTGGCTATCAAAGCCATCAACTTTTCCACCTACGGCGCAAGCCTGGTATATATTGATGAAGAAGGGCGCCCACTAACACCACTATACAATTACCTGAAGGAATATCCGGCTGCATTAAGTCAGCAGTTTTACAGCAAATACGGCGGTGAAACCAACTTCTCGGTACAGGCGGCATCGCCTGTACTGGGAAGCCTTAACTCAGGTATGCAGCTGTACCGGCTGAAATATGAACAGCCCGAGGTGTTCAGTCGCGTGAAATATGCGCTGCATCTGCCGCAATACATGAGCTACCTGCTGTCGGGCATCGCCTGCTCGGATATTACCAGTATTGGTTGCCATACCAACCTGTGGGACTTTAAACAAAATAAATATCATTCGTGGTTAATAAAGGAAGGGGTGCTGGAAAAGCTGGCGCCTCTTTTTTCTTCCGGAGAAGTGATGCCTGCTGCGTTCCCGGGAAATAACTATGCTGTGGGCACGGGATTGCACGACAGCTCCGCTGCGCTGATCCCATACCTGGTTAATTTCCACGAACCTTTCGTATTGATTTCCACCGGCACCTGGTGCATCAGCCTGAACCCTTTTAACGATACGCCTCTTACGCCGGAAGAGCTGGAGGCGGATTGTTTATGTTATATGTCGTTCCAGGGCAAGCCTGTAAAGGCCTCCCGCTTGTTTGCAGGCTATGAGCATGAGCAACAGGTAAAACGTATTGCCGCGCATTTTGATCAGCATGCCGGCCGTTACCGGTCGGTGGAGTATGATGCCAATATCATCCGTATGCTGAAGGAAAGGAATAAACAGGATCCGCCACAGCTGCAGGCCGATAAACAGCGAATGCAGGCATCCGTATTCGGGCAGCGTGACCTGGATACTTTTGCGTCTGATATTGAAGCCTATCACCAGCTGATGCTGGATATTGCCAACCAGCAATACATTGCTACCGGCAGGGTATTAAAAGGCGCCCGGGTAAAACGTATATTCGTTGACGGTGGATTCAGTAAGAACGTCATTTACATGAACCTGCTGGCCTCCCTGTTCCCGGATCTTGAAATCTTTGCTGCGTCTATGGCGCAGGCCACTGCAATGGGCGCCGCACTGGCCATTCATTCGCACTGGAACAGTAAGCCCATGCCCAACGACCTGATAGAACTGAAATATTATTCGGTGACGCATGATGCAACTTTGTGAAGTTTTGATTATCATTACCACCAATAACTATTATTATGCGTGCCCTCTTTATCCTGCTTTTGAGCTTCGTTGCCTTTGCTGCCCATGCACAAACCGTAATGCCTTTGTATGACGGTCTTCCTCCCGGTGGAATTGCCACCGTCAATGAAGAAATAATCAACAAAGACAACAGCCGTGGGCATACCAGTGTGCCTACTTTAACAGTGTTCCTGCCGCCAAAGGAAAAAGCCACGGGCACCGCAGTCCTGATCTGCCCGGGCGGAGGCTATTCATGGGTGGTATTGCAGAAAGAAGGGCTTGATATAGGAGCGTATTTTCAAAAACAGGGCATCGCCGCTTTTGTACTAAAGTACCGCTTACCGGACGATAAGATCATGCAGGACAAAAGCAGTGGTCCTTTGCAGGATGCACAGGAAGCCATGAAAATCATCCGCACGCATGCCGCCGAATGGAATATAGACAACAACCGTGTAGGTATTATGGGCTTTTCTGCCGGCGGTCACCTCGCTTCCACAACAGGCACCCATTTCAATAAGCCCGTGCTGGCCGCCAATGCCGGTATCAACCTGCGCCCCGATTTTATGATCCTGGTATATCCTGTGATCAGCATGGAAAAGAACCTTACGCATTCCGGCTCCCGTTTAAATTTACTGGGCAGCCAGCCGGGAGAAGAGGCGATAAAAAATTACTCCAACGACCGGCAGGTGACGCCGCAAACTCCTCCAACAATCCTGTTTCATACCGGGGATGATACTGTAGTGGATGTCGATAACTCCCTGCTGTTTTACCAGGCCCTTCGCCATCAGCATGTACCTGCCGAAATGCATATTTACCCGGAAGGCAACCACGGTTTTGTATTGAAACTGCCGGTGGAGGTGTGGATGCAGATCACGATGAAGTGGCTTGGCCGGATGGGTATGCTTAATCCCGGCAATCCTTTGCTGCAGGGAGGCCCAGGACAGTTATACTGATAACCTTTTTTATTTTCGAAGATCTCATAAGCGGTTTGTTGCGGATAAAAGCCCGGCAGACCAGCATGCTGCTGTTATAACTTTTACGGTTAAACGAAGATGTAACGTATGATAAAGAATATCACCCGGTACAGCGCGGCTGTACTGTTGCTATCAGCTGCATTAAATGCCAGCGGTCAGCAATCCCCGCTGCAACAGGGATTTATAACGCCACCGGATAGTATAAAACCCAGTGTATACTGGTACTGGATGAGCGATAATATTTCGCAGGAAGGAGTGAAGAAAGATGTGGAAGCGATGGCCAAAGTAGGTATTGGCCGCGCTTTTATCGGTAATATAGGATATCCGAAAGAAGAAGTGCCATACGGAAAAGTAAAACTGTTTTCCAATGAATGGTGGCAGGTAACCCGGACGGCTATACGTACTGCTTCAGAGAATGGTGTAGATATCGGTTTGTTTAACAGCCCGGGATGGAGCCAGAGCGGCGGCCCCTGGATCAGGCCTGCGCAATCGATGCGCTACCTTGCAGGCCAGGAGATTACTGTTCATGGCCCGCAGCAGTATCAGCAACAACTGCCGGCTGTCCCGGCCGACTTCCAGCCAGTGGCGGTGCTGGCATTCCCGGTACCCGCAGCAGATAATGACGATATTGGCAAACATGCACCACACATCACTTCCAACATCACCTTCCGCAATATTGAAAAACTAACAGACGGGAATACGACGGAGGAAGTAGTGATTGATGCACCTGCAGGCAAGGATCCCTATATTACTTTAGAAGTTGCGGACAACTTTACCGCAAGGAGCCTTATTATTTACCCGGCGGCAAAGCCATTTAAAGCGCAGTTTGAGCTGCAGGTAAAAGAAGGAGATAGCTGGCATACCATAAAGAAATTTGAATTCGACCGCAGCAATCCACAGAATAATGTAGGCTTTAAACCTTATGCACCGGTGGCCGTTTCTTTCAAAGCTACCGCCGGCAGGCAGTTCCGCTTGTTAGTCAGCGATGGCCGTCCTGCGCTGGCGGAAATAAAATTGCTCACGGCGCCGCGTATTGAGCGCTTTGAAGAAAAACAACTGGCCAAAATGTTCCAGACCCCGCTGCCGCTCTGGAATGAGTACCAGTGGCCGCAGGAGCCTGAGGTACATGGTGCAGGTCTTACTATTGATCCGGCAAAAGTTATTCATCTCACTAAAAACCTATCTGCCAACGGTACCCTTACCTGGAAAGTACCTGCCGGCAACTGGATAGTAGTACGGTATGGCATGTTGCCTACTGGTGTTACCAACGGTCCTGCTTCACCGGAAGGAACCGGGCTGGAAATAGACAAGATCAGTGATGAATGGTCGCAATACCATTATGATGCCTTTGTGGGTAAGATCCGCAAAAGCATTCCTGCAGCAGAACGTACAGCGTTGAAATGGGTGGTGGCCGACAGTTATGAAACCGGTTCACAGAACTGGACCGATGACATGGCGGAAGATTTCAAAAAACAATATGGCTACGATCCCCTGCCATGGCTGCCGGTGTTATCCGGCAGGGTGGTAGGTAACCCTGATCAGTCGGACCGCTTCCTGTGGGACCTCCGCCGCCTGGTGGCAGATCGTGTTGCTTATAAATACGTAGCCGGGTTACGCAAGGCCAGTCATAAAGACGGCATGAAGCTGTGGCTGGAAAATTACGGCCACTGGGGCTTCCCATCGGAGTTCCTGAAATATGGCGGGCAATCAGATGAAGTGGCAGGAGAGTTCTGGAATGAAGGAACACTGGGAAATATCGAATGCCGCGCTGCTTCTTCCGCTGCGCATATTTACGGCAAAACAAGAGTGGCGGCAGAATCCTTTACTGCCGGCGGCAACGCCTACGGCCGTTACCCGGCGTTGCTGAAGCGCCGTGGCGACTGGTCCTTTACGGAAGGGATCAACCACAGTCTTTTACATGTGTTTATTGAACAGCCGTATGAAGACCGGGAACCTGGTGTGAACGCGGGTTTTGGTACAGAGTTCAACAGGAAGAACACCTGGTTTTACCAGGGGAAGGCATTTATAGATTATATCAGGAGATGTAACTTCCTTTTGCAGCAAGGTAAAGCAGTTAATGATATTGCTTATTTTATCGGGGAAGATGCACCTAAAATGACCGGGGTCAGAGATCCTGAACTGCCCAAAGGCTATTCCTATGATTACATTAATGCAGAAGTGATCATGGAACGGTTGCAGGTAAAGAATGGCCGGCTGGTGTTACCGGACGGTATGAGCTATCGCCTGCTGGTGTTGCCACAGCTGGAAACCATGCGGCCGGAGCTGCTGGAGAAAATTGCACAGCTGGTAAAAGAAGGCGCTGTTATCCTGGGGCCTGCGCCTAAACGCTCTCCAAGCCTGCAACAATATCCTGCTGCTGATGCAAAAGTACGGCGGCTTGCGGCTGAATTATGGGGCAATAGCCGGGAACATCAAAGGAGCTATGGAAAAGGACAGGTACTTAACAATATGGATATGCAGCAGGCACTGAATATATTGCAATTACCGGCAGACGTAGCGCAGTTGCCGGAGCCGGTGCTTTATACGCACCGCAGTACCGGGGAGGGCGAAATATATTTCCTCAGCAACCAGTCGGACCAAGCCATTTCATTGTCGCCCGCTTTCCGCATTACAGGCAAACAACCCGAATGGTGGGATGCGGTAACCGGTGAAACGCGTGAACTGAAACAGTTTACACAGCAGGCAGCACACACCGTAGTGCCGTTAACGTTAGCCCCTTATCAAAGTGGTTTTGTGCTGTTTCAAAAGAAGGCCGCTGCACCTGCCAATAACACAGTTAATTTCCCGGAAGCAGTTACGCTAATGCAGTTACAGGGACCATGGACAGTAAGTTTTGATGCTGCCAGACGCGGACCGGCGCAACCGGTGGTATTTGATCAGCTGACGGACTGGAGCCGGCATACCAATGAACAGATCCGTAGTTATTCCGGTAATGCTGTTTATGAAATTACTTTTAAGGCAGATGAGCCACCGGCAGGATCCACTGTATACCTGGATCTTGGCGCCGTGGGAGTAATGGCGGATGTAAGCCTGAACGGCGTAGCGCTGGGCAACGTATGGACAGCACCTTACCGTGTAAACGTAAAAGATGCATTGAAGAAAGGAGATAACAAGTTAACAGTAACAGTAGTGAACACCTGGGTAAACCGGCTTATTGGCGATAGCAAATTACCGGTGGCAGAAAGAAAAACATGGAGTAACGTAAACCCCTATACGCCAAAGAGCGATTATCAGCCGGCCGGCCTGACAGGTCCTGTAAAGCTCACGGCAGTAAAATACTAAACCTGGTTGCATGAAAATATATAATACCATTTTTCAGGTAGCACTGATGTTAAGCAGCATTTCAGCTGCGGCCCAGTTGCCGCCGGTGTTCGATAGTAGCCGTATGGCCACGGTTCAGTCAACAGCTACCGTGCGGCGTTATCTATCTCCCGAAAAAATTATATGGCAAACGCCCAACGCAGGCGAACATATCATTAATGCCAAACGCTTCCTGTTGCCTGGCAACGGGCAGGCCGACCTGGCCAATCAGCATATGTGCGTGCTGAAAAGCACCACTACTGTGCATCCCGGCTTATTGTTTGATTTTGGAAAGGAGCTGCATGGAGGCCTGCAACTGGTGACCGGCATGTATAAAAGCGGTAAGCCGGTGAAACTGCGGGTACGTTTTGGCGAATCTGTAAGTGAGGCTATGAGCGATATTGAGCCGGGAAAAAATGCCACCAACGATCACGCCATCCGCGATATGATTGTAGAAGTGCCCTGGCTGGGAAAACTGGAAGTGGGCAATACCGGTTTCCGTTTTGTACGGATAGATCTGCTGGATGATAACACGGAATTGCAGCTCAAAGAAGTAAGGGCCATCTTTGTTTATCGCGACATACCTTATCTCGGCTCTTTTAAATGCAGCGATACATTGCTGAACCAGATCTGGATGACCGGCGCCTACACGGTGCATCTGAATATGCAGGACTATCTATGGGATGGTATTAAACGCGACCGACTGGTATGGATCGGTGATATGCACCCGGAAACATCTACCATCAGCACCGTTTTCGGGTATAATGAAGTGGTGCCTCAAAGCCTGGACCTTTCCCGCGATATCACCCCGCTGCCACAGTACATGAATGGCATGGTGTCTTATTCCATGTGGTGGGTGCTTATACAGCGCGACTGGTACCAGCATACCGGTAACCTTGCTTACCTGAAACAGCAGGCGGGTTACCTGAAAGGATTACTGGATCATCTCTCCAAAAAAATTGATGCCAGCAACAGCGAAGACCTGAACGACGGCACCCGCTTCCTCGACTGGCCATCCAGTGAAAATAAAGCCGGTATTCATGCAGGGCTGCAAGCCATGATGATCATGACGCTGGACGCAGGCGCCGCATTGAGTAAAATACTGAACGATGAAGCCACCGTGAAGAAATGCCATGCCGCTATTGCACGGTTGAAGCAGCATGTACCGGATGCCAATGGCTCCAAACAGGCCGCCGCACTGATGGCCTTATCCGGCCTGGCCCCGGCAAAGAAAATGAACGATGAGATCATTGGCGCCGGCGGCGTAAAGGATTACTCTACTTTTTACGGCTACTACATGTTGCAGGCAAAAGCAAAAGCGGGCGACTACCAGGGAGGGCTAAACGATATCCGTACCTACTGGGGTGCTATGCTGCATCTTGGCGCCACAACGTTCTGGGAGGATTTTAATATGGATTGGCTGCCCGGCGCCTCTCGTATTGATGAATTAGTGCCACAAGGGAAAAAGGATATTCATGGCGACTACGGCGCTTACTGTTACAAAGGGTTCCGTCATAGTTTATGCCATGGATGGGCCTCAGGGCCAACACCATGGCTAACCGAGCATGTGCTGGGCATTACTGTGCTGGAGCCGGGATGTAAAGTGATCAAAGTAGTACCGCACCTGGGCGATCTGCAATTTGCCGAAGGTACTTTTCCAACGCCTTATGGAATAGTAACGGTGAAGCATACACGATTACCCGGTGGAAAAGTTGCATCTGATATCAAAGCGCCTGCGCAGGTGAAGGTGGTCTGGGAATAGTTTTGCTCTTATCCCGCTGGATCCCTACCAGTAAACAAACTGGTAGGGATCAAAAAATTTATAGGCCACCGGGTAAAAACTACTCTTCTCCGTTTCACTGGTTTGCATGTCGCCTGCTTCCGGGTACGCCATATTGGCCCAGAAACCAAACCCGCCTTTTCCTGAGACTACTTTGATAGTAAGTATATTTTCGCCTGCAGAAAGAGCGACAGGCAGGATAAATTCATTTTCCCTTTTCTGGTGATTGGCATCTACACGCAGGATGGATTTGCCATTCAGCCATACCTCCATCCAGTAGTCAACGCCTATACGAAGAATAGCCTTTTGTACTGACTGACTGTTAACACTTTTCGTTACATACGCCACTGCGTTATCATCTTTGCCTCCCAGTGCCTTACTGAGATCTACAAAACCATTCGGGCCCGCATCTACAGTTTGCCGCCAGTCCAGCATTTTACCATCTTCCGTTTTATAGGTGAGATTAGGGTTTTCAGCGCCTGCAATAGCATCGTCCTGGCCGGGAAAGGAGGCGGCCAGCGCCTTTGCCCCGCCGAATGCGGTATAAGGCCCCAGCACTTTCCATGAGCTGAGTGTTCTGAACGAAAGCGGGCGGTCCACCTTACAGAGTTTGCGGGCAATTACAGGAGAAGGAGCAGCGCCAAGGTTGGTAAGCAATTGCGCTATCAGCTGATGCATACGGATCACGCTTAACTGGATGGCTTCCTGCTTTTCGGGAATAGCTGTATATCGTTGCGCTAATTGATCCGGAGTGAGTTGCAGGTAGATGCTTTTACCTTTGCCCTTGTTTATCTGGGAAAGAAGCCCATCGCATAGTGAGGAAGACGTAAAGGCGGCTACCTGGAGCGTGTCTCTCCACCGTAGCAGGTTAGGGCCGATAGCCCGGAGAAGCGGGGATGCTTTTCCTGTATGGACCTTTACCACTGTTTTAACTGTTGTATTTAATCCCTGCGCGGTGAGCCATGATGGTTGCTGCGGAAGATAAAATGCAATGCCTCCGGCGGCCACAAACGCATCGACCAGTGGCAGCCTGGCTGTTTGATCCGGACCAATCACCCATATGGCATTACCGGCGCCGGGTCCATCCCGGAAGGGAATACCTGCATCAACGAGGAGTTGCCTGCCGCTGCTATTGCCGGTATAATATACCTCGCGTAACCCGGGAAGTAATTGCTGCTGCGAAGTAAGCAGGTTTTTAGCCAGCAGGGTGGCAGCGGGATCTGTGCCAATACGGCCGGTGAGATCCAGTGAACAGAAAGTTACTTTGCCTTTGCCATAGCGCCATTCCAGCAAAGGGGTGTACGCCATGTCAAATTCAGTTTGCAGAATGGGGGTGAAACCGGCGATCTCAGGGGTTTTCAGCGCTATGGAAGCAACGGCGTGACGGTTGGTCCATTTCGGTGCATGTTGCGTGTCGTAGCTCTTTGCCTGCTTTCCTTCCGGCAACAGGTCCGGACTGCCCCGCCAGCTGACCAGGTCTGCTGGCTGCAATCCCGCCAGGAGTGGACTTTCCCGGTCGCGGATAAAAGTATAGCGCGGCATGGTGGCAGTGGTTTCAAACCCCATACCTTCCCATACGGAGAGTGGCTGTTCCAGTATCACTACACGTAGTCCTGCTGCTACATCCTTTTCTGCATAAGGCAGTGTATCGCCCGGCTGCAGGGCTTCCCGGCCAATCACCAGTATAGCGTCAGGAGAAATGCGACGGCCTTTTTCCCATAGTGAATATCGTATGCCCAGTTGTTTCAGTGAAGCAGCCGATTTCCCGGCGGGGTCATACAGCCATACCGGCGCTTTCATCACAGCTGCTGCGGGCCGCGGGAAAACTGTCAGCGGAAAAGTATCATTAGGCGCTCCGGCAACGGCAAGCACCAGCTGCATATCGGTCCGGGTGCTTACATGCGGCGCTTTCAGGGAAAGCGGAAATTGCTTTATTTCGCCGCCGTTTACAGCCAATGGCACTGACCCCTGCTGAAATACTTTAGTGCCTTGTTTGAGTATCCATTTTGCTTCTGGTGCTATTTTATGAGCGCCATCCCATACAACGGCGATACGTTTTTCAAAAGTTTCGCCGGCAAAGAAGATATGTGTTTTATCAGTGTGTACCGGCGATCCGGCGAGGTAAACCAGCAACGGCTGATTAGCCTCGCTGAAAATATCGAACCGTGGATTTGCCCAGGAGGGTTTGCCGGTTAGCGGGGCGGTCAATGATTTATAACGTTGCGTGAAGGGCAGGAGTTTTTCCCCTTTGGGATTACCATAGCCTTCCAGCAGCCAGTACAGCCAGCCTCCGTTCACACCCCAGGTGCGCCAGGCACGGTTGGTATTGCGGGTAAATAATTCCTGGAAACGCCAGAAGCCGGGATATTGCTGGAAGTCCATTTGCTCCCAGGTGGCACTGCTGGCGGCGTTGCTTCTTTCTATTGTTTGCCGCAATCCTTTTTCGCCTTCGGTAGTGTAGGCGGCATCACCAAGATACATAGATAAGTATTCCGTAAGCAGGAACTGTTTGCCCTTCCAGAAGTTGTTCCAGTAAGGCGGGCCGAATTCCACCGCAGCATAAGGCATATTACCTTTTTCGGACCAGGCCATTGGCCATTCTTCTCTTTCCTGCAGGGGCACAAAATTCAGGTATACGTTGGCGGATGATATGTCGCCCACACTGCCATCGGCATGAGCGAACACCAGCCGGGTGGGATCTTCCTTTTTCATTATTGTGCACGCGAGGTCTATCACTTTGCCTTGTGTAGAATACACGGAATCGCGTCTGCCCATCCTGGCGGGATCGATATTTGATTTTGGATTGGCGCTGTTCATGGCAATCACCCAGGCGAGTATACTGGGATGATTGCGGTAATGACGGGTAAAATATGCGGCTTCATGCTGATAGTCGTTCTGCAGCCCGGGATCATGCAGCAGTTTATCGCGTATCACGGAAACGCCTGGTCCTGGTACAGTACAGCCCATTCCCGTCCTGTCCATTTCGTTGAGCATTTCTTCATTGAGAAGGGGCGTTTCTGCATCGTTCAGCCACCACAGTTTGTGATGAGGCTGGAACTGGCCCACGTTGTAGCCGATCAGCCGGTAAAGCGACAAGCCATATTGATTGGCGCCATACACGTCTGTAAGCCGCCAGCGGGAAAGGTGGCCGTTCATGTAAAGCTGGTTCCCGGCGGTCCATATTTCCCTGAATCCGAAAGTGACGCCAGGGTAGCGGCAAAGCATTTTATCGCCCTGCATCAGCGTCACGCTTGCCTTGTAGAGGTAAGGACTGTCCAGTTCCCAACAAATGGGATCCGGCCAGCTGGCTGTTATGCGGTACACCTTTTTTCCATTCACCAGTTGTAATGTTTTGTTGGAAAGCGTGAGTACCCGGGTATTGTTCTGATCAGTGATCTCTGCCTGCAGATGATAAGCGCCCGTACTATTTTTTGCGTCCACTTCCACTTCGAGGGTGATCGATTTATTCCTGAAAGAAGTAATGCAGAAGACATCTGTAATGGCCTGGGGCGACCGTGCAATAATGGTAACCGGCGCTGTGATGCCCATGGGCCAGTCGGCCACCGGGATGATGTTGCCGCTGCCCTGCCTCGACTGATAACGAAGCGGGTCCTCCGTGAAGCTCCGCGAGATCCCATTATAATCCCTGGTGATAAAAATACGAAGTGTGTCTGACTGACCATAATGCAGGAAGGGACCCAGGTTGATTTCGCCGCCTGGCCTGAGCAGTTCTCCCACACGTTGTTGATTAACGAAGATGATGGCATCGCCTTCTATCCGCCTGAAGTCGGCGATCACATTTTTTGGCTGCCAGTGGGCCGGGATATTTATTGTTTGCTCATACCAGAGGCTGTTTACTTTATCCTGCGGCGTGCCGGCCCAGGCGCTGTTTTTCCCGGTGGTGATCCTTCTCCAGTCTATGCCGGGAACAATGCCCCATTGGCTGCTATCGGGCGCTATGGCAGGCGATTGTGCAGGTTGTACCTTCCAGGTGGGCCCCAGGCGGAGGGTGTCCTGTGCATATCCTGCAACGGTGATCAGGAGGGCGGTAAAAGAAGCAATGATACGGTTGTTCAAAATAGTAAAACTTAAGTGCTGAATATACAACGCATCTTTACGACTTAAATTCTACGGATATGGGTGAACGGTAAAAATGAATTATTTAAGGTGCAGCGTGTTCCCCTTGTAGTAGGATTGAACACCGGAAGAAATAGCGATATTGGTGAGGAATACATCCAGTGGTTTATGCTTGTCGATAGCGCCCGACAACGTTTGACCGGCCAGTGCCGGGTTGTCGAATATAACAGGCACGTCAAACCAACGCGAAATAATTACGGCAATACTGCTTAGTTTCTCATCGTGGAAATGGGTGGTGCCGTTCATCCACGACAGGGTATTATCTGCGTCAAAAGAGGTGGTAACAAATTTTCCATCTTCATAAACCGACTGATAACCGGGAGATAATTTCACTTTGATATCCTTTCTGCTGCTTATCACAGCGCCATCTATGAGCGAAGTGGTAACATTGGCAGGCTCGTAGGCATTGATGTTGAAGGAGGTACCCAATACTTCCACGGTTGTTTCCCCGGCATGTACAATAAAAGGCTGCTGCTCATTTTTTGCTACTTTAAAATAGGCTTCGCCAGACAGATATACCTCCCGGTTGCCGCCCCTGAAAGCATAGGGAAAGCGAAGGCTGGACAGTGAGTTTAACCATACTTCCGTTCCATCTTTCAGCACTATTTTATAATCCAGTTTACCCGGTACCATCAGCGTGGCCCATTCATCGGTAGTATTTTCCGGAGCAGTATAGGTAAGACCATTACCGTTAATAACGAGTTTCATAGTGCCGGCAGTAATGGTATTGCCGGCGGAAGATGGCAGTGGAATTTCTTTCCCGTCCGACAACCGTAGCTGTAATGTGTTTTTAGCGAGTGGTAAAGGTTGTTGCCCGGTTGAACTACTTCTCCCGGAAAAATACCAAACTCCGCCGGCTGCGATTATCAGCGATATAACGGCGGCGGCTATACGCCATCTCCGTACCGGGACTATTTTTGCGTGCGTTTGCAGTTGCGGTTTTACGCGGTCCCAGCCCCGTGTTTCATCAATACCGGCTATAAAGCGCCGGCCTTTGTCATTGTCCAGTTCCTGCCGGATATGATTCCACATATCCGCCACTGCCGCGTCATTTTCAATGGCAGCGGTCACCAGCCGGTCATCTTCTTCACTGATTGCCCCGGTTACTTTCTCGAAGAGTAATGCTCTTATATGTTCTCTGTTTACTTCCATCTGTAACTTAAAGACGATTTTTGCGCAAAAACGGGTGATCGTTATTTGTAGCCCGCAAACTTTTTTTGTAAGATTTTTAACGCCAGCTTAAGGTGCGTTTTAACAGAATTAATGGTGATGCCCATTTCTTCCGCTGCTTCCTTGTACTTTTTATCTTCCAGGTAAACCAGGCTGAAAGCCCTCAGACGCTGGTTGGGAAGCTCACTCAGGAGGAGGTCTATCTGTTGTGCAGTCTCTTTATTTTCTACAATATTTTCATTGATCTTATCTTCCAGTGTGTTGGCATATGCGTGAAGCCTTTTATGCTCATTTTTCCCTTTCTCAATAAAGCTGAGGCATTTATTACGGATGGCGGTGTGGAGGTACGATTTAACGGAATAGGTGATGTTAAGATACAGTTGTTTATCCCATATTTCAATGAAAAGGGATTGTACCTGGTCTTCCGCCTCAGTTTCATCCTTTAACAGGTAGTAAGCGTCAACATTCAGCGATTTGTAGTATTTCTTAAATAATTGTTCATACGCTTTTATATCACCCTCCCTGAGTTGATGCAATAAAAGCCCGTCGTCATTATTATTCATGAAGAGATACTTATTAACGTGGTAAAAATCTCTATAACGTGTACTTAAAGTTAATATCTCTTTGTTGAGTTTCCCTGATTTACTGCTAAAATCTTTTCCGTTATTTGTTTTGGTCGGACAAGCTGCCTAATAGCAGCACCCAGCCTGCGTAGCAGGCGTTTTCCTTATATTTATCCAGGTTGCCGGGCTGGTTGTTGCCGGTTGCCAGGATGGCCATTTTATCTAATTTTTTTGCGGATACCTCCAGGTTAATGGTATGTGGCCCCGCATCGAGCAGGGGCATGAAAAAGTAGTGGGAACGATAGTACACGGCGTGGCGGTCGAAGCGGGGATATGGTCTGGCCGCCTGCCCGTCTATCGTTGCATCGTATTCACCGCAGCCGGGGCCTACCAGGTCATATAAACCTGCCAGGCGCCCATTGAATCTTATCTGCAGCGATGATCCGGGTTGTGTGGACTTAACAAGCGATGGAAAGCGCTGGCGGAATTGAATCGCCACGGAATCGGTACTGTTGGAAAGATCAGACCACTGCCCGGTCCGGGGCAGGTCTTTCACAGCCAGCAGCTGTGCATCTTCCCAGTTATCTTTGGTATAAGGATCAATAAGGGGATGTTTAAGCGGATGATCATTGTTTCTTAACTGCTGCATGGCACGTACCAGCGCTTCGGTATACAGGCGATGGCCTGTAGTGGTGTTGGGGTGGATATTGTCGCCGGAGAAAACAAGTTTATCCGGGTACTGGTCCGGTTTACCCTGGAATACCAGTTTGCCTTCCTTTAGCAGTGCCAGTACCTGCATTCCCAGCTGCACGGAAGGAATACCGTAGTGCTGTGCAATATGTTCCAT
>NZ_DATCRD010000387.1:0-24538 GCF_036569185.1 Chitinophaga sp.
AAATCAGAAGCGTAAGTAATTACGCAGTAAATAAATGAAGGGCTGACCAGGTATTGGTCAGCCCTTTTATATTTTGGCTATCTGTCCGGAAAAACATGGTAGCTTCATTTCTCCGTTTGTAACATGAACATGTTAACCATCACGCCTATACTGGATTAGTTTAAACAAACATATCCATGTAAGAGCTTTATAACGCTTCCTATATGCTCCCTTCAGCCCGTTTACCGTACCCTGATGCCTGTAATTGGTGAGGTGGAGATACCCGCCTGGAATAATTATTCAAACTAAAATGGTATGATCATGTCATTTTTAAAATGACATAATATATCACATTTGCATTATGTATTTAATATTATCTATGTAATTATTTATTTATTAAATTATAACGATTTAATATTTTAATTATTATATAGATTAATATAAAATATGGCCGATGAATTCCTTATACCTCTAATCGAATCTGTCTATCCTTATTACTGTCACACCGGCAAATATTAATGCCGGAGGTGTGTTTGACATTAACTATTTATCCTTATATCTATGAGAAAATCTCTACGTATCGCAGCACGGGTAATGCTGGTTGGCGGTGTGGGCATGATCGCTTCACAGGCAAATGCACAGCTGAAAGTTGGTAAGAACCCCACTACGATAGAAAAATCCGCTATCCTCGATCTGGACGCAGACAAACAAGGTTTATTGCTGCCACGTTTAACAGATACCGTTGGTATCACAGGCTTAACGCCACCGGATGGTATGGTCATCTACCTGAAAAAAGCCGGGGAAGAAGGTTTTTATGTCAGGAATCACGGCTACTGGCAAAAAATGGCTAACTCCGGTGATGTAGCCAATACCTGGGGGCTCAGGGGAAATCCCGGTACGGCCGGCGATTTCATCGGAACCACCACCAATGTACCGTTTTCCCTTAAGGCAAACAATGTGGAAAGTTTCGTGATCGACAATGGGTACGCTTTTCTGAAAACGCTGGACCTGGTGACCAGCGGTGTAGATGTATTACTGATAGATCCCACCACCGGGAAGATCAGCAAACGTAAGATCTCTGAAACTGCCTTTACTACAGCGATCAACAAGCTCAATGGCTTAACTGCAGCGGATCAGAAACTGACCACCGCAGCGCCGGCGGCTACCCCGAACGACTATATTTTTTCTACCACCGGAACAGACACGCATGTGCTCACCATCGCCACACAGAAAGGTCTGACCGGCGCCGGGGAAGTAACAGCAGGTTTGCTTAGTCTTGCCGACTACAAACGTTTTGATAAAGCCACGCTGGCAATGATCATCGGGGCATTCGATGCTTCACCGGTAGCCGAAGGTCTTTCGATCGACAATACCAACCCGGCAGCAGCGCCTAAACTGATCCTGCATGCCGCAGACGCTACACATCCCGGTGCAGTGTCGACCGGTGCACAGTCGTTCGACGGTTTGAAAACCTTCCTGCAGTCGGTTACAGGTAACGAAGACCTGACCATCCTGAAAAAAGGTCAGTTCGGAACCGGCTTAACCGTACTGGCAAATGGCGCCACTATCACAGGCAACTCTACCATCACGGGTAACCTGTCGTTACCAGGAACCGCCAGCAATCTTTCTGTAGGAGGCAATTCTGCCCTGGCAGGCACCCTGGATGTAACAGGCGCCACTAAACTGGCAAATACCCTCGGTGTTACAGGTAAAGCTACCCTGGATAATGACCTGCAGGTAAAAGGCAATGCACAGCTCGACAATAACGTAGTGCTCACCAACATTGCGGATGGAACCACCCAGGATGTGGTATTGCTCCGCGACGCCACTTCCGGTAATGTGGTAAAGAGAAAACTCTCGGCCACCGCATTTAAGGATCTTACCTTTAAATCAAATCATGCGGGTCTTGACCTGGCAGTAGCACAGGTGGCAGATGAAGTAACTGTAAGTATTCCTGTTGCTTCGCCCGCTACCACCGGTGGTTTGGTGAGCAATGCCGCACAGAGTTTTGCCGGCGCGAAGAAATTCGGCGACGAAGTGTCCATCAAAAAAAATGTACATATCGGCGATACCAATAACATCGGCAATTCCACTTTACAGGTAAGCGGTTCTGTATCTATGTCTATCACCACTGTAACCGCCGCAACCTACACCGTAGCGGCAACGGATAATACCATCCTTGTAAGCGCCGGCACCGCCAGCAGTATAGTACTGCCGGATGCAACCACCTGCACCGGACGTATTTATACCATTAAAAAAATACCCGCGGCATCTGCACCGGACGATACCCAGATCAACAATGATGTGCAGATCACTTCTGCCGGTGGTACCCTGGAAGGTGGCGCCAAACTCACCATCTACAACGACTGGACCTTCTACACGCTCCAGTCGAACGGAACAAACTGGTACGTAATCAAGAAATAAGCTGAGAATATAACAGGAACGGCTATGTGAAAATCATAGCCGTTCCATCCTTTGGGTACATTCCTTAAATGTTGATGTATGAAGCTGCAAGGGCTTATGAAAGTATGTGCTGCAATGCTGTTTTGTTTAAGCAATCAGCAGCTGGCGGCGCAACAGTTAAAGCTGGGAACTAATCCTTCTCTGGTAAAACAATCTGCTTTACTTGAACTGGAAAGTAAAAAGCAGGCGCTCCTCCTTTCCCGTATCGCGGATACCAACCAGATCGTTTCGCCTGTAAACGGGATGATCATCTACCTGGAATCTGATAATACCTTCCGTGTCCGCGCCAATAACTACTGGACAAAATTAATAGCAGACGGTACTGCCATTCAATCTATTAACAACAGTTCTTCCCCCACACAGGAAATTAAAGCGGTATATACGCCGGGCGGCGCCTTTGGCTTTTCCACTGCCGGCGGCATCCATACCCTTACTATTCCGGATGCCTCTCAAACCGCTCCGGGGTTTGTTAACTATAGCGCGCAGTCGTTCAAAGGATTAAAAAATTTTACTGAAGGACTGCAAACTTACTCATTGCGTGTATCCAATGACGTTAGTACGCCCATAAAAATATTGGGAAAGGACGCCAGCGGGGACGTTGGCTCCCTGAGCATCGATAATAATTTATCCATCACAGGCGGGCAGCTGGGAGTAAAGAACAGTACTAAACTGTGGAACGCCAATAAAATTGCTGATTATGATGTGTTGTTTGGTACCGCTCCTGCAAATAATGATGTGCTTACTTTTAATGGTACGCAGTGGATTGCGAAAGCGGTAGTGATGCCAGCTAATTCCAGCAACTATATTCAAAATACAACCACTGCTCAAACTGCCAGTTTTAATATAACAGGTAACGGTATTATCGGATCCGCCGGTACATTGGCACTGAAAGCGCTTACACCCGGGTCTGTACTTTTTGCCGGAGCGGGAGGCGTTATCTCGGAGAATAAAACCCGGTTTTTCTGGAATGATGCTAATTCATCATTAGGGCTGGGTACCAGCTCACCCGCTAACCGCCTGGAAATTGCGGGACCACAAGTGACAACTCCGGCTTTTTCAGCATTTACTTCAGGACTGAGGTTATCAAATATTGCGGCGGCCACACCGGGAACAGCCAACTCCAAAGTATTGTCTATCAATAGCACGGGAGATGTAATTGTTACCGAGAATTTAGCCGCTGTTAACTGGCTGATGACAGGTAACACTGCTGCACCAGCGGGATCTGCGCTCGGTACCAACGACGATGTTAAAATGGTGATCAAATCCAATAATCAATCGTACCTGGAGTTTGGAAGGCGCGATCTTTTAGGGTTAACTGATACCTATCCCGACTATACAGATCCCAATCAGAAGGTAACCTATCTCAGGTCTGCATTACAATTCGAAGCAGCAGGTGCGAGCTTCTATAAACCTATGTTTTATGTAGATGCTAATGGCAATTTCAGGATGAAAGGAAGTGCCGCCGGCACAGACTTATTTGAATTTGGTTCAACAGGTACTGCCAATAATGGTGGATTTGACTTTATTATCGGGGATGATGGAGATGAGCCAATTATTTTTAAAAGCTATACATTCAACGCCACACCTGCTACCAAAGAGATGATGCGCCTGCAAAGCGGGAAAATGGGTATCGGTGTTACCGCACTTCCCGCAAGGACGCTGCATGTGAACGGCGACATGCGTTTGACGGGAAGCGCCGGCTCGCCAACAGATCTGATGGGCCGCGATGCAGTGGGGGATATTGGTAATGTTGCGCTGGATGCATCTACATTAAAAATCACCGGAGGTACATTAGCTGCCAATAGCGCCAGTAATATCTGGAATGCAAAGCAGCTGAACGGAGTGAACATAAACAGCACTGCGCCGGTCACCGACCAGGTATTACAGTTCGATGGTACCGAATGGGTAGCCACAGCAGCTCCCGGTGGTACAACTTTTCCCATAAAGTCAGTAGGCACCACTGCAACAACCTATACCCTTACGGCAGCGGATTACACACTTATTGTAAATACGAATAATAATATTACGATTACCCTGCCGGCACCTGCTACCAGCAAGGGTAGGGTATATAACATAAAGAGATTTAATACAAGGACCATTACAATGACCACACCCAGCGGAAACATCGATGGCGTAGGGGCATCTGTTGCTTTGGGCACAGAAACCAGGCGATGCTTCTCCTTTCAATCCGATGGCACGAATTGGTATATTATTTCAGAGAACTATTGATACAATCAGAATATAATTATTGTGCTGAGATATTGTTTAATCATATGGTTGTTGCTCGGAGCGGGCATACGCCTCTTCGCCCAGCAAGGCGTTTACATCCCTGCCGGCGCTACCGTATGGCTTTCCGGTAATACCAACGTGGGCATCTTCGCTGATATGACGAATAACGGTATCCTTGGCTCTAATCCCAACGCCACCTTTTATATTCTCAGCAGGTTATGGACTAACGGTAATGGTGCTACGCTCCCGGACGAAAGTCCGGACGGTAACTCCGGCACCGGTGGCACCTTCCTTTTTTCAGGCGCCGGTAAGCAACGGGTGTTTGGCGCTTACAGCTTCATCAGCGGAACAGGCACCAGCTTTCCCAACCTGCAGCTTAATAATCCCGCCGGCCTGCAATTGGAGGATTTCAGTGACCTGAAGATCAGGAACAACCTGCATTTCGCCAGCGGCCGCATTTATCTGAATGGCTGGAATCTCCAGGTGGGTGATAAAACACCCGGCTCTATCACCGGCTACAACGACTATCGTTATGTGGTAACAGGAAAAGGCATTGCCGGTGGATTGCTTTACCGCGCTGCCATCACTAACGTAAACGGAAAAGTAGTGTTCCCTGTAGGAACAGACGATTATAATTATTCACCCGCCGCCGTGCTTATTACCGGTGCAAAAGATATGATAGGCGCCCGTGTATACGACAGCGTATTCACGGTAGCCGCCGGCGGCGCTGCTTATACAGACAGCTTTGTGAATAAATCCTGGAATATCCGGCGGGTAGATAACAGTGGGGGAGAAGTGGATGTGATCCTGCAACATATGGATGTAAGCGAATTGCCGGCATATGCTACCTCACGCGACAGCAGCTTTATTACCCGCTTCGTTGGCGGCGTATGGGATGCCGTACCCTCTATTACCACTCAACCATTACCAGGCACATTAACCACTACTGCCATGACTCAGCCGGCCACTATGCACCTCCGGCATTTCGATGGGTTGGGCGCCAGCGAATACTTTACAAAAACTGCCCTGATCGGTTCCGCCAAACCGGCCATGTTCCTCAGCTTTGAGGCTTTCAGAACTGCGCCGGTGCTGGTGCAGCTGGACTGGACCACCAGCCGCGAAATCTATAATGCCACCTTTGAAATAGAACGCCGCTATGAACGGCAGGAACAATTCGTGAAAATGGGCGTACTGCCTACAAAAGCTATTAATGGTAATAGCAGCGTGCCGCTGAGCTATACCTTCCCGGATGTGAATGATTATGACGACTGGACCTATTACCGCATCAAAGCAATAGGCCGGAATGGAAAGGTTATCTATTCTGAAGTACGCGCCGTGCCTCCGTTTGTACAGATCAAGGTATTCCCGAATCCTAACAATGGTAATTTCAGGGTCACCATCCGTGGCATCCGCGGGGATATGCTCATGCAGCTGCACGATACCTGGAGCCAGGTAATGCGCCAGTATGAAGTGAAAAGGGATGCCGATGTAAGTATTTCGGACCTGCCATCAGGCGTTTACTTCCTTGTTATCTACCATAAAGACACCATGAAAGTAGCTTATACCTGCAAAGTGGTGGTTGCACAATAAAAGGCCGGAGTTTCCCCTGCGGGAAATTCCAGCCTTTTGTTTTGATTTTCTCGGAGATTTCCCCCAATTTTGTAGGGTTCTTCCCGACAGGCGATTCATTTAAACAGATAGTTTTGAAAAAAATAATCATCACGATAGATGGCTACTCTTCATGTGGCAAAAGCACTTTGGCCAAGCAACTGGCTAAAAAGCTGAACTATACCTACATTGACAGCGGCGCCATGTATCGTGCAATTACCCTTTATTTTATTCAGAACAGGATCGATTGGCTGTCGCATGGGGCAGTAGCTGATGCATTAAAAGATGTGCACCTGGATTTTGTGCCTAATTCACTTACCGGTGTCAGCGAAATGTACCTCAACAACGAAAATGTAGAACACCTGATCCGCGAAATGATTGTAGCCGAAAAGGTAAGCGAGGTAGCCGCTGTGAAAGAAGTACGTGACTTGGCCGTAGCCCAGCAGAAAAAAATGGGCGCCCGCAAAGGCATTGTGATGGATGGCCGTGATATTGGTACAGTGGTATTTCCCCATGCAGAACTGAAGATCTTTATGACCGCCGATATCACTATCCGCGTACAGCGCAGGTTTAAAGAACTTTATGAAAAGAATAAGAATATTACCCTGGAAGAAGTAAAACAGAACCTCGAACTGAGGGATTATATAGATGCCAACAGGGAAATAAGCCCGCTCCGCAAGGCGGAAGACGCTATTATCCTGGATAACAGCCACTTGAACCTCGATGACCAGCTTCAGCTGGTGATGCAATGGGTGGAAGACGCTATAATGGCGCACTCCTCGTAAAATATTATTTTCTTTTATTAAAACTCTTTTATACATTTGTTGTGTGACTGTTAGTCACCAACCCAATAATTTTTCCACATCCTCCCGAATTTCCAGTAGAATTTTATTTTCATGCCCGAATGATGTCAGCTTTATATTGACGATTTCCGCATACCTGAACCTGATCCTCCCTGAAAAATACTGCTTAGGTAATTTTTGTATGGACAAGTCATTGTGCTGTTGATAAAGTGTGGCTGGACCTGTATAAGACATTAAGAACAAGTGCGTAAGACGCGTTATTATATATCGTGCTTCCGGGGAAGGTCTTATCCTAGCTATATCCAAAAGGACCCTTTGCTATTAACCGACTATAATGTTGCTATATATAAAATACAGTCTGTTCCGGTATAACCGCTGCCGGCAGACATTTAAAGGTAATGTGGGATGGCGTGGCACGCCATAGCCGTTCCATATTTTCAGTAGGTGTATTCGGTTAATAGGAAGAAGGGGCGAATTCTTTCGCCCTTTCGCTTTTTTTAATCTTTTGATTGTCAGTGTGTATAATGGCCCATAGCGCAACCCCGGTTTAACCGGATATCTTTAAATCGCTACATGTTATTCGTAATTCTTTTTTAACTTGTGTAGTCACACAGACCAGCCAATGTCTATAAAAGGTGTATGTTTTCTATACTTGCTCCTGTCGGGGGCCTGTTTTAAGGCGATAGCCCAGGACTCCCTGCGGATATACCAACAGCTCGACTCAATTCACCGGCTCCCTTCAGATACCAGCAAAGTATCGGTACTGCTGAAAAAAGGCGGACAGAATAACCGTTTTTTTGAAACGCATAAAATAGAAAACCCCTTCTGGCAGGAAGCCCTCACCTTATCACTCCAGCTCAAATATCCTAAAGGAGTATCGCTGGCCTACAATGAACTGGGCACTGCAAAACGGAATAAATCACTGTACATTGTTGCGGAAGACTACCACGAAAAAGCCCTCAAAGCCGCAGAAGAGGCGAAAGACACCTTTCTCATCGTGTTCTCATTGAATAATGCAGGGGTAGATTGCCGCCGGCAGGATAAATTACAGAAAGGATTTGACTACCACCTGAAAGCCCTGATACTTGCTGAGAAGATCAACGATATCCGCAATGTTTGCGTAGCTACCAACAGCATCGGAAACATCCAGCTTTCTACGGAAAAATACGAAGATGCCATTACCCATTTTACCCGTGCCCTTGCACTGGAAGAGAAAAGCAACAATCAGCTGGGAGTGGCTATTAACCTCGGCAACCTCGGATTCGCTTACCAGGGCCTGAATAAACTGGACATGGCTATCCAGTATCATAAACGCTCCCTCGCCATTAACCAGAAAATGGACCGGCCCATTGGTATGGCCATATGCTACAATGCCCTCGGCGCTGCCTACAAGGAAAAAAAGGACTATGTATCTGCCATGGAATACCTGAAAAAAGCGCTGGAGGTAAATGATAAAGTGGATGATAAGGTGCACGTAGCAGAAAGCTATTTAAGTATAGGCAAGCTGCTCAGCGCACAGGGGAAGCACGATGAGGCCAGGAAAAATATAATGCAGTCGATAGACATCAGTACTTTCTGGGGCTTTAAAGCCATGCTGATGGATGCTTATAAGGCATTGGCTGCCGATTTCAAAGATAACGGGGAGTTTAAAAAGTCGCTGGAAGCTACTGATAAATCATTGTTGTACAAAGACAGCATCCTCGACGAAAAGTCGGCCATGGCCCTTACCCAGATGCAAACCATTTACGAGGTAGACCGGAAAGATAACCAGATCCGCAGCCTTGAACATGATAAAATGCTAAGCCAGCTGCGTACCAGGCGTAATGTGGTGATCACCTTTGCCCTGGCGGCATTCCTGCTGATGGCTATTGTGGGCGGCCTTTTTTATATCCGCCACCGCAACCTGAAAGCCAATAAACAAACCCTGCAACTGGAGCTGCGTTCGCTGCGCTCCCAGATGAACCCGCATTTCATCTTTAACTCCCTCAGTTCCATCCACCGGTACATCTGGAGCAATAACCAGGAAGAGGCGTCCGATTATCTGACCAAGTTCTCCCGGTTAATGCGTCTCATCCTCGATAATACCCAGCATACTTTTGTTACATTAAATAAGGAACTGGAATCATTAAGGTTGTATCTTGACCTGGAATCATTGCGCTGTAACGGTATCTTTGAATACCGGTTCCTGGTAGATGCGGAAATTAATGACGAAGAAGTGCTGATACCTCCTATGATATTACAACCATATGTGGAAAACGCCATCTGGCATGGGCTCGTACATAAGCACCCGGATGAAAAGGGCCTGCTGGATATCGAAATTGTATTACAGAAAAGAAGCCTCGTATGTACTATCACAGACAACGGGATAGGCCGGAAGAAAGCAATGGAAATAAAAGATAAGAAAGGAAAGTTACATAATTCTGTAGGCATGAAAGTAACGGAAGGCAGGATAGACCTGATCCGGAAAATCAATAACAAAGAAGCAAAGGTAACTGTCACAGATCTGGAAGATGAATCCGGAAAGGCCACCGGTACAAAGGTGACCATCATTTTACCTGCGGAGTTTATATTCTGATAAACCTAAAACAGCTGATAGCTAACAGCTAACAAAAGCTACTTGTATGAGCGAAATAAAAGCTATCATCATTGATGACGAGCAACACTGCATTGATGCATTGCAAACGATGCTGGAAAAAAAATGTCCCGGTGTACAGGTGAGCGGCTCGGCCAAAAGTGTGAGGGAAGCAAAGGGACTGATAGACGACCTGCAGCCTGACCTGGTATTCCTGGACGTGGAAATGCCTTACCAGAACGGGTTTGAGCTGCTGAAACTATTTGATAAGATATACTTCGATGTTATCTTTACCACCGCATATGAACAATACGCCCTGAAAGCAATTAAGTTCAATGCACTGGATTACCTGCTGAAACCCTTTAGCGTAAAGGAGTTGCAGGATGCGTTGGAAAAGTGCAGGGAGAAGAAATTAAACAGGCCAAAAGACCAGGGCATATCTCCTATGGAGGTGTTTCTGCAGAATATGAAAACCATGCAGCAAACCCATAAGAAAATTGCGTTGCCCACTATTAACGGCCTGGTGTTTATGCCCGTGCAGAACATTGTGCGTTGCGAATCTACCGGTAACTATACCCGCATCTTTTTTACCGACAAGAAAAACCTGATGGTATCCCGACCACTGAAAGAGTTTGAAGAGTTGTTGTCTGATGTGGACTTCTTCCGCGTGCACAATTCCCACCTGATAAATATGCAGCAAATGCAATCTTATATCCAGGGGGAGGGCGGGTTTGCGCTCATGAGTGATGGTACGCAGGTAGAAGTGTCCAGAAGACGCAAAGCAGACTTCCTGAAAAAGGCAATGCAGTTTTAAGTGGTGATTCTCAGGGGATTCTTAAAAGTGGCATTCCGATTTTATTCGTTTTTATGCCAGTTATAATTAATTACCTACCATATAATAAATGGCTATTGCGGGCATATTACAGATAAACTACTTTTGAAGTACGATTTCAATATAACCACAATATAAAGATTTTATACTCTGCATTACTAGCGTGATTAGCCCCAAAGAAAAAAGACACCATCAGGTGTCTTTTTTGTTATGATGATTTTTAAACTATGCTTATACAGATAGATGATTTTAATCAATTATAGCCATTTCATCTGCTTTATGCTCCAGTTGGTAAAAGGAAAGCAGGCGGCGTATCACTCCTTCTACCAGGGCATCCGGGCAGGATGCGCCACTGGTGAGCAGGATAGTTACTTTTTCTTTTTCCGGTAAAAAACTATCGTGGCTGATCTCTTCTTTGTGATGAAAATCCCAGTGGTTAATAGCGTTTGCGGATAGTATTTTTTCGGGAGATGAAATAAAGTAAGTAGGCAGCTTTTCTTCGCACAATTCCACGAGGTGCGATGTATTGGAGCTGTTGTATCCGCCTACCACGATCGCCAGGTCGGCAGGTTCCTGCAGCATACCGGTAACGGCAGTCTGGTTATCGTTTGTAGCATAGCAGAGCGTATCGCGGGTATCTGCAAACCGTTCTCCCGCGGTGGCTTCCGTAAGCTGGAAATGTGTTATCATCACCTGCCGGATATAGTCGGCAATCGCCTGTGTTTCGGTAGCCAGCATAGTGGTTTGGTTTACTACGCCTACCCGTTGAAGATCGGTAGCCGGGTTAAAGCCCGGTGAATACTGTCCTTTGAAGAGGGTGTTAAACTCGTCCGGGGGGCGTTGGCCGGTAATGAATTCAGCCAGCAGTGCTGCTTCTTTGATATCTTTTACCACCACGGTGGGAGTGCCGGAGGCGCTATGTGAAAAAGTGGCCCTGGTTTCCTCGTGTTTGGGTTTACCATGTACTATTACGGTATAGTTTTTCTTGCCGATCTGGTCTGCCTTGTTCCAGACCCTTTCTACAAACGGGCAGGTAGTGTTGTATTTGAGCGGCTCAATACCCAGCGAGGCCAGTTGTTGTTCGGTTTCAAGGGTAGTGCCAAAGGCAGGGATGATCACAATATCATCTGGTTGCAGGCTTTCCCAGGGAACCAGCTGTTTGCCGGCAGTGTCCATAATAAACTGAACGCCGCGGTCCAGCAGGTCGTTGTTCACGTGCGGGTTATGGATCATTTCACTAAGAAGGAAGATCCTTTTGCCCGGGTTTTCGTCCACTGTTTTAAAGGCAATTTCGATGGCGTTTTCCACACCATAACAGAACCCGAAGTGCCTGGCCAGTAAAATCCTGACAGGACCAAAATCAAGCTCAGTAGGCGTGAAGTCCTTTTTCATGCGGTCCTGCTGTTTGCGCTGGTTTTTAATGGCACTGATCAGCGGGCTGCGATATATAACCGGAACGTTGAATGTTTTCATGTGTCAGAATAACGGAAAATTAAAAGGCAAAGTTAATCAGTTTTCTTTGCTCACTTTGTCCAGCCATGCTTTTTCTTCTGCACTGAGGCTGTTGTAGCCTCTTTCATTGATTTTATCCAGCAGCTGATCCAGCCTGGAAGGGTCTTTATCTTCCGCTTTCTTTACCACTTTCAGCGGCGATTTCTTTGGTTTGAACTTATGGGTTGCAGACCTTTGCTGGCGGCGGTTGTTGAAATCAAACAGCCATATCAGGGGCTGGCACAGATCGGTGCCCGCCTGCAGGATACGGATATAAAGGAAACCGAGCAGGGATCCTCCCATATGGGAAATCAACCCGCCGATATTACCATCAGGTATGGAAATCAGTCCAAGCAGCACCAGGGCCATGGCCAGCCACTTCAGTTTTACGCTGCCCAGGAACATGAGGCCGATCTCGAAATTGGGCATCAAGGTAGCGGAAGCCACCAGGATACACATGATAGCGGCGGAAGCGCCTACCATGGTACTGCCTACATATTCAGGAAAAAGACTGGCACTCAGCAGGTACAATAACCCGCCGGCTATACCACCCAGCAGGTAAAGGGGCAGCACCCGCCTGTTGCCGAGGAAATCCCTGAACAGGTTCCCAAACCAGTACAGGTTGATCATGTTAAAAAGGGCGTGGAAGATCCCTACGTGGGTAAACATGTAAGTAACCAGTCCCCAGGGCTTTAGTATAAATGCGCCCAGCGGCACGTTCATGGCCAGTTGCTCGTAGGTCCAGTCAAAAGGAGCGGGCTGTTTGGTGATGAACGCAATAAGTCGCAGAATATTTAATCCCAGGAAAACGACGATATTCCAGAAAAGCAAATGGTTGACTGTGTTTCCTTGCCTTAGCCAGTAACGAATATCCGATTGAAATGAGGTCCCGTTCATATACACAAATTAAAATAAAATCCGGGATTTAATAATTGTAATTAACATTTTGAATGCATGAAAAATAAGGTCGTTCACTGCAAATGAATATCACTTTTTCCCTCTCTTGTTAACAACAACTAATCCGGCTGCCGGTTCTTCCCGCGTCAAAAAAAATGCCCGTTTATGCAGTTTGATTTTTTATCGTAGTAAAATTATTAATAATACATTTTAAAAATATCTGAAAATGCCGGTCCATACTGCAGGGAACGTTGATTTTCTTTAATAAAAATACGTATAAACGGGTATTTTTTCGTATTTTTGCCGTCCCATAAAACAGGGTATCCGGGTATTCCGGGTAAAATTTTTAATTTTTTATGAGCGAAAACAACATTTCTAACGAACAAAACGCTGAACAACAGGCTCCGCAAGCAGCAGCTGCGGTTGAAACAGCGACACCAAAGGCACCTGTAGCAAAAGTTGAAACTGCACACGACGATTTCGACTGGAGCGTTGACAAACGTAACGTTTCTTCTTACAGCAAAGAAGAAAAAGAAAAGTACGACCAGACTTACGACAGCACTTTCAAGGTGTTTGAAGAAAACAGCCTGCTGACTGGTACTGTTGTGGGTTTAACCAACACAGACGTGGTGATCAACATCGGTTTCAAATCTGATGGCCTGATCTCCCTGAACGAATTCCGTGATTTACCAGGCCTGAAGATCGGTGACGAAGTGGAAGTACTGGTAGTGGAAAAAGAAGACCGCGATGGTAACCTGCACCTGAGCCGTAAACAGGCCCGCCAGAAACGTGCATGGGAAAAAATCGTGGAAGTTTACAAAACAGGCGAAGTGGTTACCGGTACTGTTACCAGCAAAACCAAAGGCGGCCTGATCGTAGATGTATACGGTATGGAAACATTCCTGCCGGGTTCTCAGATCGATGTGAAACCAGTTACAGACTACGACCAGTTTGTAGGCAAAACTATGGAGTTCAAGGTGGTGAAAGTAAACGAAACCATCCGCAACGCCGTTGTTTCCCACAAAGCGCTCATCGAAAGCGATATCGAACAACAGAGAGTGGATATCATCAGCAAACTGGAAAAAGGCCAGGTGCTGGAAGGTACTATCAAAAATATCACCGACTTCGGTGCGTTCATCGACCTGGGTGGTCTGGACGGTTTGCTGTATATCACCGATATCAGCTGGGGCCGTATCTCCCATCCGAGCGAAGTACTGCAGATGGATCAGAAAATCAACGTTGTTGTGCTTGACTTCGACGACGAAAAACGTCGCATAAGCCTGGGCTACAAACAACTGACCCCGCATCCGTGGGATACTTTACCAGCTACTATCACCGAAGGTGCTAAAGTAAAAGGTAAAGTTGTGAACATCGAAGATTATGGTGCATTCCTGGAAATCATGCCAGGTGTGGAAGGTCTGGTTCACGTATCTGAAATCTCATGGGCTTCTACGCCTATCAACGCTAAAGAATTCTTCAAATTAGGAGAAGAATACGAAGCCGTTGTAGTTACCCTGAGCAAGGAAGAACGCAAAATGAGCCTGTCTATCAAACAACTGACAGAAGATCCATGGTCTACTATCGAAACCAAATTCCCGGTTGACAGCCGTCACAAAGGTATCGTGAAAAACATCACTCCTTATGGCGTTTTCGTTGAACTGGAAACCGGTATCGGCGGTATGATCCACATCTCTGACCTGAGCTGGATCAAACGTTTCAACCACCCATCTGAATACACTAAAGTAGGTAACGAAATAGATGTAGTGATCCTGGGTATTGATAAAGACAACCGTAAACTGAGCCTCGGTCACAAACAGATCGAAGAAGATCCATGGAACACTTTTGAAACTATCTTCCCGATCAACTCTATCCACGAAGGTACTGTTGTGAAGAAAGATGATAAAGGTGCTACCGTTCAGCTCCAATACGGCCTGGAAGCATATGCTCCTGCACGTCACCTGAGAACTGAAGATGAAAAACCAATCAACGTGGAAGATGTGAAAGAATTCATGATCATTGAATTCGACCGCAGCGAAAAACGTATCCTGGTTTCTCATACCCGCGTTTGGGAAAAAGCTCAGGCGGAAGAAAAACAAGCTGTTGTAAGAGAGAAGAAAGAAGAAGCAGACAAAACCCGTAAGGCTGTGAAAAACATCCAGGGTAAAGTTGAAAAAGCTACTTTGGGTGATCTCGGCGCTTTAGCTGAACTGAGAGAAAAACTGAAACAATCTGAAGGCGGCGAAGAAAAAAGCGCGCAATAAGATCCTGTTTCATTAAATAACAAATCCCGCTCCTGTAAAGGCAGCGGGATTTTTTTTACCTGCAATTTGTCTTGTTAAATTATTCTCCGCAAAAAATTTGAAATAGTAAACTATTTATCTAATTTGTTTATTGTAGAGAATATCCCCGTTGCTGTTTGATAAACCATATCCTCATCTTAAAAAGTTAAAAAGCAAAATTCCCGACATGAACCCTGATAACTATGGCTTAGCCCGCATCAGGTAATCACCCGTAAAACATTCAGATTATTCCACGTTTTTCTTTAATTATAAATTATAGTATTTATGAAAACAATCCGTATTGCATGTAGCATGTTACTTGCTGCCACCCTGTTCGCTGTAGTGCCCGCTATGGCAAAAACAACTTCTCCCGCTGCGGCCCCGGTAAAAGTTTGGAAGCCGATAGTAATGAAACCTTTCACTGTTGTAACCAAGAACTATTTTTTCAATTTTGCCAGTAGCCCTTACCATTCCCTTAAGATCTCCCTGTTGTTTGATGATACTGATAACCATCTGATTGATGGTAGTATCCAGAGCAATACTCCAGGTGTGTATATGCAGGAAGAAACTCAGCATACCCTTACCCCAAATGCCTCTTCCAATGTGAGAACTGTAAATTTTGTATTCAGAGGGTATCAGAATGTTTATGGCAACAGAACCACCTACTGGATCGAAGGTATCTGGTATATAGACCCAACAGGCGCTGAAAACTGGTATATCACAAGAAATACCTACTAAAACAGGTGTACCTGGAAAGCAAAAGGCCGGTTAAACACTAACCGGCCTATCAATTTTATCATTATAGCATTGATGATTATCTTATCCCCAACAACTCCAGCTTCGCATCGTTAAATTCCAGTAAGCTATCCAGCTTCATATTGGCCAGCGCGTATCTCGGGTCATGCCGGTTGTGCGCTTCGGGAACCACTACGGTGGTCATTCTGGCGGCCTTGGCTGCCGTCATTCCTGTTACGGAATCCTCAAAAGCAATACAGTTCAACGGATCGCTGCCCAGGGCTTTGGCACAGGCCAGGTATACAGCAGGATGCGGTTTGCCATAATCCTCAAACTCGGCAGAATATACCGCCTGAAATGTGTCTTTAATCTGCAAATGTTCCAATGCTGCATTGATCAGGCGAAGCGGGGAGGAAGAGGCCAGCCCCATTTTGAACCCTTTCTCCCGGAAAAAGCGAAGAATATACTGTAAACCTTCCATCGGATGCCCTTCTGCCCTGATCTTCTGTATTACACTGTCAATGATCTCATTTACCACCTGTTCAGCACTCTTTCCCTCCCATTTATAGTAATTATACCAGTAACTTACCACCTCTTTGGTACGCAGGCCCGTGGTTAAATGCGTTAGCTCAGGGGAGAGGTTTACGCCTACCGTAGCAAACACTTCCCGCATGGCTATGCCCCACAAAGGCTCTGAATCGATCAACAGGCCATCCATGTCAAATATTACCGTATCTATCATATGTTTTCCGTTTATGCGCGGCAAAGATAAGAAGTTATGCGGGGAGACGACAGTGCATATGAAACAATGGCCCCTTAAAAGTCCCTCCCGGAAAGCGCCTGTATTTCAGTAATTCCCATAACAATAAGTTATACGCCATAAACTTTGGTTATCACTGCTACCACGGCGGCTGGTAAAAGAATGGTCTCAAATCCCTTCCGGATCAGGGTTTGCATCCTTTGGACTGCTGTAAACCTGCCTTCCCTGCCAATTTCCCCCCTTTTTGGTGCCTTATTGAATGCTGAAAAAAGTTTTGGAAAGATGGCCTGCATTTATATCTTTGTATTACTCTACTAAAATTATAGGGAATATGGGTAATGATAGAAAGAATGGTTGCAGAAACAGTTGTTGTTCATCAACACCCATGAGGCGCGTGTAATATGGAAAATCAGTGATCAGCTTACTGTAAATCAACATTATACGAGGCCTCCGAAAATATACCGGGGGCTTTTTGATGCAAAAAAAAGACCGACACCCCAACCAGAATAAAAATTGCTTTTTACCACCACCTGAAAATACTTTTTATGCAAAGCTTCAGAACAGAACTAGAAAATCCAATTGTTGAACAAGATATTATAGACCTGGAGAAGAAGATCCGCCTGTTCCGCGAAGGCGCTGTGACCGATGAGAAGTTCCGCAGTCTCCGCCTGGCCAGAGGTATTTATGGTCAGCGTCAGCCCGGTGTGCAGATGATCCGTATCAAACTGCCATACGGTAAAATGACCCTTCAACAATGGCACCGCATTACTGAAGTATCTGATGAATATGCTACCAGCAACCTGCACCTCACTACCCGTCAGGATGTACAGATCCACTACGTGAGCCTCGACAGGACCCCTGAATTATGGTCCAAACTGGAAGAAGACGGCATCACCATCCGTGAAGCCTGCGGAAATACCGTTCGCAACGTTACGGCATCCGACCGTGCAGGCATCGATCCGGATGAACCATTTGATGTAACACCATATGCAGATGCCACTTTCCGCTACTTCCTGCGTAACCCTGTAAGCCAGGAAATGGGCCGTAAGATCAAGATCGCTTTCTCCTCTTCTGAAAAGGATACCGCCTGGTCATTTATGCACGACTTTGGCATGATCCCTAAAGTAAAGATCATCGACGGGAAGGAAGTGCGTGGCTTCAAAGTATTGGTAGGCGGCGGTTTGGGCGCACAACCATTTCTCGCTAAAGTGGTATACGAGTTCCTCGAAACAGACAAGGTCATCCCATATATAGAAAACGTACTGCGTGTATTTGATCGCTATGGCGAAAGAACGAGCAGGAACAAGGCCCGCATGAAATTCCTCATCCAGAAAATAGGTATGGAGGAATTTGAGCGCCTTATCAAAGAAGAATATAAAGCTATAAAAGTAAAAAGCGTACCGGTAGATGCAGACGCATGGCAGGCTACTACACCGCCTCCACCAGCGCCGGTACCGGCTTACAGCATCAAGGACCCTAAAAGGTATGAAGCCTGGAAAGCCACCAACACCTTTGAACAAAAACAAAAAGGATACATTGCTGCCTATGTTAAAATAACGCTGGGCAATATCGGTTCGGCTGTTAGCCGCAAGCTCATTGAAGCCCTTCGCCCGGTAATAGCCGACGATGTACGTGTAACAGCCAACCAGGGCCTGCTGCTGAAATACATCTCACCGGCAAATCTTCCCTATGTTTACAGTGTACTGGAAGAGGCAGGCTTTGCAGATCCCGGGTTCGACAGCATCGCGGATATCACCGCCTGCCCCGGTACCGATACCTGCAACCTGGGTATCTCCAGCAGCACAGGTATTGCCAAAGTGCTGGAAGATGTGATCACCGAAGAATTCCCGGACCTCGTTTATAATAAAGACATCAAAATAAAGATCAGCGGATGCATGAACTCCTGCGGTCAGCATGGTATTGCCAGCATCGGTTTTCATGGCAGCTCCATGAAAAGCGGAGGTAAAGTGCTTCCCGCCCTGCAGGTACTGCTTGGTGGCGGCATTGTAGGAGATGGCGTTGGCCGTGTAGCCGACAAAGTGATTAAAGTGCCCAGCCGCCGTGGCCCGGATGTATTGCGCAGCCTTCTGCACGACTACGAAATCAACGCCGGTGAAAATGAACTGTTCAATGAATATTACGACCGCCAGGGTGAAAAGTATTTTTACGAACTGCTGAAACCATTGGCTGATCTGAGCTCTCTCACTGCGGGCGACTTTGTTGACTGGGGCCAGGCACAGGACTATGCTACAGCCATCGGCGTTGGCGAATGTGCCGGCGTGATCATCGACCTGGTAGCTACCCTGCTGCTGGAAGCAGAAGAAAAACTGGAACTGGGCAGCGCAGCTATTATTAAAGGCGCTTACTCAGATGGTATTTACCATGCTTACTCTTCCTTTGTTCAGGGCGCAAAAGCGCTGTTGCTCGGCGAAGCCATCAGCGGTAATACACAGATTGGTATCATCAACGATTTCGATAAACATTTTGTGGCAACCGGTAAATTCAGTTTTGAGCCCGACTTTAAATCAGTTGTGCTGCAGATTAACGGTAACGAGCCTACGGAAAGTTTTGCAAAAACCTATTTCCAGCAGGCGCAGTCATTTTATAACGCTGCACAGGTATACCGTCAGAAAGCCAGCGAACTGGTACAGGCTTAATTATTTATTTATCAAAAACACGACCACTCATGCAAAAGATACAACCCAAACTCACATTGATAGGTGCAGGCCCAGGTGATCCGGAACTGATCACTGTTAAAGGGTTAAAGGCTATTCAGAATGCCAGGGTAATCCTTTATGACGCATTGTCCAGCAACGAATTGCTGGACCATGCGCCGGCTAACTGCCTTCGTCGTTTTGTGGGCAAGCGTGCAGGGATGCATGTTTACTCCCAGGACGAAATAAACAGGATGATTGTAAAATATGCATTAACTTATGGCAGCGTTGTCCGCTTAAAAGGAGGCGACTCCTTTGTATTCGGCCGCGGCCAGGAGGAAATAGCCTTTGCTCAGCAGTTTGGGATTACCGCGGAAGTGATTCCCGGTATTTCCAGCGCGATCTCTGTTCCTGGTGTGAACAAGATCCCCGTTACCGCACGTAATGTGAGCGAGGGGTTTTGGGTGATCACCGGTAACACACAGAACGGGAATTTATCCCGCGACCTGGATCACGCCATCAGGGCCAATACTACAGTGATTGTACTGATGGGGATGAGCAAACTGGCGGAAATTGCAGGGATCTACAGCGCAGCAGGAAAAGGGGAAACCCCCGCTGCTATTATCCAGAACGGTACGCTACCTACCCAGAAAATGGGCGTAGGCAATGTAGCCGATCTGCCGGAAATAGCTGCTACGCACGATCTGCACAATCCCGCTGTTCTGGTAATAGGGGAGGTGGTAAGTTTCCATGAAGCTTTCCAGGCCCTGAAGAACAAGGTGTCAGAGGAACTAAAAATTGCCGTATAATGGAAGAGAATCATTTATTCCCGGTGTTTTTCAAATTACACCGTCTGCATGTACTTGTTGTAGGTGGTGGTAATATCGGGCTGGAAAAAGCCAATGCCATGCTGGAAAATTGCGCAGATGCAACGATTACGGTGGTGTCATTGGATTTTTTGCCTGAGCTGGAAGCGTTAACGCACCAGTATCCCAATATCACGTTGGTTCAGAAATCATTTTCATGTGGCGACCTTCTTGGAAAGGACCTGGTGATTGCCGCTACCAACAACAGGGAGTTTAATTATCATATCTGGGAAAAAGCCAAATGCAGCAAAGTGTTGATCAATGTGGCAGATACCCCGGAGTTGTGTGATTTTTACCTGGGCTCTATCGTAAAAAAAGGCAACCTGAAGATTGCTATCTCTACCAATGGCAAATCGCCCACCATTGCCAAGCGCCTGAAGCAGGTACTACAGGAAGCCATCCCCGATACCCTCGATGAAGTATTGAATAAACTATCGCTGATCCGCGAAAAACTGAGCGGTGATTTTGCCAGCAAAGTAAAAAAGCTTAACAGCATCACCGAAGTATTGGTGAAGCCCGAAAGCGAAGGTGTATAATTATTTTTTCAGTAACTCCAGCAGCACTTGTGCCTGGTTGTGCGTTTCGTCTTTAGCCCCGTATAATAAAGTTACCCGTTGCCGTTTCGCCTTCTTTTTAATAGCGGCCAACATTTCACTTTTCTCCTGTAATTCATGTTTATATTTTGTTTTGAATTCAGCAAACCGCGTTGGATCATGATGAAACCATTCGCGCAGTTCGTTGCTGGGAGCTATTTCTTTTGCCCATTCGTCGATATGGGCCCGCTCCTTTGAGATACCCCGCGGCCAGAGCCGGTCTACCAGGATCCGGTAGCCATCGGTATCTTCATAATCGTCATAAATCCGTTTAGCCTGTAACATACTTACATAACGCCCCCGGGAAACCGTATTGTTTTTCCTGTGCCTGTTTTCCTGAAAATTAATATCATTGCATCTATGATAAATCATGAACAGGTGATCACCGCAACGGTGAATTTTGTAAAAACAGAATTGGAAGGAGCAGAAGGAGGGCACGACTGGTGGCATATTTACAGGGTATGGCAACAGGCAAAACATATTGCCGCCGCTGAAACCGCCGATGTGCTGGTAGTAGAGCTGGGCGCCCTGCTGCACGATATAGCAGACTCAAAATTTCATAACGGCAACGAAGATATTGGCCCCGCAAAAGCAGCAGCTTTCCTGCAAACACAGGAAGTACCGCCTGCTGTTATTGCACAGGTGGAAAATATTATCCGTCATATTTCCTTTAAAGGAGGCAACCAGGAACAGACTTTTTTTTCCGCAGAACTGGCCATCGTACAGGATGCCGACCGGCTCGATGCTATTGGCGCCATTGGCATTGCAAGGGCTTTTAATTATGGAGGTTTCAAAAACAGGCCCCTGTATGACCCGGCCGTGAAGCCCAATATGCAGATGACAAAGGAAGAATATAAGAGCAGCACCGCACCCACCATCACGCATTTCTATGAAAAATTATTACTGTTGAAAGACAGGATGAACACCGCCACGGGTAAAAAGCTGGCGGAGGAAAGGCACGTATTTATGGAATTGTTCCTGGAGCGGTTTTATAAAGAATGGCAAGGGGAGATATAGATCGCCTTCGGCGATAGAAATTGTCTTGGAGCAGGATTACACTGATTATACTGATTAACCTGATTTTTACTCTTTGGATTTTTTAAAAGATTCGGGGAGATAAAAGCGGATAATATATTCGCTTTTATCTCCCCGAATCCTTTAAAATCATATATGATCAATCAAATTAATCAGTATAATCAGTGTAATCCTGAGTCAGACAAAATCCGCGTCAGATCTTCTCAAAGAAGAGCGCTTTGAGCTCATCCGCATCCTCGGGTTTCATTTTGCCCCCCAGGATCAGGCGGAGCTGGCGACGGCGTAAAGCACCATCATATAATCTTTTTTCTTCTTCTGTGTCGGTGATGATACCTGGCACCGGGCGGGAATTACCGTTAGGGTCCAGGGCTACGAAGGTCATGAAAGCCTCATTTGATTTATAACGGTACTGTTGTACGGGGTCTTCTCCCCAAACCCTCATATGTACTTCCATGGAGGTATTGAAGGCCCGGCTTACTTTGGATTCAATATGTACCACGTTTCCCAGTTTAATGGGATTTTCGAAAGATATATTATCTACAGAAGCGGTTACTACGGGAGCGCTGCAGTGTTTCATGCAGGCCAGTGCTGCGGCAATATCCATCCAGTACATCAAACGGCCTCCCATAAGATTGCCGAATGTATTGGTATCATTCGGTAAAACCAGTTCGGTCATCTGTATCAGTGAGTCTTGGGCTCTCTTTGGCGTTAAAGTCATCTTTAATGTATTTCGGACGCAAATTTACTGTTTATATATTTATAGTCGCGCACGCATTTACAGCGGGGTTACACCGGCTAAAGGTTTTTAACAAATAATTTCCGGTACTTGAAAATTCTTTAAAACGCGCTACAGATCAGTGATGAGAGCTGAATAGAATCTCCGAAAAATTAACAAACAAATAAAGCGCTGCCGTAAAAAACTTGGGAGCGAAGCAAATTTGTGTAACTTTGCATGACCTTCGGAAGTAGTTTACTTGATCGGTTTTACACCAAACGCAGTCCGGCACTTCCCCATTTATAGGTCAAGTATTCTTAGCAGAATTTTAGTTTTATGGCAAAATATATCTTCGTTACAGGAGGTGTTACATCCTCTTTGGGTAAAGGAATTATAGCTGCCTCACTTGCAAAATTATTGCAGGCGCGCGGCTTTAGAGTGACTATTCAGAAATTTGATCCATATATCAATGTGGATCCGGGTACATTAAACCCTTATGAACATGGTGAATGTTATGTAACGGAAGATGGTGCAGAAACCGATCTGGATCTCGGACACTACGAACGTTTTTTGAATACGCCCACGTCGCAGGCCAACAATGTTACCACCGGCCGTATTTACCAGACAGTGATCAACAAGGAAAGGGAAGGCGCCTATCTCGGTAAAACCGTACAGGTAATCCCTCACATTACAGATGAAATCAAACGCCGTATCCTTCTGCTGGGTAAAGATGGCAAGTTTGATATCGTTATTACGGAACTCGGCGGTACCGTGGGCGACATTGAATCCCTCCCTTATATTGAGGCCGTTCGCCAGTTGCAGTGGGAGCTGGGTGAAGAAGACTGCCTGGTAGTACACCTTACACTGATCCCATACCTGCGTGCGGCTAAAGAGCTGAAAACCAAACCTACACAACACTCTGTACGCCTGCTGAGCGAATATGGCGTACATCCCGATATCATTGTTTGCCGTACAGAAGAACCACTGTACCGCGATCTGAAAAAGAAGATTGCCCTGTTCTGTAACGTACAGGTAGATGCTGTAATTGAAGCAAATGACGTTCCCACTATCTACGAAGTACCATTGGAAATGATGCGCGAGAAACTTGACGTATCCGTACTGAAAAGACTGGGATTACCCGTGGAAAAAGAACCTGAACTGGTTAAATGGCGCGAGTTCCTGGATAAACTGAAGTATCCCAAATCCAAGGTGACCATCGGTTTGATCGGTAAGTACGTGGAGTTGCAGGATGCCTACAAATCCATCCTGGAATCATTTATACACGCCGGTTCCCTGAACGAATGCAAGGTAGTTGTACAAAATATCCACTCAGAACATATTACGCCTGAAAATGTAGCCGAAAAACTGAAGAACCTCGACGGGCTCCTGGTAGCTCCGGGCTTTGGTCACCGCGGCATTGAAGGTAAGATCACCGCTATCCAGTATGCCCGTGAAAACCAGCTGCCGTTCTTCGGTATCTGCCTGGGTATGCAGATGAGCGTAGTGGAATATGCCCGTAACGTACTTGGCTGGAAAGATGCGCATTCCGTGGAAATGAACCCTGATACCGCTCATCCGGTGATCAACCTCATGGAAGAGCAGAAGAAAGTTACCGCCAAAGGCGGTACCATGCGTTTGGGCGCTTATGCCTGCGAACTTACGCCAGGTTCCAAAGCAGCTGAAATATACGGCAGCACCAGTATCAGCGAAAGACACCGCCACCGTTATGAATTCAATAACGACTTCCTTCAGCAGTTTGAAGATGCGGGCCTGGTACTTTCCGGTAAGAACCCCGAAAGCGGCCTGGTTGAAATCATCGAATTACCTGGCCATCCGTTCTTTGTGGGCGTACAGTTCCATCCTGAACTGAAAAGCACCGTGGAAAACCCTGCGCCTGTATTCGTATCCTTTATCAAGGCGGCGAAGCAGTACGCGGAGGCTAAAAACGGCAAAGCCAAAATAGAGGAGACGATCGCCAAGTAAGGATCGCCTTCGGCGATTGCCGCGGATGTTGTCTGACTCAGGAT
>NZ_DATCRD010000388.1:0-59364 GCF_036569185.1 Chitinophaga sp.
AATTATCAGCAGGTACCTGTTTACCATAGCGCCAGCCGGCGCATTTTTCAAAGCCTTTGCCATTACAGGTTTACACCTGCTGCGGACCGCCGGGATCAACCCGGCCGGTAACCTGATGGTCCTGTTTAAAGCTGAAAAGAAGCCGTAGAGTTGTGTTAATTATAGTTAAGCCCGCTGGTAAAATTACCAAGCGGCACAGAGATTGTGGAATACGGGGGATCTGATCACAACATCTGTTACAATTAACTGTCAGCCTATATATGCAGGATCTATCGGGGGGTAAGCGTTTTATTGCCTATATCACAGCAAATAAATGGATGGCCACTGCGGTCGGGTTCATCGTACTGTTAAGATTTTCGTTCATAGGCGTTATGGGAGCCATGCCCCAGGATGCCTATTATTATTTTTACGGGCAGCATTTTGCCTTATCTTATTTCGATCATCCCCCTGCTATTGCATGGATCCTGCGTGCGTTTACAGACCTGCTGGGCAGTCATGTGTTTGTGATCAAGCTGGCCGATACCCTGGTAACTATTGGTACGCTTCTGGCTTTTTATACCCTGGCCCGGTGTTTTCTTCCCAAAGAACGGGCCTGGAACAGCCTGTTGTTGCTGGGCGCTACGCTGATGATCACCATATTATCGCTGGTGTCCACGCCGGATGTGCCACTGCTATTGTTCTGGACCTTGTCACTGACAGCCGTGTACCGGGCGGTGTTTGAACAGCGTAAAGCTTATTGGATATGGGCGGGGATTGCCATGGGACTGGCATTCGATAGTAAATACACGGCTGTTTTCCTGCCGGCCGGTGCAGTGCTCTTCCTGTTGTTGTCCAGGCAGCACCGGAGGTATTTATGGTCACCCTGGTTCTTTACCAGCATTCTCTTTTTCTTTATTACTATTTTACCGGTAGTGATCTGGAATGTGGATAACAATTTTGCTTCGTTCAGGTTCCAGTCGTCCGAAAGAGTAGGCGGTGTGGAATTTCGCCCGCTGGATTTCTTTGGGGTAATTGGTCATCAGGCAGCTATCCTGTTGCCGGTATTATTTTTTGCCTTGTTGTACTATGTGTACAGGCTGGTGCGCAAATACGGGTGGCATATTCACCGGATCCCCGCCCGGCCGCTGTTCCTTTTATGTTTCTTTATCCCCATTTTCGGCATTTTCCTGCTGATCTCCCCGGTTTACTGGGTGAAGATCAACTGGATGATGCCCGGATACATTACAGGCATTATATGGGTAAGCACCTGGATCACTTTCAAATATGTGCGCTGGCAGTGGATCTGCTCATTGGTGATACATGTTGCACTGGCGGTGGAAATTGTTTTTTACCCGGTGCCTATTCATTCTGATGATACCATGATAGGCTGGAATGGGCTGGGGGCGGGTGTGAAAACACTGGCCAGGGAATACCCCGATGATTTTATTTTTTCTGCCGATGATTATAAAACCAGCGCAATGCTGAATCTCTACCTTGGCCGCATGGTTTATTCCCGCAATATCATCGGAGAAAACGCCCTGCAGTTCGATTTTATAGGCACTGATATACAGGCCCTGAAAGGAAAGAATGCCCTGTTTATCAATTCACTTACTGATGTGAATGATGATGTGGATGAGCGGGCGTTTGTGGAAGAGGAACTGTCGCCATATTTCAGTACCATCCGTTCGCTACCCCCCATTGTTGTTACCCGGCATGGTCGTGTGGTAAGGAAATTCCTCGTTTACCGCTGCATGGATTACCGGCCTCCGCAGGCAGATAATGATCCCGGTCATCGTAAAGAATGATGACAGTCAGCTGGAGGGGTAATGTACATCATTGTTCAATAGCAGCTCAGGTGTTAGTTTTGTTATAACATTTGGACATCCAACCGGATTCCTTATTGTAAACAAAAAGCGAGATGTGCTGTTGAGAAGGCATCACCGTTTCTGTCAGCGGTGATACTTTTACCTCTTTAAAAATGCAAATCATGTTCAGCGGATTGACTCCTACCTCCCGTCAGCGGAAATTTTGTGAAGGTTTTCTTTTTTTTCCCATCAGGCATTTACGTAAATATGGGAATTTTATTTTCAGGCAATACGGTCGCCATGCCGGTGTGAAAACATTACTGGATATGCAGCTGGGAATGGCGGGCAATAACGATCACTATGCTGGGGAAATACAGCGTTGTATTGCAGAGAAAGCCGGGCCTGAAACAGCCAGGGTACTGGAGAAGCTGGAGGATTTTTACACGCAGGTACAGGCGTCTTCAGGGAATTTACCGGGATTGTACCTCGACTTCAGCGATCTGCTTGTTCATTTTTACCGGGAAGTATCTATTTACCACAATGTGATCCTGCGTAATATGAAACAGGAATTACAGCCGGCTGCAAGATCCAGGAAAAGGGAACCGGCTGCAGAACCGGGGCAGGAGCATATCAACAAATTATATAAAGTGGTCAGGGAATTTGTTTTACAAAGTAAATCAATGATGGCTGCACTGGAAGATGTGGCAAAGAAGGAGAATTATTTGCCGGGCGAGCGGTATCTCCGGCACTTAATGGACCTGATGTCCGGCATCCGCCAGATGAATCATCATCAGCAACATCTATGTCAGCTGTTGAAGAGATGGAGTGCGGACAAGAGCCTGCAGATGCAGCAAACCTATTACAACTAGCAATTATCAATATGTCTTATGAACCTCTGACTGAAACAGCGATTGCTGCTTACAAGGAAGCATGCAGTAACTGGATCAGGATACTGAAAGCCTTAAGAGAAGATAATGCCTCGCTGATCAACCGGCTGGCGGCTGCGTTGAAAGAAACAACGCGAAGGTCGTTTATTGAGGAGGCGGAAGAATTTCAGCTTACCATGCTGGACAGGGAGGAGTCGCTTATCCTGTTAAGGCATGAAGTAGGGGAGCAGCTGGAATGGCTGAACAAGCAACCGGCAGGAGTGCCATCTCCTCACGCATATGACATACTGAAAAGTGATATGGAAGGAATGATGCAGGAATATGAACGGCTGAAAGTGGCTTTCCTTGTTTTTATTGCAACAGAAAAAGTATAGTTCCGTTAATTAACCAGTGCTGCCAGTTTTTTGACAGATAGCACGGCAATCTGTCCCTCTTTTAATGTAATCAGTTCCTCATCCCTGAAGTCGCCCAATGTCCTTATCAGCGACTCTTTTGCTACTCCTGCCACCGCGGCAAGGTTCTCCCGGCTGATATCAATCGTAAAATGTTTACTGCCTTCGGTATTATATTTCTTGTCGAGCATCAGCAGTGCTTCCGCTACTTTTTTGCGGAGCGAATTATACGCCAGCCCGATCAGTTGCTGCTCTTTCTCTGCCATTTCTTTAGATAACAGTTGTATAAATTTCCCCAGTACCTCCGGGTTGCTGCTGATCAGCTGTTCAAAGTCCTTTTGCGGGATAACCGCCAGCACCGTGTCTTCCATGGCTTCGGCATATTCCTGGTAATTACCGCCTTCGAGCAGGGCGTTATATCCCAGGAAATCGCCTTTGTTATATAAGCCAATGATCAGTTCCTTGCCTTCATCGTTGCGTTTATAGGTTTTTACTTTTCCCTGCAGCAGGTAATACAGGTGGTCAGGGCGGTTGCCCGCTGCATAAATACTTTGTTTCTTTTTGTAATGATTGGTGTTACGGTCTTCCCTGAGCATGGTCAGCGGATCTTTGCCGGTACTGGCAGAAAGCAGCACCCGCAGGCCGTGTAAACCGGTTACCGTATCCTGTTTGATCTCTGCGCATCTTTTCAGCCGGCTTTCGATGGCGCTGAGCAATTCTGTACCTTCAAAGGGCTTGGTGATATAATCATCTGCCCCCAGTTCCATTCCTTTACGCATATCTGTTCTTTCCGCTTTTGCTGTCAGGAAGATAAATGGTGTTTTTTGCAGGGCTTTATTTTTATGCAGCATGTGCAGTACGCCATAGCCATCCAGCACGGGCATCATGATATCACATACAATCAGATCAGGGAGGTGTTCCAGCGCCATCGCCACTCCTTCTTTGCCGTTGGTGGCGGTAAGCACCTGGTAGTTGGCCAGTTCCAGGATTTCCGCTACGTTCTCGCAGATAGCCGGGTTATCTTCAATCAGCAATATTTTTTCCATGATGATCAGTTTTGGGGAAAGGAATGGTAACAATAAATTCAGTGCCCATTTCAGGGTTGCTGTCACAGGAAACTGATCCGTTCATCAGTTCTGCATATTTGGCTACTATATGCAGCCCCAGCCCGGTGCCCTGGATGTTGGATACATGCTGGCTGCGGAAGAACCGCTCAAAAAGATGCTGGCGGTCTTCTGCCGAAATACCTATTCCTTTGTCTTTTACGGATAAACGGAATATGCCGTCGCTGCATTGTGAACGGATGGAAATAATGGCCCCTTCCGGGGAAAATTTGATGGCATTGGATACAAGGTTCATAACAATGTGTTTTAACAGCGTGGGGTCCATGCAGGCCTGGGCGTTACCGTGGTGGGCATAGTAAATATTCTGCCTTGATTTTTTGAGGCCGTCCATTTCGCCGAGGATGTTGCTGATATGTTTCCCTGCGTCGAAGATACTATGGCGTACCTGTATCTTTCCTTCTTCTATTTTTCCTACGGACAGGAAGTCGTTTAGTATATCCGTCAGCATATTTACCGAAGAAATAATGCGTTGGATATGTTTGCTTCGTTTAGCCACATCATCATCGGATTCATATTTGGAAACCAGGTAAATGGAAGACAGGATAGCGCTGAGTGGTGTTCTGAATTCGTGGGAGGCCAGGGATACAAACCTGGATTTAAGCTCATTGAGCTCGCGCTCTTTTTCCAGGGAGCTCCTCAGCTCAGATTCCGCTATTTTAATACGGGAGAGGTCAATGGCAATGCCAATGTAGCCGGTAATATCGCTGGCATCGCGGATGGCGGATACTGTTAGTGATACCGGCAGCCTGGTACCGTCTTTCCGGATGTACTGCCATTCATATTCATTGTACAGGTTCAGCCTGGCTTTAATGGTAAGGGTTTCCAGGCCGGGGGCAACAGGTTGGTTCAGCTGTGCGGAGAATTCTTCTGCCCGCAGGGCCACTTCTTCCGGATCGTGCAGCAGCATGGGCGTATATACATCCACTACTTCGCTGGCTTTATAGCCCAGTGTCCTTTCAGCAGCGGGATTGAACCACCTGATAAAGCCGTCGGTATTGATAACGATGATCATGGCGCCGGTGCTGGTCCACAGGCTGTTGAGGAAGCTGGTCATCCGCTGGAGGGATCTGTCTTTCACGGCTGCTTCTTTCCGTTGCTGCGACAGCTCCCGCAATGTCATCTCCGCATTGCGGCGATCGGTAGTGTCGGTGATATAGATGATAGTTAGTATTCCTTCCGGTGTGGTGTGCTCAGCCTGGCTTATTTCCACAGGGAACTGGCTGCCGTTTTTCCGTACCGCATGTTGTTCTTTACCGTTAAAGGGGAGAAGCCTGCTTACCAACTGACCGGTTAATTCTTCTTTCGTATAGCCGAACTGGTTAAGCAGGAAGGGGTTGGCCATCAGGATCCGGTGTTGCTGGTCAGCTACCAGTATACTGATGGTGGCGTGGTTAAAGAGTGCATCGAAACCTATGTAATTATTTTGAGAGGTATTAATCATACAGGTAATTGACCCTTTGGAGCGGTGCAATATAAATTTAATGATTCCCGGCGGAATAAATTACCTGTATGAAAAAATAGGAATGTTATATTTTATAAAAGCAATAATATGTTTGTATTTAATATGTATTAAGCGGGCATTTACTTTTGATTGACAGGTGTTTCGATGATCAGGAACTCTGTTTTCTCCCCGCACTGCAGTATCACTTCACCGGTTTCCCATACCCCAAACGCATCACGTGGTTGTAATACCTGTTCCTGTATTTTCAGTCCGCCGGAAATAGAAAAAATAAACAGGCATTTGTTTACCGGATTAAAAGTGTAGGTAATACTGGTGGGCTGTTCATAATATCCCAGGGATAGTTTTGCATTCTGGTTGATCCAGCAATGCTCCATTCCTTCCTCGCCCGATACCACTGTTACCAGCTTGTTCTTTCTTTTTTCCAATGGGAAGTTTCTCTGCTGGTATCGTGGCGCAATGTTTTGTTGTTTGGGAAGAATCCAAATCTGGAGGAAGTTTACTTCTTCCGTGCCTATATTATATTCTTCATGCCTTAACCCGCTGCCGGCGCTCATGATCTGCACTGCGGGCGCGGCTATTTCAGTACTGTAGCCCATGGTATCTTTATGGTTCATTTTTCCTTTCAGTAAAATGGAAATGATCTCCATATTTACATGCGGATGGATGCCAAAGCCTTTACCAGCTTCCACATAGTCATCGTTGAAAGCGAACAGGGTCCCAAAGGCGCTGCGCATGGGATTGTAAAAATCACTGAAGCTGAAAAAGAAATTACTTTTCAGCCAGCCGATGTCTTTAATGCCTCTGTCGCCCGCGGGGAAGTATTGTGTTTTCATAATTTAATGATCAGGTATTGATGTAAAATGTTTTCCTATAGTGTTGTTCCGGATCAACTAAGTTAAATGCAAATTTCCGGATCCCGTAAATAACTTTCCCAAATTGGTAAGGGCGCTTGTATTTATGCCTGTACTTTTGCATCGCAATTTCAGATAAATATTTATTCCTGTTTGCCTCAGTTAAACAGTTATTTTATTTTCTATGAAACATATTTCCATTTTAACCAGCATCACATTCCGGCTGCACAGGCAAAAACCTGGTGGCAATGGTTGTGTTATAACAATTTTCGCATAATACAATGTTGAGTTTACAACGATAAACGAGTGGATAAGAAAAGCGCCGCAGCTATTCCTGGCTGCGGTTTTTTTGTTTTGCTAAAATATTTTGAACTATTTTGTTGCGTAATCATATGTTGCGTGGCTATGCCTTCCCGGAGTAATTACGATGAGAATACAATGCTGGAGCTGCTTTCAAAGGGCAGTGAGTATGCTTTTACGGAGCTGTTTAGCCGCTACCGTACAAAGGTGTATTCTGTGGCGTTCCGGTTTCTCCGGTCGCAGGCAGCCGCTGAAGAAGTGGTGCAGGATGTGTTCCTGAAGTGCTGGCTGAAACGTGAAACCCTGCCGGGAGTAAAAAACCTGGATGCTTACCTCAAAGTTGTAACCAGGAACCTGGTACTGAACCGTTTCCGCAAACTGGCCAATGAAGCCGCCGCCCAGGAAGAGCTGGGGCGCCGGGAGGTAATGGTAAACGATACTGATCACCGGATACAGGAGCACCAATATCAGGCAATCATCCAGGCGGCCCTCGGACAGTTGTCTCCTCAGCAGCGGGAGGTATACCGGCTTGCCAAAGAAGAGGGACTAAGCCATGAGGCGATCGCCACCCGCATGCATATCTCCGCTGTTACCGTGAAATCCCATATGGCAAGGGCGCTACAATCGATCCGCCGTTACCTGAACGGCAGTATCAGTATCCTCCTGATGCTTACGCTTGTTAAATGATGAAAAAAAATATATAATTTCATCCTCCACCATTGAAATTTGCCAGGTGTCTGGTATTATATATGTTTTTGAAAGCTACCTGTAAGTTCCTGTAAAGTTATTGTAATCGTTATGACGAACGACCCTGGATTCAATGAATTAATGGATAAATACCTTGCCGGGAAAGCCAGCGAGGCGGAGTGGAATGAATTGAGGAGATTGATCAACAAAGGTAATTTTGATGAAGAAATAAGGAACCGGGTAGATGCGGAATGGGATAGCGGCGTTATGGAACCAGACGTTTCATTTGAGCGCTATCATGAGATGATCGGTAATATTATGTCGGCCGAATCGCACATTGCCAGCATTATACCGCTTAAACGAAATCGTCGTAGCGGTGTCTGGAAGCTGGCCATGGCAGCCGTTGTAACAGGCTTGCTGGTGCTCCCTTTCGCCGGCTGGTGGTGGTGGCATACAGGAGAGGCACAGCCGCCGGTAGCCAAACGCCAACCTGCAGTTGTACCGGCTGCAGAAGAAGTAGTGGAAGTACAAACGAAATTTGTGCGCCTGCCTGATGGCAGTACGGTGTTGCTCGCGGACAATAGTCGCCTGGAATACAACCGCGATTTCAAAGGGGATAAAAGAGTAGTAAAGTTATGGGGAGAAGGATATTTTGATATTAAAGAAAAGCCGGATAAGCCTTTTATCGTGAAAACCGGTAAACTCAGCACACAGGTGCTTGGTACCGCTTTTAATATAAAAGCATCGGCCGATCAGCAGCGTGTAGTGGTTACTGTTACCAGGGGGAAGGTAAAGGTGAATGATGAAAAGAACAGCTATGGCGTACTGGTAGCGGATCAGCAGCTGTCGGTAAATATGCTTACCAGTACAGTAGTAAGGGCGCAGGTGAAAAGCATGGAAGTAGTAAAATGGAAAGATGAATTCCTGGTGCTGGATGACGTAACTATGGAGGAAGCTGCGCTTATGATAGGAGATAAGTACCATGTGAAAATATTCTTTGCCAATGAGTCATTAAAAAACTGTCGTATTGCAGGAACTTTTTTTCATAACCAGTCTTTGGAGAAAGTGCTGACCATTATTTGCAGTGTAGCAAATGCAGGGTATACCATTTATCCCAACGATAAAGTAGTACTGAACGGAGAAGGATGTATCAACCAATAAGTAAACGCTTATAAACCTTAGTCAATCAAAGACCAGAATATAACATCGGTGAAGATCTTCATCCGGTAAAGCGCGTTGTGCACCGCGTGTAGCTGTTGTTTTTAAATTCTAATTATCTAAATCAACCATCAGAATTATGGATCTAATCTCCATGAGGGGCTGCTATGTTCCTATACGAATCAACCAACTATATACTAAGAAAAAGGGCAAAACAGGTTTTATTATGAAGATAATTTTCTTGTATTTCTTTCTGCTGGCATTATCCGTTCAGTTATTGACAGCCTCGCCAGCATCGGGTCAGGAGCTGGGGAAAAAGACGATTACACTGGGTCTCAGAGATGAAACGTTGTACAGCGCTATTAAGAAAATTGAGCAGGCCAGCGGGTTTCTTTTTGCCTATCCACCCACAGTGGTAGCAAAATACAGGCATATTACCCTCCCCACTGCCAGCCGCTCTGTGAGCGCCACGCTCAATGCAGTACTGGAAAATACCAACCTTGCTTACCGCGAGGTTGATAGCAGTGTGGTGTTGTATGTAAAACCTGTTGCCAATCCCGGTATCTCTGACAATGAAGCAGCAGCGGTATTCCAGCAGCAGGCAGTTATTACCGGCCGCATTCTCGATGAAAAAAGTGGCGATCACATTGTGGGCGCCACTATTATTGAAAAAGGCAATAAAGTACTGAACGGTACCACTTCCAACGAAATAGGCGCCTTCAGGATACCGGTGAATCTATCTGCCGGTAAAGCTATCCTGCTTATCAGTTATGTAGGGTATGAAACAAAAGAGGTGGAAGTGCGCAGGTCTGCTAACCTCACCATTAAACTCAACACCAGTTCCAAATCACTGAATGCGGTAGTGGTAACCGGGCTGTTTTCCAGACCGGCGGAAAACTTCACCGGTGCAGCATCTTCCTATACAAAAGAAGAACTGAACAAGGTATCGGGCAACAGTGTATTAAGTGCGCTGAGCGCGCTCGATCCCTCTTTTCAGATGCCGGAAAATATCGCAGCCGGCTCCAATCCCAACGCGCTGCCCAATGTAGTGGTAAGAGGCGGTAATAGCCTCGGCAACCTGAATGGAACTAATCAGAATAATGTATACGACTTTACCACCAGCCCCAATACCCCGCTTTTTATTATGGATGGATTTGAGGTATCACTGCAACGGGTAAACGATTTTGATATGAACCGCATTGCAAAGGTCACTATTTTAAAAGATGCGGCAGCTACTTCCATTTACGGGTCCCGTGCCGCCAACGGCGTAATTGTTATTGAAACCATAAGGCCCCGCGAAGGGAGCCTGCGTGTAACCTATACCGGTAGTGTGGTGGCTGAACTGCCCGACCTGAAAGGCTATGACCTTGTAAACTCCAGGGAGAAACTCCAGCTGGAAAAAGAGGCCGGCCTGTATAACGGCTATCCCATCCCCGTTTGGCAGGAAGAGAAAGACTTTCAGTATAACTACCGCCTTGCAGAAGTAGCCAAAGGGATCAATACCGACTGGCTCAGTGTACCCCTGCGCAATGGCATTGGCAGCACTCATAACCTCTACCTGGAAGGTGGTTCGGAATCGGTAATGTACGGTCTTAATGGTACTTATAATGTCACAGAGGGAGTTATGAAAGGCTCCAGCCGGCAGAATATTTCTGGCAACACGTATTTATCCTATCGATATAAAAACTTTTTATTCAGAAATGATCTCACGCTCAATTTCAACAAGGCAATTAACTCACCCTATGGTTCATTTTATACTTATACCAAATTAAATCCCTACTGGGCGCCATACGACGAAAACGGCAACCCTAAATACTACCTGGAAGATATCCGGTTCTTTGATGGCGCACGGCTGGCTTCACAATTGAACCCGGTTTATAATGTATCGCTGCACACGGTAGATCAGTTTACGCAACAGAATATCACCAACAACTTTTTTGCACAATGGCAGGCAAAAGAATGGCTGCGCTTTACCGGCCGCTTTGCCTATCAACGTACCAACACCGGCGGAGATAAGTTCCTCCCGGCCCAACATACAGCCTTCGACAGTATTCCCGTAGAACGCTACTATGAAAAAGGATCTTATACCAAAGGTTATGGGTTAAGGAACACAATTGATGGATCCTTTACTATAGACCTGAACAAATCCCTTGGATCAAATATGTTTTTCGGTTCATTGGGTACTACCCTGCGCCAGGATAAACTCACTTCAGAATCCTACACCATCAACGGCTTTCCGAATGATAAACTGGACCAGGTGACGTTGGGAAACGGGTATAAAACAGGTACGCGGCCATTCGGCGGAGAAGGGCTTACCCGCCTGCTGGGATATTTTGCCAACGTGAGCTACGCATACGACAACCGCTACCTCCTGGATGTTTCATACCGGTTGGACGGATCTTCCCAGTTCGGCGCCAACAAACGTTTTGCCTCTTTCTGGAGCGTAGGCGGCGGATGGAATCTTCATAAAGAAAAATTCCTGGAAAACAGTACGGCTATTAACCGGCTGAAACTCCGCTACTCATATGGGTATACCGGCTCTTCCAATTTTGCCAGTTATCTTGGTCTTACTACCAGTAACTACTATACCGACCAGGATTATTTATACCACCTCGGTACCTCCCTGATGGGTTTTGGCAATCCAAATCTTGCCTGGCAGCAAACCGCCAAAAGTAACTTAGGTATTGACGGAACCTTTTTCAGGCGACTGGATATTACCGCTAACTATTTTGAAGAGAAAACAAAGGGCTCCGTGGTATCTATCACCACCGCTCCATCTACCGGATTTTTCATGTATATGGATAACATGGGCGATGTAGTAAGCAAAGGATACGAGGTGAATTTTCGCTACACCATTTTCTCCAATACGCGTAACCGCGACAGCTGGTCCGTTTTTGCCAACGGATTTTATGTGCAGAATAAAATTGAGAAAATCTCCAATACCCTGGAGCAACTAAACAAGAGAAATACTGATTCACTCAGTACTACGCCACTGGCCCGCTTTGCAGAAGGCCGGAGCACCACTGCCATCTGGGCTGTACCTTCGCTGGGCATCGATCCTTCTACCGGAAAGGAAATTTTCCGCACCCGCAATGGTACCACTACCACAGTGTATGATCCGTTAGACCAGGTAATAGTAGGAGATGCCCGTTCCACATTGGAAGGAACCTTCGGAACTAATTTTGAGAAAAAAGGTATCGGGGTGAATCTTTACTTCCGGTATCGCTTTGGTGGCTATACCTATAATCAGACATTGGTTGACAGGGTGGAAAGCGCTGATATGAGATTTAATGTAGACCGCCGCGTATTTGAAGAGCGCTGGAAAAAGCCAGGTGATGTAACCTTTTATAAAGGCATCGTGGATAATAATGGGTATACCATTAATACCATTACTTACGCCACTTCCCGATTTGTACAGAAAGACGATTGGCTGAGCCTCGAAAGCGCTTCCCTGTACTATCGATTAAGTGACGCGCAGAACTCACGGTTACGCCTGCACGATACCAAAATTACCCTTTTTACCAACCAGCTGTTCTGGTGGTCCAGCATTAAGCGGGAAAGAGGGTTGGATTATCCTTTCAGCCGCAGCTTCACATTACAGTTACAAACTACTTTTTAATTTTAAGAGGATCTGAACATGAAACATATACGCAATATACTTTTCCTGGTAGCTTCCATCGCCTCACTTACACTTGCCTCCTGCAAGAAATGGCTGGATGTAAGGCCCAGGACCGAGATCAAGGAATCAGAACAGTTTTCCACCGAACAGGGTTTTAAAGATGCGTTGTATGGCAGCTACCAGAAAGCGGCAGACGGACAACTCTACGGCGGTAACCTGACTTTCGGTTTCCTGGAGGTACTGTCGCAGGGATATGATAATACCACAAAAATAGATCACGACTTTTTCTACGCAGCCACCTACCAGTACACTAATGCCGGTGTAACAGGTATCATTAACAGCATCTGGGGTAATATGTATGCTACCATTGCACAAACAAATTATATCCTGAAAAACATTGACAGCAAAAAGTCAATCTTTACGGCGGATAACTATAATATTATCAAAGGTGAAGCCCTGGCACTGAGGGCATTTGTACACTTTGACCTGCTGCGCTTATACGCGCCTTCTCCCAAATCAGATGCTGGTGCTACCGCTATTCCTTATATGACCACCTTTACAGTAACGCCACAGGCGCGATTAACAGTAAGCGAGGTGATTGCCTTATGTGAAAAAGATCTGAAAGAAGCGGAAACGTTACTGAAAGTATATCCGCAAATGACTAACCCCGGCGGCAACGATGACTTCCTCGCCTTCAGGAGCAACAGGATGAACTATTGGGCAGTAAAGGCATTACTGGCAAGACTTTACCTCTACAACAACAATAAAGCACAGGCGCTGGCTTATGCAAAAGAAGTAATTGCCAGCAATAACTTTCGTTTTATTACTCCCGGTGAATTAACTACTAATGTGGCTGATATCAACAGAACCTTTACACCGGAACATATTTTTGCTATCTATGTATCTAAGCTGAGAGAGCCGGTGAGCAGCTATTTCATGATGGCTACCGGCGATAAGATATATAAGAAGTTCACCATTACCGAAGAACGAAGAAAGGCAGTGTTTGAAACGGCAACAGGTGGAAGCACCGATATCCGTTTTGTGAGCAACAGCCTGTGGGGAGTAAGCAATGGTATTATTTTCCCCGCTAAGCTCTGGCAGGTAGATGAAAACAGGGAATCACTGAAGAAAAGGATACCAGTGCTTTCTCTCTCAGAAATGTATTATATCGCCGCAGAAAGTGAGCCTGATCCGGCCGCAGGGCTTAGGTGGCTGAACAGGATCCGTACTGCCAGGAACATTATAGAACTACCGGCAGGCCTGGATGCAGCTACACTGCAGAAGGAGATATTTAAAGAGTATCGCAGGGACTTCATCTGCTTAGGACAACTTTTCTACTATTACAAACGGCTGAACCTGGCCAAAATTGAAGGCGCCCTCAATGGGGTCATCAATAATGAGCAGTATGTACTGCCACTACCAAAACAGGAAATTGAGTTCGGAAAGTAATCATCTCTGCATTTCTTTAAATCGTCAAACATGAAAAATATTAACCGGCTGATAACAACAGTCATACTATACCTGATAATAAGCGCATGTGGTAAAGAAGAACGGCTGATGTACAAAGAATCGCCTGCTATTTACTTCTCCAGGGATTTTCCGCTGCCCGACAGTGTCAATTACACATTTGTGGTAAAACCCGACACCTTATTGAGAGATACCGTGTATCTCAATATCCGGATCACCGGGCTGGCTACTGATGCCGACAGAAAATTCAACCTGGTAATAGCAGACAGCTCCACCGCCATAAAAGGAACACATTTTGATATAGGCCCTGCCGTTGTAAAAGCCGGGCAGTATGCCGTAAAGTTTCCGGTGTATCTTTTCCGTACACCGGATATGAAGAACAAAGTATTCTCTGTTTATTTTCGTATAGCCTCGTCTGATGACTTTGCCGAAGGATTCGCCGGCAACCTGAAATACCAGATAAGAATAACGGATATGCTGCTGAAACCTTCCGATTGGAGCGATTTCTTTTACGGAGCCTATTCGCTTACCAAGCACCAGTTCATGGTATCACGCTTAGGTACTACCGCTATCACTATGGGAACAGGCGCACAATTTTCGGAGATCATGTCTATCCTCCAGAAGATGCGCGTAGAACTAATCAGGTACGAAAACGCAAATGGGCCACTGGTAGATGAAAACGGTAACCGGGTTACTTTTCCCGCTATTTAATCTGCATTCTTATTTCTTTATCCTAAAAGTTGCAATATGAAATTGTCGATATATAATTGGTTATGTGCTTTAATGCTGGTGATAGTCACGCTGTCGGGGTGTCTGAAAGACAAAGGCAATAAAGATATTACCCCTATTAACGTATTAAGCATCTCTGATACCACCGCTGTAGATGCTGTGCTGCAGTTTGATACATTAACCGTGAAGCCCGATATTAAAGAAGCGATACCTGCAGGTGATAATGGACTGGCATATGAATGGAGCATCCACCAGAATGATGTTGAAGATCCTTACCCGGTATATATCCTCGACAGTACCCGTTATCTCCACCAGGCTATTCGCGTGAAACCAGGTATTTACCGGCTCATTTATAAAGTAACCGTGAAAGCCTCCGGTGTGTCGTACTTTAAGTTTTTTAATTTGAAAGTAATTAACCGGTTCAGTGAAGGATGGCTGGTGATGGAAGATGTAGCCGGAAAAACAGATATGACCATCATCCTGAGAACGGATACCTTTTTCCATCATATTTTTACAGAACTGAATAAAGACTATATACTGAGAGAGCCGCTGCAGGTAACTACCACTAACTCTTACGGCGCTAAATCAGTATGGATGTTTGGTGCAGATAATGCCATTGAACTGGAGTATACAGAAATGACAAAGCTCACGGATTATACCAGTTGGTTCTGGGAAACACCGGCGGTGTTCCATCCGCAGAAGTTCAGGCAAATCAGTGACGGGATGAATATCATGGTAAACGATGGGCACCTGAATGTACGTGTTGCCGGCGGTTTCCCGGGAGATGTAAAATATCTGAACACACTTCCTTTCCCTGGTGGCAAAGGCGATGACTATTATTTTTCTTCTTATGTGGGAATAGGTCCACAGCCCTATACCGGCGAGAAGACACCCTATTCCGCTTTCTTTTTTGATACCAGGAGTAAAGGCTTTGTATATCTGTCGGGCGCTTCCCTGATCCCCTCCCTGGTTGCTTTTGGCGCGCCCGGGCCAGACAGTTACTTCGATATGCGCAACATCGGGATGGATCTCCTTGCAATGGACCGCGGAAATGCACCTTTCCTGAATAATGCCATCTTTAAGGATAACAGTAATTATTATTTATACCAGATAGATGGCAACCGCTCCGATCCTGCTGTTGGAAAAAAACTGATCACGGGCGATGCCCCCGAACTGGCAGGCTTCACTAAAATGACCAGCTCCAAAAAGCTGCAGCAGATCTATTTCCTGGTCAATGGTAACATCTACCTGTACGATATTCCCTCCGGCAAGGCAAGGGCCATTAAGGCTATTGCAGCAGGGGAGCAGGTGACTTACCTCGAGTGTACCGGCGACTATGTAATGGTAGGCACCTGGAATGGTACGGAAGGGAAATTATACCGTTATGTGATCAGTCCTTTAGGCGATTTTCAGGATGTTAAGATATTCACCGGCTTTGGCAAAATTGTAAGTATGACCTATAAGGCGGCATAATCATCAAAACCCACTATTAATATGAAGAAATCAATCGCCCTGTTGGCTGTCGTAGTTAGTATACTGTCGGCACAGGCGCAAAACGGTAAAGGCTATACGATTAATGGCGTTATCCATGGTGAAGATACCGGCAAAGTATACCTGGGTACTTTCATGCTGGGCGGTCATAAGCCTGACTCCACCATGCTGAAGAATGGCAGGTTCACGTTTAAGGGAAAGGTGAGCTCTCCACAGTTGTATTCGATATGGACAGCTGCCGGAAAGTATAATGGAATATCTCTTTTCCTGGAAAATAGCAATATTACTATTACCGCTTATAAGGATTCCATGGCAGCCGCAAAAATAACCGGCACGGTAAACCATCCTTTATATACCAGGTGGGCGGAAGCATGGGAAGCCATCCGGGAGAAGGCGGGCAAATTATATCGGCGATCAGATGCAGCAGAAAAGAGCAAAGATAGTGTGGAGAAAAAGGCGGTAGCAGCCGGATTTGCTGATCTGGAGAAAGAACTGGATAGTTCCGTTACCGCTTTTGTAAAGCGTTCTCCCGGCTCCCCGGTAGCCGCGTTTGTGATCCTGGACAGGTATATCAACTATTCATACCCGGAGAAAGCGGCGGCAGCCTATGAGCTGTTAACAGGCCCGGCACGGAAAACAGATTACGGCATGGCTATCAAAGCATCGATAGATAAGCACGCTAAAATGGGCATAGGCGCCCGCCCTGCCATCTCGCTGCCCGATAGCACTGGTAAGCTGGTGAAATTATCCGACTATAAAGGAAAAGTAGTGCTGGTTGATTTTTGGGCCAGCTGGTGCGGCCCCTGTCGTGCAGAGAATCCCAACGTAGTAAAGGCATACCAGCGCTTCCATCATCAGGGTTTTGATATTCTCGGTATTTCATTGGATACTGATAAAAAAGCGTGGTTGAAAGCCGTAAATAAAGACGGACTAACGTGGACGCATATATCAGATTTGAAAGGCTGGAAAAGTGATCCTGTATTGGAGTTCGGGATTTCCGGTATTCCTGCCAACTTCATTGTTGATGGTAGTGGAAAGATTATTGCGCAGAATTTACGGGGAGAAGAATTAGAGGCGAAGCTGGAAGAAGTATTTAAGAAATAATTGCTGCTATGATAAACGGGTAGATATCCGCAATGGATATCTACCCGTTGTTATTTTATTTTGTAAAGGTATTATACCGGCTGATCATGTTGTCGAGCGCACTGTCAAGGCTTTCGAGCTGGCTGTCGGTCATTTCGCCTTTTTCTTTGGCGTCACGCATAATTCTTTTTGCAGTGATGAGAAAGTCGTGGAAGCTATCGTAAAAGCTCTTATAATATCCTTCTTTGTTTTCTTTCGCCGCATTAGCCATATCAAGGCCGGCGTGTGCCGCCTGGTTTTTTTCCAATGCATCGTAGGCTGCCTGTGCCTTGTCGTTGATTTTTGTAAAATCCGCGCCGTTTTCTCCAAGCAGATTAATGTAATCACGCACAGCCTGCATATCGCCTTTCATAGCCAGTACATAATCTTTCAGGGGGCTGTCTTTCAGGATGATCGCTTCACTGGCGTCTGCCACTTCGTTTACTCTTTTCATCAGGATGGCTTTCTGCTCAAAAAATACCTGGGCGCCGCTGCGGATAGAATCTGCGAGTGCAAGGCCCTTTGCACCTTTATCGTCTTTATAGTCCTGTGCTCTCAGGTAGTCATCCAGTTGGGTATAAGTGGTTTTCAGTTTTTCGAACGAGCCTTTAAAGCTGGCTACCTTTTCTTTGAAGAATTGCTGGTCTTCCTTATTTAAGGCATCTACCGGCTCTTCTACTTTCACCTTTCCATGACTGATCATACCGATCATTATCGGTTTGATAATAGTGCTGAGAAAGGTAGGATTGCCTTTACCGGACAGCATTTGGGTAACGCGGTCGGCATTGTTTACCAGGCGTTCTACATAATCAGAGTTTTTGTTCGACAGGTCTACAATCAGGTTGGTGTACTCAATCACATCATTGGCTGATGATGCGGACTTATCTGCGTATGCCGTGTTGCCGTCTTTTTTGCCGGTTTCATTACATGACACAAAAGTGGTGAGCAGGGAAGCTCCCAGGGCAAAGTACAGTACGGATCTTTTCATGATAAAGACATTTTTTCGGATTAAAACAATGGCACAATGGCGTGCCGGGGTTTTTTACGTGGGCAAAGATATTTTTTCGTGCACATAAAACAAAAGAAAAGTAGCGTAACAAACTACTCTTATGAGTATATGCCATCATTTTTATAACCGGTAATTTTATCCAGGTAAATGGTTGGCATGTTTTCAGATTTCCCGATTATACACGGAATGCTGTGCTGCTGGCTGTTTCTGGCGTTGTGTGTGCCTGTGAAGGCACAGCGTATATCCCTGAATAACCCTTCGCTGGAAGGCCGTACCGGGAAAGGTCTTATCCCGGCCTACTGGTTGGTGGCAGACGGCACGCCGGATACACAGCCGGGGGTTTTTGAGATCCGGCTGGCTCCCTCAGCGGGAAACAGTTATATGGGTATGCATAGCGGGAAGGGGTTCCTGGAAGGCATTGCCCAGCAGTTACCGGGGCCCCTGAAGCAGGACAGCGCCTATGTATTGAGCCTGGATCTGGCTTATACTTCCTATTATTTGTACCCGGCCTGTTACGGCAACATGGCCATTTTCGGTGGCAATGCACCCGGTGATACCGCGGAGCTGTTGTGGATGTCAGGGAATTTTACCCATGAAAGCTGGCAGCGCTATCATGCCGTGTTGAGGCCACATCATAGCTATGCTTATATTTCCTTTTGGGCTTACCCTACCGCTCCCTGTAACAGAAGCATGTATGGCATTGCCCTGCTGATGGACAACCTTTCTGCTATAGATCCGCTTATTCCGCCGGTGATACAGGCCAGCGTGAAGCCCTGCAGCTGTGGTGATGTGGCTGATGGACGGATCATGCTGCATGTATCAGGAGGGGCGCTTCCATACCGGTATCGCCTGGACAATGGGCAATGGCAAACAGACAGTGTGTTCCCCGGGTTGGCAGCCGGTATGCACATGGCAGAAATAACAGACGCGCATGATTACAGCGCCCGTGAAAATATCAAAGTGGAATCTCCCTGGAAAAACTGTATAGTGGTAATGCCCGGTGCATTCAGCCCTAACGGCGACGGGCAAAATGATTTATTCCGGCCAAAGGTATACGATGCTATACATGACTACCGGTTACGGGTATACGACAGATGGGGCGTACTGGTTTTTGCAGCTGATACGCCGGAAGCAGGATGGGATGGAAGTTATAAAGGAATGCCGGCAGGGGTGCAGGCTTATGTATATATATGTACCTATACAGACAGCCGGGGCGGGGAGCATCTGCTTAAAGGAACAGTAACACTGATCCGTTAATAATTAAAGGTAACTATGAAAACCGAGCCGGTTGTACTGCTGTTCACAGTAATATGCCCGTTGTTGGCCACCACATAGGATTTTACAATGGCAAGCCCAAGACCTGTACCCTCTTTAGTGCGTGCATTTGCGGCACGGAAGTAAGGAGTGAACAGGAAACGTATATCCTTTTCCGGTATACCGATACCATTGTCTTTTACTTTAATACAAAGGTTGTTTTTCCGGTAATGTATACTGAGTAACGGGTTGCCGGGAGAATATTTAAAAGCATTGCTGATGAGATTGGTAAGTATACCCGCCAGGTGGCTTCTGTCGATGGCTATAGTACGGGGGCGCCCGTATATCCTGATACGAAGCTGCCGCTGGTCTGTACGGCGACTGAAATACTGTTGCCGGATCATGGTAGCGAAAGCGGACAGATCTGTTTCTTCCGGTCGTGTTACCTGGTTGCCGGCTACCATGCTGCCGGTAGTGAGTATCTCGTCTACCATATTGCTCAGGATGCCTATTTCTTCCTTGATCCGGGATAAGTTACGCTCGTAGAATGGTAACATTAATTCATCCCGCTGCATTTTTGTTTCCAGTAGTTCTATGGAAGAGGAGATGGCACTGATGGGGGTTTTGAATTCATGCGTAGCTATAGCTATAAGATCCGATCGCATTTCGGGCAATGTTTTCCGGGCTTCTGCATGCCTGTTGATATCGTTCAGCATACTCTTATTTTGGTTGATTCTGAATAAGGTTTCTATTTCGAAGGATATGGGTTAGCGGACAAATATTGGTTATATCCACAATATACGAAACTTATCTATATTTTTAAAAAAGTGAAATTTGATAGCTTTTAATTAACATAAGGTGATTAATTGTTTATATGTTGTATTTTGTAATATGAATATGTAAGCCCGTTTATTTTCTTTTTTATTGTTTGTTAATGTGAAACACATTATCAATAATTAATACTGTTCAACTATCATTTTTACAGTTATATTTACTATCGAATTAGTTTAATAAACCATATCATTCTGAACCATATCCCCTTTTCGCCATGATCAACCTTGGAATCATAGAAGACAACCATTTTCTGCTGAGTAATTACCGTGAATTCCTGGAAGATTTCCAGGAATGTAAGGTGATGTTTGCCTGTAAATCTATAGAAGAATTTATGGCCTTACCCGTTACTTATCCTGACGTGAAAGTAATCCTGCTTGATATTACCCTGCCGGGAATATCCGGTATTGAAGGGCTCCGCGAAGTGAAGCGGCTATACCCCGATACAAAGGTGATTGTATTGTCGGGCCATGAAGAACAGCAATACATCATTGAAGCCATAAAGAATGGCGCCAGCGGTTATGTTATTAAGTCCAGCCGCCTCAGTGATATTTACCAGTCGGTGATGGATACCGTAAATAGCGGGGCTTCGTTATCGCCCCGCGCTGCGCACCTGCTTATTACTCATATTAATAAAGACCCGCTGGAAAGTATAAGAGACAAACTTACCCGCAGGGAATATGAACTGGTAGCGCTTCTCAAGGAAGGTTACTCATATAAGGAAATGGCCGCGAAGTTGTTTGTAACAGTGTTTACTGTAAACCAGCATCTCAAAAAAGTATATTTTAAATTGAATGTTTCAACTAAATCTGAATTGATCTCAAAAATTTTATCTAATAATTTATTCACTACCCTCTTTTTTATCTCACTTCAAATAATTAATTCAGATTTCAATTTATTTGATATGTTCATGGCTGTGGATGGTAACTTACTATGATGAGTAACAACATCCTGCTGATCATCCTCATTTGTACTGTAGTGAGTAATTGAATACGACCCGCTTCTGAAGTAATATTGTATTGCGATGAACGGACAGTGTAAGTGATGATGCTAAATGCCATACGATGATATTGAAAACCTGCTTAACCTGGATAGGACTGGGATTGCTATGCTTAAGTTGTTTGTTTACTTCGTGCGTGTCAACCAAAAATGCTGTTTATTTCAATGATGTGAGAGATACGGTGCTATTACCATCAGATAGCAGTTTGGACCCCCGTATCCAGAAGAACGATATACTACAGATCAATGTAAGCAGTCTGAACCCGGAGGATGTGATCATCTATAATGTATCCAACATGACCTCCGCTTCCGGTGCAGGCGGCGCAAATGCAGGAGCAGGCGCAATGTTGGGAGGATTCCTTGTAGACGAGCAGGGATATATACAGTACCCGATACTCGGCTCAATAAAAGTAACCGGTCTTACAAAGAAGGCGCTCACTGTATACCTGCATGATCAGCTCGTTGAACGAAAGCTCCTGGTAGACCCGGTGGTGAGCATACGGTTCCTCAACTATCGCGTAACCATACTTGGAGAGGTGAATAAACCGACTGTAGTAAATGTAACCAACGAAAAGATATCAGTGCTGGAAGCATTGGGGATGGCGGGTGATATAACAGTGTTTGGTAAACGTAATAATATCCTGTTGATCCGGGAGATAGACGGGCAGCGGATTATACGGCGCATCGATCTGAACGACAAGCGTGTCCTTAATTCTCCCTATTATTTTCTGCAACCAAATGATATCCTGTATGTGGAGCCCAATAAATCAAAAGTAGCGACGGCTGACCGTTCCCGGCAGGTACTGCCCATTATTCTCAGCAGTCTCTCTTTGCTCGTTATTATCCTCGACCGGTTAGTTATTAATAATTAGGTTATGCAAAAAGTAAACGGACATAAAACCCAGCACGCGGAAACTCCCCAGAGTTTACTCACTATCATCCGCTCCCGCTATCTGCCTTACTGGCCCTTTTTTGCAGGAGCTGTAGTAATAGCGTTGGTGGCTGCTTTTGTTTACCTCCGTTATGCAACTCCTTTATATAAAATTTCCGGCGTGCTCCTGGTACAGGAAGCTACCAACGGTCTTGCTGCCAGCGATATGCTGCAATCGCTCGACCTGATGGGTGGCAACAAAACTGTAATGGAGAATGAGATAGAAATACTGAAATCACGCACCCTCACAAAAGAGGTGATACGTAACCTTAATCTTTATGGAGAAGTGATAGAAAAAGGAAAGATAAGGGATGTGGTGCTTTATAAAGACAGTCCGCTGAAATTCACTTTCCTGGAGCCGGAAGCAATACGGCTGGCATTTACCGGCAACTGGCCCTTTACATACGACCCGGTACAGAAACGTGTAGCCATCGACGGTAAGAGATACCCGCTGAATGATACCATACAAACCCGCTGGGGAAAAATGCTGATCAAAGCGCAGGGCAAACATGCAGATACAACGGCCAGTTATGTACTGCACATCATGAATGAAAAAACATGGATGCAGATCATTCTTGCTACTATGAAAGTAATGCCCGCTGCAAAAGCCGGCAGCGTAGTGGATCTTGAATACACGGATGCTGCACCGGAACGTGGGGAAGATATTGTGAATGAGCTGATCCGCGTGTATAGCCAGGCTGCCGTAGAGGATAAGAACAGGACCTCTGCCAATACGATGCGGTTTGTGGAAGAGCGCCTGCGTATTGTAAGCGCAGAGCTGGGACAGGCGGAAACAGAAGTGGAACACTTTAAAACCGCACAGGGGATTGTAGATATCAGTGAGCAAAGTAAAATATTCCTGGCAGGCGTGCAGGAAAATGACCGTAAGATCAGCGAAGCAAATATGCAGCTATCCGTGCTGGATGCGATTGAAAAATATGTTACCAGCCAGAATCCGGGAGGGAATATTGTTCCCGGTACACTGGGGTTATCTGATCCTGTATTGCTGGAGCTGGTGAGCAAGCTTTCTGAAACGGAACTGCAACTGGAAAGATTGCGTAAAACCACCGGAGAAAACAGCCCGTTGCTGGCCAGTTTAACCCGGCAGGTAGAGCGACTGAAACCCGCTATCATGGAGAATATCGGGAGCCTGCGCACCAATCTTCAGGCGGGCCTGGCTCGTCTCCAGGCGGAGAACAGCCGTAACATGGGCATCATCCGCAGCGTGCCCGGAAAAGAAAAGGCATTGCTGGAAGTAAGCAGGCAGCAGGTGATCAAAAATAATATCTATACTTTCCTGCTGGAGAAAAGAGAGGAAACTGCACTGGCATATGCGGCGGCGGTATCCGATAGCCGCGTGGTAGATGCGGCAGAAGCGGCAGCCTATCCTTTTAGTCCGCAGAAGCCCATGGTATTTGGTATTGCGGTACTGGCAGCACTGGCGCTGGTAGCAGGTTGCGTGTCCGTGAAGGATATGATGAACCGGGAAGTGATGTTCCGCGCAGATATTGAGAAAGTAACCACCGCGCCTATTGCAGCAGAGATCATGTACCACGAGAGCAAAGAAGCGATAGTGATGTCCAATAACAGCAGAACAGCCGTGGCGGAACAGTTCAGGGCATTGAGAACATCTTTGTCGTACATAGGGCTGAATGGCGACCGTAAAACATTACTGATCACTTCTTCCATATCAGGCGAAGGAAAAAGCTTTATATCCGTTAACCTGGCCATGAGCCTGTCGCTTGCAAAAAAGAAAGTGGTACTATTGGAGTTTGACCTGAGAAAACCAATGGTCAGCAAAATGCTGAACATGCGTGCAGAGCCCGGCATCAGCAACTACCTCGTTGGAAAGGCAACCCTGCAGCAGATATTGCAACCGGTTGGGGATAATGATTATCTCTATCTCCTTTCTGCCGGTATTATGCCGCCCAATCCCAGTGAGCTTATTCTCAACGGGGAACTGGAACGGCTGCTGAATGCACTGAAAGAACGTTTCGATTATATCATCATTGACTCGGCCCCTGTGGGACTGGTAACCGATGCCCGCCTGATATCACCTTACTGCGACGCTACGTTGTATGTGGTGCGTCATCAGCGTACCCCGAAGAATTACCTTAAGCTCATTGAAGAGTTGTATCAGAACAAGGAACTGGGAAAACTGAACATTGTGTTTAATGGTATCAAGCGACAGGGCGTAGCGGGATACGGGTATGGGTCCGGTTATGGTGATATTAACGGATACGGTTATACGGAAGTAGCAAAGAAACCCGGATTATTCAGACGCAGCGTAAAATAACGGCGCTGTAATCACTCAAAATAACCACAGGGCTCCATATGGCCCGCTCCTGCCTTTATAAATCTCCACAAAACTATCCGATCACCTAAAAACCGGTTACTATGTTTAACGAACAGCCTCCGGTCTGGTATGCGGTATATACCCGGCCCAAATGCGAAAAGAAAGTGGCAGACCTTTTTATCCGTAAAAAGGTAGAGCACTACGTTCCCTCTACACCGTTGGTGCGTGCCCGTAAGATCATCCAGGAACCTCTTTTTCCATCCTACGTATTTGTGCATATTCCTGAAAGCAGGAGCTGGGTGGTAAAGGAAACAGACAACGTGATCAATTTTGTGTACTGGCTGGGACAACCGGCAGTGATACCAGATCACGAAATAGCGTTGATCCGTCATTTTATTCGTGATTATGAAGATGTATCTGTTGAAAAGTTTCCCATACAGGCACAGGAGGAAGAGAAACGCACGCCCGTCTCAGCAAAGATCCTGCAGATCAGCCGTAACCGCGTAAAAGTGGAGCTGAGCACGCTGGGATGTATGCTGGTAGGCACGGTGCCATCCAGGGAAATGACGGTGATCACAGGGCATAAAACAGTTAACGGACATCATTTCTGACCATAAACCAATCATTCTATGATGCAGCATATTCTCCTTTGCGGTGGCTCCGGCACACGGTTATGGCCATTGTCCAACCAGCAAACGCCCAAACAGTTACTAACCCTGTTTGATGGCTACAGCCTTTTACAGCTGGCTTTCCGGCGAAATCGTTTTGCCTGTAATAAAGTAATGGCGATTGTTAATGAACAGCAGTCGGCCATTGTGCAGGAGCAACTGGAACAAGCCGGCGCTTCCGCCCCGGTGTGCCTGGCAGAACCTGTAGGCCGTAACACTGCTGCAGCCATTGCCCTGGCAGCCTTTACCACGGCGCCGGAAACCATACTGCTCATCACGCCGGCAGATCATCTTATTGGTACGCCAGACAGGTATGCCATGGCTATTGAAACAGCCAGCCTGCTGGCGGCAGGTAATCATATTGTAACCATTGGACTGGTACCTACCCGCCCGGACACAGGGTTCGGTTATATCAGTTATTCGGGCCATGATGTACTCCGCTTCGTGGAAAAACCAGAGCGACCGGTAGCGGAAGCCATGCTGGCCGCCGGCGGCTTCCTGTGGAACAGTGGTATCTTCTGCTGTAAAGCAGGCATCATGCTGCAGGAGCTGCAGAAGCATGCACCGGCTATTTATGAAGCCGCAGCCATTGCAGCAGAAGAATGGAAACAAACAGGTGTGTTGTCGAGGGAAAGTATGGAAGCCATACCGGCAGATAGCATCGACTATGCCGTGCTGGAGAAAAGCGATATCGTAAAGGTAGTGCCCAGCAAAATGGACTGGAGCGATGTGGGCAGCTATGAAGCGCTGGCAGACGCACTTTCACATCATTACCAGTACAGGAACCACCAGGCTGTGTTTATTCAGAGCGATCCGCATAAAAGTATGGTGATCGGGAAAGATAAGCTGGTGGCGCTGGTAGGAGTGGAGAATATGGTAGTAGTGAACACGGAAAGCGCGCTGCTTATCATGCAGAAAGGAAGCGGTCAGGATATTAAACAACTGCATCAATGGGTAAGGGAAAACCGCCCGGAATTGCTTTAAACATAAACACAATCAATCAATACGTATGGAGGCAAACGATCTTATATATGTAGCCGGCCACCGCGGAATGGTAGGAAGTGCTATTAAAAGAAGACTGGAAACATTGGGTTACCAGCACATTATTACCCGCTCATCCGGCAGCCTGGATTTAAGGAATGCCGCTGCGGTAGACGAATTTTTTGCAAAAGAAAAACCGGCGTATGTATTCCTGGCCGCCGCCAAGGTAGGCGGTATCCATGCGAACAATACCTATCGCGCCGAATTCCTGTACGATAACCTGATGATTGCCGCCAATGTGATCCATGCTGCATGGAAGCATAACGTTACCAAACTGCAGTTCCTGGGTAGCTCCTGCATTTACCCGCGTATGGCGCCACAACCTATCAAGGAAAGTTTCCTGTTAACCGGGTTATTGGAGCAAACCAATGAGCCTTATGCCATCGCTAAAATTGCCGGCATCAAGTTATGCGAGGCATACCGTGATCAGTATGGCTGCAACTTTATCAGTGTAATGCCCACCAACCTGTTTGGTATTGGCGACAACTACCACCCGGAGAATGCGCATGTGTTACCGGCGTTGATCCGTCGCTTTCATGAAGCCAAAGTGAACCAGAAACCCTCCGTAACGGTGTGGGGCACGGGAACGCCTAAACGGGAATTTCTTTTTGCAGATGACCTGGCAGACGCCTGTGTATATCTTATGCAGCATTACAACGACAAAGAACCGGTGAACATCGGGAAAGGAGAGGATATCACCATCAAACAACTGGCAGAATATATCCGGGAAGTAGTATGCTACGAAGGAGAGATCATTTTTGACGATACGAAACCTGATGGTACGCCCCGTAAGCTCATGGATGTATCGAAGCTGCACCGCCTGGGATGGAAACATAGCATCAGCCTGAAAGAAGGGCTGGTGATGGCTTACCGCGATTTCCTGCAGCAGGATCAGTTCAAATTACAATCTTAAAAAACCAGTGGTATGAAAGTAGTCATTGTAGGAACAGGATATGTAGGATTGGTTACCGGTGCATGCCTGGCCGAAGTAGGCACCAATGTTACCTGCGTGGATGTGGATGCAGGGAAGATAGCAAGGCTCCAGCAGGGAGTATTGCCTATCTATGAACCAGGGTTGCCTGAAATGGTGATGCGCAACCAGGCCGCCGGCCGTCTTGCTTTCACTACTTCCCTTGCCAGTGCATTACCGGGAGCAGAAGTGGTATTCATTGCCGTAGGCACACCACCGGGAGAGGATGGCAGCGCAGATCTGAAATATGTGCTGCAGGTGGCGCGTGAAGTGGGCCAGCACATGGAGCATTACCTGCTGCTGGTTACCAAAAGTACGGTGCCGGTGGGCACCGCTGCCCGTGTGAACCGCGCGGTAAAGGAAAGTCTTTCTGCCCGTGGCCTGTTTATTGAATACGACGTGGCCTCCAATCCCGAGTTCCTGAAGGAAGGCGCAGCTGTTAATGATTTCCTTAAACCGGACCGTATAGTAGCCGGCGTGAACACTACCCACGCCCGTGAAGTATTGGAGCAGTTATACCGCCCATTTGTATTAAACGGGCACCCGCTGTTGTTTATGGATATCGCATCCGCGGAGATGACCAAATACGCCGCCAACGCGATGCTGGCCACGAGGATCTCCTATATGAATGATATCGCCAACGTATGCACGCTGGTAGGTGCAGATGTTAACCAGGTGCGCAAAGGTATTGGCAGTGATCCCCGCATTGGAAAACATTTCCTGTATTCCGGTATCGGTTACGGCGGCTCCTGTTTTCCTAAAGATGTAAAAGCCCTGATCCAGACCGGCCGCGAATATGGCTACCAGCTTCGTATACTGGAAGCAGTGGAAGCAGTGAATGAAGATCAGAAGAAGATATTATCCGATAAGGTGCTGCGCCACTTCGATGGCGATATCAGGGGCCGCACATTTGCCATATGGGGATTATCGTTTAAACCCAATACCGACGATATGCGGGAAGCGCCTTCCCTGGTGCTGATCAATAGCCTGCTGGACGCCGGTGCGCAGGTGCGTGTATACGATCCCGTTGCCATGGAAGAAGCATTGCCCATGCTTGGCAACAGCGTCACCTTTGCAAAGGATATGTATACCGCCGCTGAAGGTGCTGATGCCGTGCTGTTGGTAACGGAATGGAATGCTTTCCGGATGCCCGACTGGCCCCGGCTGCGCAGCTTGCTGCAAACGCCGCTGCTGTTCGATGGCAGGAATATTTATGACGATGTACAACTGGTAAAACACGGGTTCACTTATTATGGTATCGGCAATAATGCTGCTGCCGCGGTGAATGCGCTCATGCAATAACTATTTCTTTATCACAAAAAAAATAATCGTATGAAAGTAGCCCTGATAACAGGTATTACCGGCCAGGATGGCGCTTATCTGGCAGAACTGCTGCTGGAAAAAGGATATATGGTACATGGCGTGAAACGTCGCGCTTCACTGATCAATACAGAAAGAATTGATCATCTCTACCAGGATATGCACAGCGAAAATGTACGCTTCCGTTTGCATTACGGCGATATGACCGACAGCACCAATCTCATACGCATTATACAGGAAACCCAACCCGACGAGATCTACAACCTGGCAGCCATGAGCCATGTACGCGTGAGCTTCGATACACCGGAATACACTGCCAATGCAGATGGCATCGGCACGTTGCGGTTGCTGGAAGCGCTGCGTATCCTGAAAATGGAAAAGAAAACACGCATTTACCAGGCCAGCACTTCCGAGTTGTATGGGCTTGTGCAGGAAGTGCCGCAACGCGAAACCACTCCTTTTTATCCCCGCAGTCCCTATGCCGTAGCAAAATTATACGCTTACTGGATCACGGTGAACTACCGCGAGGCATATGGGATGTATGCCTGCAACGGCATCCTCTTTAACCATGAGAGCCCGTTGCGAGGGGAAACTTTCGTAACCCGGAAGATCACCAGGGGCGCAGCTGCCATTGCACTGGGCTTACAGGATAAACTGTATCTCGGTAACCTGGATGCACAGCGCGATTGGGGCCACGCCAAAGATTACGTGGAGGCAATGTGGCGTATCCTGCAGCAGGAAACACCGGATGATTATGTGATTGCTACCGGCATCACCACCACTGTAAGGGAATTTGTACGCATGGCCTTTGCAGAACTGGGCATTGAGATCACCTTCTCCGGCAGTGGCGTAGAAGAAATCGGCACCGTAACCGCGTGCACGAATGAAGTATATGCGTTACCGTTAGGCAAAGAGGTAGTGGCTATTGACCCGCGTTATTTCCGCCCTACGGAAGTAGAACTGCTGATAGGCGATCCTACGAAATCCAAAACAGTGCTGGGATGGGAACCTGCTTATGACCTGGCAGCGCTGGTAAAGGAAATGATGGCCGGCGATGTGGCATTGTTTGCAAAAAAAGAAGTTACACAACTGGAACATTTAATCGGATAATACAGGCAACATGCAGGTAGCAAACAGGGTGATACTGAATACAGGCGCACTTTACGGACGGATGCTGATCACCGTTTTTATTTCACTGTACGCCACCAGGCTGGTGCTTAATCTCCTGGGTGCGGCGGACTATGGATTGTTTAACCTGATCAGTGGGGTTATTGCCATGTTGTCTTTCCTGAACATGGCCATGACTATCAGCACCCAGCGGTATATGTCGTTTCACCTGGGCACCAGGGATGCGCATAAACTGAGAGTGGTGTTTAATTCCAGCGTATTGCTGCACTTTGTACTGGGACTTGCCCTGGTACTGTTGTTTGAAGTAATGGGGAGTTATCTTTTTGATCATGTGCTCAACTACCCGGCATCCCGTACCGGGGCAGCCAGGCTCATCTTCCAGTTCATGGTGGTCAGCGCTTTCTTTACTATTATTTCTGTGCCATATGATGCTACGCTGATAGCCCAGGAGAATATGGTAATGGTGGCGATACTAGGTATAGTGGAATCCGTGGGTAAGTTGCTGATTGCGCTCAGCCTGCAATATACTTCCTACGACCGGCTGATTGTATATGGCGGCCTGATGGCATTGCTTACCATATTGCTGCTCGTATTCAAGCAGGTGTATTGTGCGGTGAAGTATGAAGAAAGCCGCATCCGGCTAAGGAAGTATTTTGATCGCAGCCTGCTGAAAGAAATGTTTGCCTACGCGGGATGGAATATGTTCGGTGCCGGCAGCTTTGTAGCGCGTAACCAGGGACTTGCCCTTTTGCTCAATATTTTCTTTGGCACTATTGTAAATGCCGCCTATGGTATTGCCAACCAGGTAAATGCACAGTTGAGCTACTTTTCTGTGACCATGCTACGGGCATTAAATCCGCAGATCATTAAAAGTGAAGGCAGCGGTGATCGCCCCCGGATGTTGCGCCTGGCCATGATTGCCAGTAAGTTTTCTTTTTACCTGCTGAGTTTTTTTGCCATCCCCATGATGATAGAAATGCCTTTTGTACTGCAATGCTGGTTAAAACAGGTGCCCGCCTTTACGGTAATGATGTGCCGCCTGGTGATCATCGCTACATTAATTAACCAGCTTTCATCCGGCATACAGGTAGCGGTGCAGTCGGTAGGCAAAATAAGAAAATACCAGGTGATAGTAAGCACCATGGTATTATTTAATCTGCCCATTGCCTGGGTGCTGCTAAAGGCCGGGTACCCGGCATCATCAGTGCTCATCAGCGCTATAGCGATTGAAGTGGTGAGTGGTATTTACCGCATGATAGCAGCAAAGAATATTACAGGTTTGTCGCCTGCAGTATTTACACGGCAGGTGATCATTAAAGCAATTGTGCCGGTACTGCTGGCAGCCGGACTGGCCTGTATCCCGCAGCTGTTCATGGGTGAAGGGTTTGTACGGTTGGGCGTAACCGGGATAGTAAGTGTGATCAGTATTGTATTCCTCATCCGGCTCATCGGGCTTACAACTGATGAAACCATGAAAGTGGAACAATTGCTTAACAGGATTTTTACAAAATTACAGGCGAGACTGGTGGTATTAAAAGCGAATTAAGATATGAATATTCTTTTCTTCACAGACATATCTCCCTTCCCGCAAAACGGGGGAGAAAGGATCAGGAGCTATTACCTGATCAAAGCTTTGTCGCAGCTCGGTTATGAAGTGATTGCCGTGGTACGGAACGTGGAGAAGGTAGACTTACAGAAATACCATCTCCCTAATGTTACTTTTTATACTTATGAAACAAAACCTTTCGACCTGCTTACCCGTATCACAGGTAAACAATATTTCCAGCGTTCTGCAACTGTGATGAGCATCTTTGAGGAAGTGTGCCGGGAATACCCAGTGGCGGCTGCAATACTGGACTATGGCTATGTTGGGCATTATATTTCTTATTTCCGGCAAAAGCAGATACCTGTTATTTTAGGCACCCATAATGCACAGCCCATGATCACCTGGCAGCTGCCCTCTAAGAACCTGGTAGACAAGCTGCGTAAGTGGCAGCTGTTCAGTATGGAGAAACTGCATGAGCGTATGTACTTTAATAAGGCGGCGGCGGTGCTGGTAGTTAGTGATGACGATAATGCATATCATACACGCTTCCTGCCAAAACAAAAAGTGTTTACCATTCCTAACTTCCTTGATGAAAGGGACTACCGCTTTTCGGGCAAAAAGCAGCAGCGCGTGCTGGTAATGACGGCTAACTTCGGCGTATATATGAATTTTGCCGGTCTGAAATGGTTCATCGAAAACGTATGGGATGATGAACTGGCGGGAAAGTATGACCTGTGGCTGGTTGGCAGGGGATCAAAAGAAGCGTTGAAGCAACTTACCGGCAAAGAGGAGTACCGCAACATTGTAGCTTTTGGGAAAGTGGATGATGTAAAATGGTATATATCAGTGGCCAGCGCAGTGATCATCCCGTTGGTGCATGGCAGTGGTACACGCCTGAAATGCCTGGAAGCGATGGCGCTCAGCACTCCCATTATCAGTACCCGCAAAGGCGTGGAAGGTGTGAAGAGCAGTCATTTTATTGTGTCTGATGAACCACAGGCATTTAAACAGTCATTACTGGGTTTTGATCCCGAAACAGATAAAGGCGCCCGGCTGCGGGAAGATTTTTTACAGGAGTATAGTATGGATGTAAACAGGGAGCGGCTGCAGCAAATTGTTCACTACGCCGTGCGCGGTAAAATGCCAGCCCATGTTTAACCGGATCAAAATAGCCCTGTATACATTGCTGAGTGGCGTAAATGTAGCAATGGTAGGCCAGTTGAAGCTCAACGAGATCATGGTGCTGCTATCGGCTCCCTTTGTATTTGACCTGCGGGATTTTAAAGCGTATCCTATGTTCCGCAGGATCATTGTTGCACTGGTGGCGCTCTTTGTATGCCAGGCGGTTACTGATCTGTTCGTAGTGCATAGTTCTTCCGAGAATTTTATGCGTGGATGGGCGGCTATTGTGATGTCTGTACTCTCTTTTATTTTCCTGTTTAAAACTTTGGAAGATGATAAGGCGATCTTCTTTTTCCTTTGCCTGACCCTTATTAAAAATATTATCTGGACAGATGAGAATGCGGATACGGATATGTCGTATTTCAAATTTAAGATGGTACCTATCCTTTCCTATGCAGTGTATATCTGTTCCTTCCTGTTATACCGGAGAGGCCAGTGGAAAGCCGTTCTGGCGTTGATGTTGGGTTATAGCCTGCTGTGCTTTGCAAGGGACTCCCGCTCCACAGGAATGATCTTTTTTATTGGCGCTATCATTATCTATTGCTTTAACAGCGGTATGTATCTAACGCGCGACCGGCTCCTGGTATTTGGTATTGCGGGCGCTATTCTCTTCCAGTTTGCCTATGTATGTTATGTAAATGCCGTCATGAATCATGAAATTGGCGGGGACCATGCTTCTGAACAAATAGACCGGCTTGATAATCCCTATAACCCGTTGGCATTGCTAATGACGGGAAGAGGAGAAACGTTTGCGGCCCTGGCGGCTATCAGTGATGAGCCGCTATTTGGTCACGGCTCCTGGGCAAAGGATGATAACCTGAAGTATTACCGCATCCTGTTGTTATACCAGAATGAAGAGATGAATGAACAGTTAGCTACTTCAACGGATCACCTGATTCCCAGTCACTCTATCCTGCTGGGCGCCTGGGTCAACTGCGGATTGGGTGGATTTATAGCAGTGTTGATGGTATTTATATTCCTGCTGAGAATGGGTTTTTACCTGATCCGTAATGCGGCTGATACAGCCTTGTACCCGGTACTGGTGCTTATGACGATCGGTGTTATATGGACCTTCCTCTTTTCGCCGATCCAGCAATTAAGATTTAATATACCTGCAATTGGCGCCATATTATTACGCGCGTACTATGATTTTAAGGAAGAAGTGAATACAGAAGAAATGATGATCCAAAACATGGAAACAACCGGTATGCTATCTCCCGGAGGGAAAATATAAATGGTAAAAAACATCAGCTATGAAAATATGCTTCATTACACTAGGGGATATTAAATTCATTGCCACTATGAAACGGGCCATAGGCATGGCCGAACCGCTCATAGCGCTGGGTTGGGAAGTATCCATTATTGCACAGGACAGTGAAGAGAACCGCAAGCGTATCGCCATGGAGTGCAGTGAGGCGGTGAAAGTGTACTATTATCAGCCTGGCGCTGCATCAGAGGAAGTACGCATTAAAACTGAGCTGGTAAATCAAATTGCACCAGATTATGTGTTGTTTTGTTCCTTCAGTTTCCGCAATCGTATCTCCAAAAATAAACTCAGTGTAAAACCTAAAATACTTATAGAGCATTCAGAGCTTCCTTCAGGGATCCCTGATAATAAGGGCATACGTAAACTAGCCATGCTGGCACTGGAGTATTGGTCGGTGCTGTATGCAGATGGATTACTGTGTGCCAGCAGGTATCTCTGTAACACCTATACGAAAAGAGCAGCGCAACTGTTCCGCAAACAGCTACCGGTGTTATACTCCCCTTATGCGTTCAATAATGAAGTGATTGCTTCTCCCAGAATCCGCTTAAAGGAACTGCAGGATACCTATCATGGTAAAACGATGCTGATCTATATGGGAACGCTTACGCGTAACTATGGGCTGTTCACCATGCTGCAGGCCATGGAAATGGTGAGTAAAGAAAGGAATGATGTGGTGTTGCTGTTGCTGGGCCAGGGCCGCCATATGGCGGAAGCAAAAGCTTATGTGAAAGAGAAACAGCTGGAGGAGCAGGTGGAGTTCCTGGGCTATGCTCCGGAAGAAGAGCTCAGCTCCTGGTTCACTGCTGCTCATGCTTTTATTTCCCCGTTGAATGATACGGTGCAGGATTGGGCCCGTTGCCCCAGTAAAATTTATATGTACCTGCCCTTTGAAAAACCGGTGTTTACCTGCGCTATCGGGGAGCCGCTGGAGATATTTGGTGAGCAGGGATATTATTTCAACAACAACGCACCGGCGTCGCTGGCGGTATTGATCAGCAAACTGGCTAATGGAAAGCTGGAACCGGGAACAGTGAACAGTGAAGCGCATAGCTGGGAACGGCGGGCCATAGATTTTACTACATGGATTAACAGTAATGATGCCGTAAAACTATTACGTATTGCTAACCTGTAAATGACAACAACGTGAATTATGTTTATTACAAGGATCCAAAAGGGAATTTCGGTGATGACCTGAACGGGTGGCTATGGCCCAAACTCTTTGGTGAAGGCAGCAGTAACGACCCGGAAGTGTTCCTGGGCATTGGTTCTATCCTGTTCGACGGATCCCCGTTATTCAGGGATATACCGGATAAAAACAAGATCGTGTTTGGTACAGGAGTACGGCCTTCTTATCAGACGTTTAGCCTTAACAGCAGCTGGGATATCCGTTTTCTCCGTGGACCGTTGTCGGCCTACGCTTTTAACAACCAGTTCCCGTACATCGCGGATGCTGCTTACGCCATCCGGCAGTTGCCGGAGTTCGACAAATTTACAAAGGTGCCGAAGAAACATAAAGTGAGCGTGATCCCTTATTTCAAATCAGTACCTTTTTTCGACTGGGAAGCGCTCTGTAATAAACTGGGTTTTAACTATATCTCACCAAGATCTGAAAAAGGGGTAGAGCATACGCTGCAGGAAATTGCCGCATCAGAATATGTGATTGCGGAAGCTATGCACGGCGCTATCCTGGCCGATGCGCTGCGTGTGCCCTGGCACCGTTTCATATTATCTACTCCATACACGGAAGGCAGTGGTGTGGCGGAGTTTAAATGGATGGACTGGCAGGCAGGTATCCAGCTATATAACATCAATGCCACGCAGGTGAAACTGTACCGTAAATCTTTCCTTCATCAGAAAATTAAAAGTCTTTCCGGCAACCGCATCAGCGCTGAGTTTATGGCCAGGGATGTGGTGAAAACAGACCTGCTGAAAATGCTGCAGGGCATCACCGGCTTTTATTTATCTGAAGATGATGTTATCAGGCGGATTGATAATAAAATTCATGATCAGACTTTTTTACTGAGAAAGGAAAAGTGTCTGGGTAAATCATCTTTCATTACAACACATTAACTATATGCAGCAGGAATTTATTTTATCAGCAGGAGCAGGGCATTTCTTTTTTGGGTTTCATGACCTGGTAGCCTGGAATGCCGCAGGTGATAAATTGCTCGCATTGCAAACGCCGGATATCACCGTTCCCCCGGATCCGCGCATACCCTGTGGAATTGGCTATTTTGACGCGGCGCAACAGTTCCGCAAAATGGGCGATACCTATGCCTACAATTACCCGCAGGGCGCCCGGCAGCAATGGATCGGCGATACGGATACCTTTATTGTGAATGACAGGGTGGAAGATGTATGGGGGGCAAGGATCTATGACGTCAATGCAGGTAAATGTGTAAGCGTATTGCATCAGCCGGCCCATGTGATCACGGATGAAGGCATTGCTTTTGGTATCGACTATGCCCGGTTGTACCGGGTGGGAGGATATGGATATACGGGCCTTCCTGATAAGTATGCGCATCTGCACGCCCCTGATACCTCCGGTATTGTGAAACATAATGTATACACAGGGGAGCAAACCCTGCTGCTGTCGATCGCCGCAGTGGCCAATTATAAAATGAATCCTGCACTGGGTCAGCATCACTATATCACGCACCTGTTATTGAATCCTTCCCAGCAACGGCTGGCATTTCTGCATCGCTATAAGTTGAAAGACGGTGGGGAAACTACCCGGCTCATGACCATCGGGATAGACGGGAGTGGGCTGAAGTGCCTGGCTACCGGCTTTCTTAGTCATTTCGACTGGAAAGATGATTCGCATATTGCCATCTGGGGAAGAACCGGTAGCAACATTGAAAAGCTGCGCGGATCGCTTTTATACAAAATGATGCCCTCAGGGTTGATTGCCGGTGGAAAGAAGGTATTGAAGAAATTATTATATACCAGGGAGAAAGGAGCAAAAGCAGTAGCGCCTTTTAACTGGTTATTACTGGAAGATGCGGAGAATGCGGCGCCGGCCATGCTGGCAAAAGATATAATTACAGAAGACGGGCACCCGATGTTTTGCCCCGCAAACCGTGACTGGATGATCTGTGATACTTATCCCAACCAGCAGGGTATACGCACATTGTTCCTTTTCCAGTTCAGTACACAACAGAAAATTGATTTGGGCACTTACCGTATGATTGACGATAAACCAAACCTGCAACTGTCGCACCCTTTACTGGCCGGTGTGGAAGAGGGCGTGTTAAAAGCTTTTTCATTGGAGCAGATGGCCTTTACGCGCAGCGGTTTGCACTGTGACCTGCATCCCCGCTGGAAACGGGATGGCAACGTAGTAGCATTCGACTCCATCCATGAAGGCCGCCGCATGATTTACGGTTATGATGTGAGCAGTATTGTTCATGCACATAAAAATGTATTGGTATGATTGCCATTTTGCAACCATTGGTACCACATTACCGGGAACATTTTTTTAACCTGCTTAATGAGCAGGCGCCTTTTGATTTGTATTGTTACGACCAGGCGGATGCTATTAAACAACAAAACCTGTCGGCCGGCAATACCGCAGTGAAGCAATTGCCTTCTTTTAACGTAGGCCCGTTCGTGTTATACAACCCGTTACGTTTTTTTAAGAAGGATTATAAGATACTGGTGCTGATGCTCAACTTTGCGCATCTTTCCACCTGGATGATCCTGCTGCTAAAGCCCCTGCTGAAGCGAAAAGTTATCCTCTGGGGTCATGGTATTTCTGTGAAACGATATGTACAGGAGGAGCAGCGGCCCAGCCGCCTGCTGAAATGGATGATCCGGCTGGCAGATGCCACCTGGTTCTATACACCAAAGGAAATGGCCCTCTGGCAACAGGAAATGCCCGGCTTAAAAGCAGTGGCCCTGAATAATACTATTTCGGAAGTAGAGAAGATCATGCAGCAGGAAGCACCGGATAAAGCGGCGCTTCGTGAAAAGTATAACATCCGTTCCAAACGCATACTGATCTATTGTGCGCGGTTTAATGAAACAGGCCGCCGTATTGATCTGCTGGAGAAGCTGATTCAGGAAACCGATCCGGAGCAGTATGGATTCATCATTATCGGTGCAGGCAAATATAAGCCCGACTTTAGTAGTTATCCGCATGTACATGATTTCGGCGCTGTATATGATGCTACTATTAAACAGGAATTGTTTGGTATAGCCGATCTGTACTTCCAGCCGGGATGGGTGGGCTTGTCGGTAGTAGAGGCCATGGCCTACGGTAAGCCGGTATGTACCTTCAAACGTAGCGAAGCTGTGTTGCAATGCGTGGAGTACAGCTATATCCGGGATGGTTACAACGGCCTGATCTTCGACAATATGGAAGAGTGTTTGTATGCGCTGGACCTGCTGTCTGATGAGGAGATCAACCGGCTTGGGCAGCATGCAAAGCAATTTGTAGCAACGCATCTTACCATGAAGGCTATGGTAGATAATGCTTTTCACTCTTTGGATGCAATGAATAAATAAAGCTTGTTTATGAAGATACTTTTTATTGTTCCTTCCTACAAGCCGGCCTATGTATACGGAGGGCCTATTGTAGTGATAGCGCGGCTGGCGGAGCAGCTGGTGTTGATGGGGCACCAGGTGGAAGTGTATACCACTACGGCCAACGGAGCGAAGGAACTGGATATCACAGCTAACAGCACGGTAATGATGGATGGTGTGAAAGTTACCTACTTCAAAAGGATCACCGGTGATCATACCCATGTGTCGCCTGCATTGTGGAAAGCTGTGTGGCTCAACGCCCGCAGGTTTGATAAGGTACATATACATTCCTGGTGGAATTTTCTTGTAATGGGAGCTTCGTTTATATGTAAGTGGAAAAACCTGAAACCTGTGTTGTCGCCACACGGCATGTTCTGCGACTATGTACTTACTGCCCGCAACAACCGCAAGAAGAAGTTGCTGCATACGGTGATGGGTAAACGTTTATTAAAAAGCACTTACCTGCATGTATCGTCGGAACTGGAATGGAAGGAGTGCCGTCAGGTGAACAATAGCTGGGAAGGCGGGCAGGTATTCAACCTCGTGGATTTGCCGGAGGGGAATTTTGCCAGGCACGAGAACGACGTTTTTACTATCAGCTTTCTTTCAAGAGTAGATCCCAAAAAAGGACTGGATCTGCTGATCCGTGCACTGGCCAATGTATCATTTCCTTATCGCCTGCAGATTGCCGGTAGTGGCGATGCAGCTTATGTGGCTGAACTGAAGGAATTAATTGCTTCGCTCAATATGGATAACAGCGTCGAATGGGTAGGTTGGAAAGGCAGTGAGGATAAATTTCATTTCCTCGCTGCCACCGACCTTTTTGCGCTTACCTCGAGGAATGAAAATTTTGCTATTGTGGTGATTGAGTCCCTGTATGCAGGTACGCCGGTACTGATCAGCGACCAGGTAGGGTTGGCAGCCTATGTGCAGCAGCACAACCTGGGTTGGATCACGCAGATTGACAGTGTAGAGATGATTGCCGCGAAGCTCACTACGGCTTACCGGGAGAAGGAGCAACGGCAACGCATTACCCGGGCTGCACCTGTGCAGATCAGGAGTGATTTTAATGATGCCACACTGGCATCGTCTTACGTAGCATTGTATGAAAAATGTAGTTAGATGAAGATAGCGGTAGTGATACTCACTTTTAACGAATCGTTGCACCTGGCGCGCTGCCTGGAGAACCTGCGGCAAATAACAGATGAGCTGTATGTAATAGATGCCTTTTCTACAGATGATACCGTGGCGATAGCAGAGAGGTATGGTGCAAAGGTTTTTCAGCGGAAATGGATCAATTATGCCAACCAGTTTCAATGGGCGTTGGAGCACTGTGGTATTGAGGCGCCATGGGTAATGCGCATGGATGCGGATGAATACCTGGAACCGGGGCTGATAAAAGAAATTCAACAACGTATAGATAAGGTGCCGGCAGGTATAACAGGCATATATATACGCCGCAAGGTGTTATTTAAAGGTAAATGGATCCGCTTCGGTGGTTTCTACCCGCATACCCTGTTGCGGATATGGCGCAATGGGGTAGGCAGCATCGAACAGCGCTGGATGGATGAGCATATTGTATTGTCCGACGGCGCTACGATGCTGTTTAAGGAGCATATTGTAGATGATAACCTGAACTCCATTCACTGGTGGGTGAACAAACATAATAACTATGCCATCCGTGAAATGGTAGACCTGCTGAATATCCGCTATGGTTTCTGGCAAACGGATGAACGACTGCTGCGTGCCAACGGTACACAGGCAAAGCGGAAACGCTTCCTGAAAGAAAAAGTATACGCGGCCATGTCGCCGGGTATGCGTGCCTCCCTGTACTTCCTGTTCCGCTACGTAGTGAGGGTCGGTTTCCTGGACGGGTATAAAGGTTTCCTTTTTCATTTTATGCAGGGCTACTGGTATCGTTTGCTGGTAGATGTTAACGTACAGGAATTTCAGCAGAAACTGGATGGAAATGAAAGCAGGGAAGATATTATGGCGTTGTTGAAACAAGACTATAACATTCATATCTGATATCACATGACCACTAATCTTGCTGCATTTAATACCGGCAACTATTACGCCGGGCCAAAGTGGAAGGTGCTGTTATGGTACTTTTTTAACTACTATATTTTTAACAGCGCTTTTCCCTGGCCCTATGGCTTCAAAAGCAGGCTGCTAAGACTGTTTGGCGCCCGTATAGGCAAGGGCTTCGTTATAAAAACAAAGGTACGGATCAAGTATCCGTGGCTGCTCAGTGTAGGCGATCATTGCTGGATAGGCGAGTCAGTATGGATCGATAACCTGGCTCCCGTAACACTGGGCGATCATGTTTGCCTCTCCCAGGGTGCATTGCTGCTGACAGGCAATCATGATTATAAGCAGGCCGATTTTCCTTACCGTCTTGGGGCGATCCATATTGATAACGGCGCCTGGATAGGCGCTATGGCGGTGGTTTGCGCCGGGGTAACCTGTGGAAGTCATGCAGTGCTTACAGTGAACAGTGTGGCTTCAAAGGACTTGCAGCCCTGGCAGATTTATTCCGGTAACCCTGCAATGGCGATACGGAAACGGGAAATGAAAGGTCATACGGTCACTTTACTAAACACAGCGACTATATGAAAAAGTGGTGGCTATATATCGTGTTAATGATTGGCGATGTTACTGTATGTGCGCAAAGCCGTATAGCGGATTCACTGGAGGTGCATGCCGGTATTACAGGTACCATTGCATCAAAGGATTACCAACCGCTCTGGCTTATGGCAAATCATTTCGGTACCATCACCGACCGGAAAGGCGATGTATCCACACATATAGGCTTCAGCAACCGGCACACATGGAAGGATGATTTTTATGTAAGGTATGGGCTGGATGTTTATAACAACGACCAGTTCCATCAAACATTTATAGAACAAGGGTATGTGAAAGCCGGTTACCGGCACTGGGAAATCAGGGCCGGACGGTATGAGGAGGTGATAGGGGAAACAGATAGAGATCTCAGCAGCGGCTCTATGGGCATCAGTGGAAATGCACTGCCTATCCCCAAGGTTGGCATTGCCGTAACAGATTATACCAATATTCCATACACAAACGGGTGGCTGCAGTTTAAAGGGCTTATCAGCCACGGCTGGATGGGAAACGACCAGTTTATAAAAAACGCCTGGCTGCACGAAAAGAATTTTTATCTGCGCATAGGTAAAAGAAAACTAAAGTTATTCGGAGGTATCCAGCACTATGCCGTATGGGGCGGGAACCGGAAAGATTTACCAAAGATCACCGCCGACTGGCAGGGATTTATGGATGTGCTCTTAGTGAAAACAAAGGATGATGGTACCGTAGGTACTACAGAAATACAGCCTAACCGGCCCGGCGATCACCGGGGTATTATAGAAGGTGGTATTGAATGGGAGAATGAGCGGTTATCACTCCGCATGTATAACCAAACACCGTTCGAATCGGGCCAGGGTATCGATATCCGTAACATCGACCGCCTGCTCGGTGTGGTGTATATCAACAAGCAGGCAGGTAGCTGGCTGCAGAAGATCACGGCAGAGTTTATCTACACCAAACAGATGAATGACTTTTTCCCGCTTCACCAGCGTGAAAGTTATTATAATAACGGGGTGTATCTTACCGGTTGGGATTATCATGAACGGGTGATCGGCACGCCGCTGTTTATTGACAGGGACCGGGGGCAACACTATTTTCCGTCTATGAAGCCATTCGACTGGGATGCCCCGAAAGATTCGCTGCGGGCAAAAGGCGGGAACATCATTAACAACCGTATCATGGGAGTGCATATTGGCGCACTTTATCATCTCCCAAAAAAAATTACCGGCAGAACATTAATTACTTACACGCAGAATTACGGCACCTACACCAATACACTTCTTTTCAGGCCCATGAAACGGCAATGGTATGCATTGCAGGAGCTCCAATACCAGGTAACTGCCAAAGGGCTGGCCCTGAAGGCGGCAATAGCCGTGGATCAGGGGCAATTGTCCGATAATGTGGGGTTTATGATGGGTGTATTATGGAGCTGGCGCAAATAATGTAAAAATAACGTATATGGGTAAACGAATATTACTGATAGGCGGCAATTTCTCACCGGAGCCAACGGGTATAGGAAAGTATAACGGGGAGATGATCAGCTGGCTGGCCAATAACGGGTACGACTGTACGGTAATAACTACTTATCCCTATTATCCCCAATGGCAGGTGCAGCCGCCTTATGAACGGTCTAAAAATTGGTTTAAAAAGGAAGTACATCCGCAGGGAAAGGGAACATTTACCGTATACCGCTGCCCGCAGTATGTACCGGCGGAGCCTTCGGGGAAGAAGCGGATGTTGCAGGATGCTTCTTTCGCTGCAGCTGCATTTATTAAAGTAATGCAGCTGGTGTGGAAAAAGAAGTATGATATTGTTATCACCGTAGCGCCTCCCTTTCACCTGGGCTTGCTGGCGGTCCTTTATAAAAAACTGAGGGGCGCAAGTTTTGTGTATCATGTGCAGGACCTGCAGATTGAGGCTGCGCGCGACTTACAGATGATCCGGTCGCCACGGCTGATTAATGGATTATTGAAACTGGAGAAACTGATCCTGCGGCAGGCGGATCATGTGAGCAGTATTGCAGATGGTATGATCCGGAAAATCAGCGATAAGACCGGAAGGGAAGTGCTTTATTTTCCTAACTGGGTAGATATAACACAGTTCCATCCACTAACGGATAAGGATATACTAAAGCAGTCGTTTGGCTTTTCGCCTACTGATAAAATTGTACTGTATTCCGGCGCTATCGGGGAAAAACAGGGACTGGAAGCTTTATTACATGCAGCGGCTGCATGGCAGCACCGGGAGGAAGTGAAATTCCTGATCTGTGGCTCGGGGCCTTACAAAGCGAAGCTGCAACAGCTTGCCGCACAACTGCAGTTAAAGAACACGATCTTCTTCCCTTTGCAACCCCTGGCAGAATTTAACCGCTTTCTGAATATGGCCGATGTGCATCTCGTTATTCAAAAGTCGCATGCCAGCGATCTTGTAATGCCATCAAAGTTAACCACCATACTCGCAGTGGGAGGCATTGCCCTGATCACAGCTAATGAAGGCACCGGGTTGCATGACCTGATTAGCCGGTATAAAATGGGGATCCTGGTAAATGCAGAGGATCAGGAAGCCCTGCGGGCGGGTATAGGAAAGGCAGTATGGGAAGATACTGCAGACATTGCAAGGAATGCCCGTGAGTTTGCGGCCGGGCACCTTTCTATTTCAGGAGTGATGACGCGCTTTGAAGAACAGGTGGCGTAGCGTTTTTTTATTGATCAACCATATTCTATTTTATGCTGAACCGGTATCTCAAAATTTGCAGTATCCAGTTGATTGTGCTGGACTTTATCTGGCTGAATGTATTGTTTTTTTTAACCAGCTCCTGGTTGCAGCGGTACGACCGTATGCAGGATATTGATGTGGATATTTTCCTTGTGGTATCAAATCTTTCCTGGCTGGCGGCTATGTATACTACCGGTATTTACTTTCTCAGCCAGCAGTTATCGTTTGATCGTATTGCCCGTAAAACCCTGCAGAGCATGGCATTGTACCTGTTGTTACTGTTGCTCTCGTTGTTCCTGACCAAGCAATTATATTCCCGGTTGTTTATCATTAGCTATTGCACCAGTTTCCTGTGCATGGTATTGCTGGGGCGCTGGCTGTTTTACAAAGTAACGCGGCACATCCTGCAAAGGAGTGGCGTGGAAAAAAAGGTGGTGATCCTGGGATATAATGATCTTTCTAAACAATTGGCCGACCAGTTGATAGAAGATAACAGCAACCTGAAATTTGAGGGTTATTTTGAGGAGTCCAGCAATGTGCACGAGCTGTCGTATTACCCTGTGATAGGCAACCTGGAAGCCTGTGTGCCCTATGCACAGTCTAACAACATCCGTGAAATATATTCCACGTTATCTCCCGAAAAATTTCCTTACCTGTATACTTTGGCAAGGGAAGCAGAGCTGAATTTAATTCACTTCCGTTTTGTACCGGATTTCAAACTGTTTGTGAACAGGCAGATCTTTGTGGATTACTTTAATAATATTCCTATCATTTCTTTGCGCTCAGAGCCGTTGGATGATATTGCCAACCGCATCCGTAAGCGTGTGTTTGATATTATTTTCAGCGGGCTTGTGATTGTTTTTATTCTTACCTGGCTGATCCCTTTGCTGGCACTGCTGATCAAGCTGGAATCCAAAGGACCGGTATTTTTTATACAGTACCGTACGGGCCGGAATAATATGAATTTTCCCTGTCTGAAGCTGCGGAGCATGTATGTAAATGATGAAGCAAATGCGAAGCAGGCCACGCGGCACGACAGCCGGTTTACCAGGATAGGGCGTATTCTTCGTAAAACCAATCTCGACGAGATGCCGCAGTTTCTGAATGTATTTATGGGCGATATGTCTATAGTAGGTCCCCGGCCGCATATGCTCCGGCATACGGAAGAATTTTCAAGGGTGATCCAGCAGTATATGATCCGTCATTTCCTGAAGCCCGGTATTACAGGATGGGCGCAGGTATGCGGCCTGCGTGGCGAAATTACCGAGGAATCGCACCTGCGCAGGAGAATAGAACATGATATCTGGTATATGGAGAACTGGTCGGTATACCTTGATCTGCGGATTATTTTTTTAACGATCCGGAATACGATTAAGGGAGATGAAAATGCGTTCTGAACAGGTATGGTTTATGTGAATGATAACCCGGTAGATATTTTGCAGATATCTGGCAAAGGTCTAAATTTCGGATTATCTTGATATAAATTATTCCTATGGAGATAAGAGCCATCATTACAGGAAGTACCGGGATGGTAGGAGAAGGGGTATTGCATGAATGTTTACTGCATCCTGATGTAAAGGAGGTGCTGGTCATAAACCGCAAACCCTGTGGTGTACAACATCCCAAACTCAAGGAGATCATTCATGAGAACTTTTATGACATGCTGCCCATCGCCACGAAATTGCATGGCTACAATGCCTGTTACTTCTGCCTGGGCGTTTCTTCCGTAGGGATGAAGGAAGCGGCCTATAAGCGGGTTACCTACGATCTTACAATGGAAGTGGCCAGGACATTGGCCGCCCTTAACTCCCACATGATTTTCTGTTTTGTGTCCGGCGCGGGAACAGACAGCTCAGAGAAAGGGCGGAGCATGTGGGCGCGGGTGAAGGGCAAAACGGAAAATGATTTGCAGAAACAGCCGTTTAAGGCAGTGTATATGTTCCGGCCCGGATTTATGCGGGCAACGGAAGGATTGAAGAATGCCAGCAAGTTTTACAAGTATATAGGTTGGGCCTATCCGTTTTTCAGGCGGGTATTTCCGCAATGGGTATGCACACTGGCAGAGGTAGGGCAGGCCATGATCAACGTTACCCGTTACGGGTATCGCAAGCCTGTACTGGAAGTAAAAGATATTGTGGCTTTGGCCCATCGGTCATAAAATACTGGTAACCTGGGGGATAGCGGTTCACTTTATATAGACAACGGGGTGTATATTTGCATCTTGTTACTTTAACAGTGTAACAGTTGTAGGTTATGAGATGACTGGAATATTCCTATCCCGGGTCCAAATAGAAAAGGCGGTGCTCAGGCGCCGCCTTTTTGTTTTCTACAGTTTAAGGCAAACTTTATTAGGTTATCTCCCCAAAAACTCTTTACTTCACGTTAAAATGACGCAAACAGAGTATGAAACCGTTCCACGAGTATAAAAACCCATCCCTGGCGATAGACCTGGTGGTGTTTGGTTACCACAACAATACCCTGTCGGTATTGCTGCTGAACCGTAAAGAGGAGCCTTTCAAGGATTGCTGGACCTTACCCGGCGGTTTCCTGCAAATGGAAGAAACCTTCCTGGATACCTGTTCACGTATCCTGCAAACCAAACTTGGTATGAAGGAAGTGTTCCTGGAACAGTTGTATTCTTTTGACGCGCCGGACCGGGACCCGCGCGGGCGGGTAATTGCCGTAGGATATTACGCGCTTATCAATCCCGCTAAGTTCAGCGTGGTAGCGGGTAGCATGGCCAACGATGTAAAGTGGTTCAATGTACGGAAAATGCCTGCCCTGGGCTTTGACCATAAACATATTTTCAAACAGGCGCTGCAAAGGCTGCGGTCAAAAATCCAGTACGACCCCGTTGGATTTGAGCTGCTGGATGAGTTGTTTACCATTACGGAGCTGCATGAGCTCTACGAATGCATCCTGCAAACCACCATCGACCGCCGCAATTTCCGCCGGAAAATACTGGATGCCGCTTACGTGATCAATACCGGTCTGAAACGCGAGGGATTAAAGAACAGGCATCCCGAGTTGTATAAATTCAACAAGCACCTGAAGAAAAACAGTTTCCAGATCAATGTTCCCACTGAAACCTGATGTTATGGAAAAAATCACTTATACCCCGGAGATCTTTATTATCAAAAACTTTTTCAGCCCGGAAGAATGCACCGCCCTCATAGAAAAAAGCGAGGCGCTGGGCTACGGGGAAGCCACTGTAGACGTGGGCGGAGGCGTACAACGCATGATAAAAGGTGTACGAAATAATGAACGGGTATTGCATAAAGACCAGGCTTATGCTACCTTTATCTGGGAACGGTTGAAAAGTTTTGCGCCTGAAGGAAAAGATAACAGAAACGCCTGCGGGGTAAATGAATTGTTCCGTTTTTATAAATACAGCCCTGGCCAGCGCTTTAAAATGCACAAGGACGGCAGTTTTGAGCGGAACCGTTTTGAAGCCAGCCAGTATACTTTTATGATTTACCTGAACGAAGCATATACCGGCGGGGAAACCATTTTTGCCTCCGGCGAAATTATCCGCCCGGAAACCGGCGCCGCCCTGGTATTTCATCATCCGCTGCGGCATGAAGGTTCCCTGCTTACCGCCGGTGTGAAATATGTGCTTCGTACGGATATTATGTACAAATAAAGCAAAACATGCCCGCAACCTACGTAATAGGTGATATACACGGTGCGCTGAAGGCCTTGAAACAGCTGGTAGAGCGTATCGCGCCGGAAACAACCGATACACTGATTTTTTTAGGAGATTATGTAGATGGATGGTCTGAGTCGGCCGAAGTGATTTCCTGGCTGATGGAACTGGAATCGCAATACAACTGCATTTTTATTAAGGGAAACCACGATGCCTGGTGCGAATCCTGGCTGAACGGCATCATGCCGGAAGCCTCCTGGCAACGCAACGGCGGCAAAGCCACCGTAGAGAGCTTCAATAAACTATCGCCGGAAGCACTGGAATGCCATCGTCAGTTCCTGAACCGTATGCGTATGTACTACACCGATGATCAAAACAGGCTGTACATACATGCCGGTTTTACCTCCACCCATGGCCCGGCCCATGAAAGGTTTGAGCCCATGCTTTACTGGGACCGGAGCCTGTGGGAACTGGCCCTGGCAATGGATCGCAGCATACCAAAGGATTCAAAGTTCTACCCGAAAAGACTGCTGCAGTTTAAAGAGATCTATATTGGTCATACGCCCAGCCTTAACTATGGGCAGGAACTCCCCATGATCGCCTGCAACGTCCACAACATCGACACCGGCGCGGCTTTCAAAGGTAAAATTTCCGCGATGAATGTGGATACAAAGGAGGTCTGGCAGAGCGATGCCGTGTATTTGCTGTATCCTGGGGAGAATGGCCGGAATCCATGATCCCGGCCGTTCAGGGTATTATTTGCTTAAAGCAGCGCGAACTGTTTTTAGTTCATTTGTCAATATTTTATTGGTAGCCTTTACTTCCATTATTTCTTTTTGCATGGCAATCAGATGTAAGGTAAGCTCTTCCACTTTTTTCAGGAGTATAGCGTTCATATCTCCCAGGTCCTGGCCGTTTTCAGCCACTTCTTTTGCAGAAGGCACTTCCGGTAAATGTTTGTTTTCCCTGATAAAAGCTTCAGTTTTTTGGAGAGATGGCAATGGGTAATCCTGCTCAAAAACATAATCGGGCCAGGTGGCGGCTTGTGTTACTTTAACCCTTCTGGCGGCGATAGTGCCTTCCACGGCGAGCTTATTGGTACCGGGGGCTGTAGTGCCGATGCCCACGTTGCCATTGGCTTTGATCATCAGCAACGAGGTACCATAGGAATTAACGGAAAAAACATTGGCATTGGCGAGCCTTGCATTGGTTTTACTTCTTCCGTCTAACATTACAGCTGCTGAATATGGTTCCAATGCTGAAGGGACAACATCCTCTGCCTCTCCGTTCAAAGAAATACCATATGGCCTTCCAGGGCTATAGGACCGGCCGATAATGCCCGGAATATAGGCGCCTGTCTGATAAGTAGCATTGGAAAAGCGAAGCACAGCTTCTGTTTCAGCAACATTGGTGTAAGTGAATTTAGCCAATGGTGTTGGCTCAGCTCCATCTGTTGCAGGTAAACCGGAAACATGCAGTTGAGCCGTAGGCGAAGCCGTATTAATCCCTGCAAATCCATTACTCCTCATAATAGTCAGGTACCTTGGCCTGAGGCTCCCATCATTATTATAACCAAATAATGCAAAATCACTGCCTTCGAGGTTAGTACCGCTTTCTACATTGGTGGTTCCCAGGCCCCATCGATAAACACCATTCTGCATTAACATATAGTGGCCTGAACCCAGCCCGGCGGCGGTTGTACGGGAAGTGTTGAACAGGCTGGCACGCCCAATCCCATCTATATTAAAATTAGCACCGCTTTGCAATGTTGTCTGGTTGAGGATCTGCGCATTACTCATTACTGCTGTCAAACAGCAAACGGAAGTTAACAAAAAGAATCTTTTCATGATAAGGGACAATAGTTAGGTTACAAATATATCTCTTAAAGATGTAAAAAATCCCACACAAAAAAAAGCCCGGAACGCTCAGGTGTACCCCCCTCGCATTCCGGTGCTTTACACTATAAGACAACTTCTTATTGGATAACTTCCTGCATTCCCTGCATACCGGCGCCCATATTCTTTCTCTTAAACAGGCTGGCATCAATTTTACCAAACCGGTAAGCAAAGGTCAGGCGCATCATCTGCGGGTCGCGGAGGCGGCTGTAATATTGAGTGAAATAATCGCTTTGTGAATACTGGTCAGACCAGCGCGTTCTGAAGATATCATTCACGCTGAAGGTCACAGAAGCTGCATTGTTTTTCAGGAAGCTCTTTTTGATGGCCGCATCTACACCATAAAAGGAAGCAATGTAACCCTGGGACGCATTCTGCGATTGTTGCATCGGCGGACCGCTCTGTACATTTTTGTTCTCATTCACCGGCAGGTTGGTTTTCGACTGGTAGGTACCTGTGAGCTGCACTTCAAAATTGGCAGGCAGCTTAAAGGTATTGTTAAGCTTGCCAAACCAGCTCCAGAGGGCATCCTGCGACTGTGTAACATTATCGGTATTGATCTTTGAATTATAGATATTCACATTGGCGGTTGCATTCCACCATTTGGTGAGATTATACATGGCAGTTAATTCCGCACCGGCAGAGTAGCTGGAATTCGCGTTGATATAAGTGTTCACCAGCATCTCCTGGCCGTTTGCCGGATCGGTTTCCTTGGTGAGGTAACGGGTGATCAGGTTGTTGGTATGCCGGTAATAGATAGACGCCAATATAGTATTGTTGCCCTTCAGCGTTTTCAGGTACGACATTTCCAGTGAAGTAGTGAACTCCGGTACCAGCCCCGGGTTACCTTTCGTGATATTCAGCTTGTCGGTAGAATCAGTGAAAGGGATCAGCTGGAAGAAGTTTGGCCGGTTAATACGACGGGTATAACTCACCTGCAGTTCCTGGTCATGTTTCAGCTTCTGGCTTAAAAACAGGGACGGGAACAGGCTCACCGGGTAGTTATTTGAAAAATGCTGCCCGTTGTTCAGCAGGTCGCCGGTATAATTAGAGCTTTCTGCACGTACGCCCACCTTGTAACCGAAATTACCAATGGTATTGGATACGCTGACATAAGCGGCATATACTTTATCGCTGTTCTTGTAATTATTGGAGGCGGCCGGGATCAGTACATACTTCTGTGTTTCCTGGTCCAGTATGTAGTTGTTGAAATTACTTTTCGTGTTACGGATAGCGGCTCTTAAACCTGTTTCCAGCTTCAGTTTCCCGGTAAACGGCTTTACATAATCCGTTTGAATGGTCATAAAGCTCACGGAGCCGTTGCCCAGGATCTGCTGTATATCGCTGCCGCTGATGTTGCTGCCATTGTAACGGTCGGTCCGGTAGTCGGCGTTGTTGTCGCTCTTTCCCCCGAAGTAGTTAAAGTCGGCGGTCAGTTCTTCTCCCTCTTTAGGAAAAAGGTGTTTCATTCCCAATACGAGCCCGTTCGCATTGAACTTATTGTGGGAAGTAGAGTTACGCTGACTGAAAGCCCGTATGGTACTGGATTTGTCCAGGCTGTCGGTATTAATATCGATCCTTTCAGTAGGATTCATGGAGCCATGCACCTTGATACCGGCAACAGATAAAGTAGTGCGGTTGGTTACGAACCAGTCGAGCCCCAGTTTACCAAAAATGAAACCTCCGTCTGTTTTATTGGCGTTGTACTGGTTAATAAAAGTAGGTGGCTCATCTGCGAAATTGTTACGCTCCGTAGTACCATTGGTACGGCCTTTCATCTGGTTGCCCATTACGCTGGCGGAAATATTTACCTTATCCTGGCGCAGGTTAAAGTCTGCACCGCCATTTACGGCGCCGCGTTTATCCACACCGGCGCGCAGGTTACCGTTATAACCGGTTTTGCGGTTCTTTTTCAGCACAATGTTCAGGATCCCGGCGCTTCCACCGGAAGCATCGTACTTGGCGGATGGGTTGGTGATCACTTCCACGTTTTCAATGGCATCTGCGGGGATCTGCTCCAGCGTGAGGGTGGTGGGACGCCCGTCGATATACAGTTGCGGGGCACTGTTACGCAGGGTTACATTACCATCAATATCCACATTTACAGAAGGTACGTTTTTCATCACATCCAATGCAGTACCACCGGCACTCACGATGTTTTTTTCTACATTGAACACCTTTTTGTCGATATCCATCTGCATCAGTGGTTTGGTACCAGCTACGGTAATGCCCTGGAGCTGGGTGGTGCTTACTTCCAGCTTGATATTGCCCAGGTCCTTTTCAAACGGAGGAAAGGTTACCGGCTGTTCAATGGTTTTGTAACCAGTGGCGGTGATCCGCAGTTTCAGCGGGCCTCTGCCGGGAAGGTCTTCCAGGCTGAACTCACCATTGCCTTTGGTAAGTACGCCTTTCAGCAGTTTTTCCTTCATTTTTTTTGTAGCGCTATCCATCCGGTTTCCGAGAATAATTACAGATGCGTATGGTACAGCTTTTCCATCGGGGTCAATAATTTTGCCATATACATGGCCACTCATACCCATACCCATCGGCATTTTAGCGCCTGCGGGAGGCTGAGCTACAGCACTCATTGAAAGCAAAAACAGGGTGATAAACAAATAAATCTTATACATTTTAATATAAATTCTGATGATGCAAAAGTATATCCAGCAGATGGATAAAATGAATTAAATGAGATGAGCGGGGAAAAAACAGCTACGAACTGCCGGGATTACTGACCGGCTTTGCCGGCAATGGCATATACCGCATCACGATAAGTATCGCCCACAGGGAGTTCCAGCGTATCCAAAAACACGCTGTTTTTCCGGATGGTGGTAATAGCGGCAATGGAAACAATATATGATTTGTGTACCCGTACAAACCGGGAGCCGGGTAATTGCTCCTCCAGGCCTTTAATGCTCATGCGGGTAATCACCGGTTTGGGGCTGCTGCCGAGGTGTATTTTTACATAATCTTTCAGTCCTTCCACCCAGCGGATATCGGAAAATACCACTTTCAGCAGGCTGTAATCCACATTTACAAAAAAGAAATCAGCCTCTTCCCGCGCCGTTTTTCCACCCGTTCTGAGCAGGAAAAGCTCCTGCGCTTTATTGCAGGCTTTGATGAAACGTTCCAGGGATACGGGTTTTACCAGGTAATCCGTTACTGCCAGGTTGAACCCCTCCAGGGCATATTTTTCATAAGCGGTAATAAGTATCACCAATGGCTTATTGGGAAGCGATTCCAGGAACTGTAGCCCTGTAAGCCCGGGCATCTGGATATCCAGGAAGATCAGGTCTACCTGCTGGTGCCGTAAAATCTCCATCGCTTCAAATGCGTTGTTGCATTTGCCGGTAAGCTGCAGGTAAGGCACCATGCTGATGTTATCTTCCAGCAGGTCCAGCGCTAACGGTTCATCATCTATGGCAATACATTTCATCATCAGTGGAGATTTAATTGTAAGGAAACTATAAACCAGTCATCATTCTTATCGATGTGCAAAACATGATCATCTCCATATAATAAATTTAAACGCCTTTTTACATTTGTAAGACCAATACCGCTTGTTTTATCTTTTATTTCGGAAGAATCTTTATTGAAGCGGTTACGTACAGAGAAGAATAACATACCGGAACGTGTGTATAACCGGATATCTATAGTAGCGTCGGTAATCATGCCGGTACCATGTTTAAAGGCATTTTCCACGAAAGGGATCAGCAACATAGGCTCTATTTCGTAGCTGCAGTCTGCCGTTTCCAGCGATACGAGGATGGTAACGTTCTTCCCGAACCGCTGCTGCTGCAGGTCTATATAGCTTTGGAGGTATTCTGTTTCCTTCTGCAGCGGTACTTTATCTTCATCGGCTTCGTACAGCATATAACGCATCAGCGAGGAAAGCTTGATGAGGGAAGGCTCCAGCACATCCGACTTTTTACGTGCCAGCGCCACCATGTTGTTGAGCACATTGAACATAAAATGGGGGCTTACCTGCGAGCGTAGAAGAGACAATTCCGTTTTCAGCAACTCATTTTCCCGGGCGCTGGTTTGCCGCTCCAGCTTCATTTTATCCACGATCATCTGGAAGGCGGTACTGGCCGAAAGCACCAGGAAAAAGATGAAAAAAGTGAACAGGATGACCGGTTTCATATCCATGACATGCGGTTTCAGGAATATTTTTTCAAACCCGTACCGCATGGCGCACATAAAAATAAAAACCCCTATGATGTAAAGGATATAGTCAAAAATCTTCTTTTTATATACGAGTTTTGGAATCAGTATCCAGGCGTTCAGGTAGAAGAACGCCATCAGCACCAGGTAGGAAAAGTACACATACATGGCCCAGGCCTGTTTTTCGCTCATGTGGTCCTGCTCGTACTTTTCATTGGTAGGGTGTAACAAATAGGGAAGGGAGAAGAATATAAGCCATGCAAGGATATGCCTGGCTACTACTGCCCATTTCTGCTGGTACCATTCCTGTTTCATGGCGCAAAATTAGGTCAATCGGGTAATTATCGGGAGAGAGTTGCGACCAATTGGAGTAATTCTTCGACTAACATCGAAAAAAATAAAGCTTTCCGGGGGAGATGTGACCCCGGAAAGCCTGTTAAGCAGTTTTTCCGGCAGCCATCAGCTCCTGTATCCTGGCGGGGCCGGTGATAACATTTGCCTTCAGGTCGCTGAGAATGGAGTATAATCCAAAATAGGTACGGTTAATATAAAGGCTATGCCTGGAGCCGCGCGCTACCTTTGAATCACGGATCTCTTTCATATTGTAAAGCTCATCCATGTAGGCATATATTTCATTAAAATAGGCCTCGTTGCCGAAATCGAAGCTATCCAGCGTGAAGGGAAGTGTCAGCAGGTCGATCATATGCTGGAACAGGCCGGAGAAGAATTCCACCTCTTTGGGGCTGTCTGTGGGGTGGATCATTTCCAGGTTGGTATAGATCTGGTGCCGGCGTTTTTCATCTTTCAGTACTTCTTTATCTACCAGCAGGAAGTAATTTTCATAGAAATCTTCCGGTATTTCCTTTACACAGCCAAAATCGAAGATGCCTACGGTGCCGTCGGGGCGCATCAGGAAATTGCCGGGATGCGGATCTGCATGTACCTGTTTCAGGCTATGCACCTGGAACTGGTAAAAATCCCACAGGGCCTGGCCGATTTTATCACGCACTTCCTGTGAGGGGTTGGTGAGCAGGAATTCTTTCAGATGCTGCCCCTCCAGCCAGTCCATGGTAATGATCCGATCCGACGACATTTCCGGGTAGTACCCTGGAAATTTCAGGTTGGGAATATGCGCGCATGCCCGTGACAGATCCATGGAGCGGCGTAGTTCCAGCCGGTAATCGGTTTCCTCCAGCAGCTTACTTTCTATCTCATCAAAATATTTATCCATATCCACCTCGTTCATGCCCACAATGCGGATGGCAAAAGGCTTCACAATGCGGAGATCGGATTTTACACTGTTGGCTACGCCGGGATACTGGATCTTCACCGCCAGGGTTTTACCATTTTTCATGGCTTTATGCACCTGCCCGATGGAGGCGGCGTTACAGGCCTGCAGGTCGAACTGGTCGTACAGCTGTGAGGGCGATTTCCCCAATGTCTTTACAAAAGTATTCACCACCAGCGGTCCGCTCAGCGGGGGAGCGCTGTATTGCGACATGGCGAATTTTTCGGTATAGGCTTTCGGAAGCATGCCTTTGTCCATACTCAGCATCTGCGCCACTTTCAGCGCGCTGCCTTTCAGGTTGCTCAGCGTATCGTAGATATCCGCGGCATTGTCCTGGTGGAGCTCTTCTTTCGTGGTAGAAGGATCCATCAGTTTGCGCGTGTAGTGTTTGATATAATTGGTACCTACCTTCAATCCTGTCGTAACGAATCTGCCTGCCCGTTCCACTTTGGAAGTGGGAATATTGGATTGTTCTTTCATGATGCTTATTTCCTCGTAAAAATAAATTTCCCGAAGTCCAGCAAACTATCCAGGGTATTGGATTTGATGAGCTGGAAGCTCAGGTTCACCGCTTTTTCAATAGCGGCGTCGGTCATCTCAAACTGGTTGCTGGTATCGTCCAGCCAGTATTTCAGTACAAAAAGGGCCTGTAACCAGAAACCATGTACATACTGATCGGAGATATATTTTCTTTCCTTGATTTCGCTGGACTGATAACCTTCTTTTACGAGGTCGCTTATATATTTGTTAAACGCCTGCCGGAAGGTTTCCAGCTTGTTGCGATACAGGTCTGGCAACCGGAAGTGTTTACGCTGTAACAACAGGTAGCTGCGGTCTTCCTTCAGTTTCTGCACCCAGAGGAAATAAAAGGCCAGCAATTTTTCCTGCGCATTATATTGCTGGTAAATTTCATCTGCATGCAGCTGATCCAATGTTTGTTGGAAGATAGCCAGCCAGATATCTTTTTCTACTGCTTCCAGTGAACTGTATTGTTCATAGAACTCAGTTTCAGAAACGTCCACAATTTTGCAGAGCGCGTAAACAGAAACGGGCGCTTTGCCGTTTTCCAACCAGTACACTTTATAGGCGTTGCGGATGAGCTGTTTGTCCATAAGAAAAAGTTTTATAATGTTGATGTAGCCCGTCCGGAGCGGGTTCCGGAGGTTAAATACGGGGGTACGTACAAATTTACGTCAAGCGCAGTTATAAACCCTTTTTTATCGGTACGTGAAATGTTAAAATCTTCTGCCGGAAAAAATAAAGTTATTATGTAAAAAAAATGAGGAGATGTTTGTAAAATAGATATACCTTTGCACCCGAATTCCTTATCACTCATCTTTAAAAATGCAAGGAATCATGACAGAACATACCCACATATCGCTCCTTTCGCTGCTTGCCTGATCCGGCAAACGATGCCGCTTAACTTTACATAAGCCGGGATAATACCTATATGCAGTTTATACTCATGGTATAATCATATTTCGTATACACGCGCACGTTAGTGCCACTGTTTGCTTTATCAGCCACTTCCGGCGGAAGTGATGTTCCTGTATGGAACAAAAATTTACACGTAATTTAATTCAATACTACAGGCTGCCTGGAAGAAGGGAAGCAACACCCCGGTTGCGCGACCTTTGTTCTTCAGGATCAGTCTCAGCAGCGCTATGCCCGCAAGGGCAGCGCGTTGCAAACACCTCATCTTTTATGGGCAGTATAAAAACAAAAGAACTTAGTAAAATAGGTTATACAAATGACCAGGCAAGAAGCCTCGTCATCAATATTATTTCAAAACATTTTAAACACACGGCCAAGGTAGATATCATGGCCATGTTAACCGCCATCAAAGCGGATCCTGCCGGTTACGGTTCACATGAGGTGCTTGGAAAAATAGCCGAAACTTTTATGGACAAACCGGTGGAGTGCAACTTTCAGTCGTACGACCTGTTAGAAAAAACCGGGCAGCTGAAAATATACGGCGGCAAGGAAATAGAACGTTCTGCCAAGCAGCAAATGGAAACGGCCATGTCTTTACCTGTTACGGTACAGGGGGCGCTTATGCCCGACGCACATACCGGCTACGGCCTGCCTATTGGCGGAGTACTGGCTACCAGCAATGCGGTACTGCCGTTTGCAGTGGGGGTGGATATTGGTTGCCGTATGGCGCTTAGCATTTTTGATGAAGCGGAAAGTTTCCTGAAACGTTTTTCCCACCAGGTAAAAGTGGCGTTGAAAGAACATACCCACTTTGGTATGGAAGGCGGACTGGAATTGCCACAGGAGCATGAAGTGCTGGACAGCCCTACATTCCAGGCAACAGAACTGTTGCGGAAACTGCAGGTGAAAGCTGCCCGGCAACTGGGATCTTCCGGTAGTGGTAACCACTTCGTGGAGTTTGGTATCATTGAATTGAAAGAAGACAATGCACTGCAGCTGCCTCCCAAAAAATACCTGGCCCTGTTGTCGCATTCCGGCAGCCGTGGGCTGGGGGCTAACATTGCGCAGCATTATACCCGTATTGCCATGGATACCTGTAAGCTGCCAAAATCGGCACAGCAGCTGGCCTGGCTGGATCTTAACAGTGAAGCAGGGCAGGAGTACTGGTTGTCTATGAACCTGGCGGGTGATTATGCAAAGGCATGTCACGACCGTATCCATATCAACCTGGCGAAAGCACTGGGTTTACAGCCGCTTGCCAAAGTGGAGAATCATCACAACTTTGCCTGGGAAGATACCCTGGCGAACGGGCAACGGGTGATCATTCACCGCAAAGGCGCTACCCCGGCTCATGCCGGCGAAATGGGCATCATTCCCGGCAGCATGTGCACTGCTGCTTACCTGGTGATGGGCAAAGGGGTGGATAACGCCTTGTATTCCGCATCGCACGGTGCAGGCCGAGCCATGAGCCGCAAAAGGGCAAAAGAAAACATGACCGTGTCCGGGATGAAAAAAATGCTGGCAGCCGCAGGGGTAACCCTTATCGGTGGCAGTGTGGAAGAAAACCCGCTGGCGTATAAAGACATTGAAAATGTGATCAGCGCACAGCAGGAATTAGTAGATGTACAAGGCCGGTTTATGCCCGCCATTGTAAGAATGAATAAAGACTAACAATTATGGAACAGATGATAGTACAGATCACCTCCGGCCGCGGCCCTGCAGAATGTAGCAGGGTTGTAGCAAAGGTGCAGGAAATAATGATCAGGGAAGCCCGCGCAGCTGGCATCAGCATACAGGTACTGGAAAATGTAAAAGGAGATCTTAAAGGTACCCTGCTCTCCGCTACCTTATTGCTTAAAGGAAAAAATGCGGCGGCGTTTTGCCAGTCATGGGAAGGTACCATACAGTGGATTGCACAAAGCCCTTACCGTAAATTCCACAAGCGTAAGAACTGGTTTGTAGGCGTATCGGTTTTTGATATCAAAAAACAGGTGCAATGGGATCCGAAAGACGTAACGCTGGAAGCCTGTCGTGCAGCCGGTCCTGGCGGACAGCATGTGAATAAAGTGGAAACCGCGGTTCGTGGTACCCACCGTCCCAGCGGCATACAGGTGCTGGCAATGGATAGCCGTTCCCAATTGCAGAACAAACAATTATGCCTGGAACGGCTGGAGGCAAAGTTCCTCGCCTGGCAAACCGGCGAACTGGTGAAACAGCAGCAGCAGCGCTGGCAGGAGCACAATGAGCTGGAAAGAGGCGATGCAGTGAAAGTGATCAGGGAACGGTTGTAAAAAGAAGGTGCGCCGGTTGTATCGCCTTCGGCGATGCGGATTTTGTCTGACTCAGGATTAAACTGATTTCGCTGATTTCGCTGATTTGATCATTTTGATTTTAACGGATTTGGGAAGATATAAGCGAATATTTCATTTATATCTTCCCAAATCCGTTAAAATCTATAAAATCCCAAAAAATAAAATCAGCGTAATCAGCGAAATCAGTTTAATCCTGAGTCAGACAAAATCCGCTTCTTTTTGCTTATTTTTATAGCACACACCGGATATCAACCATTTACCGCACGTGGAGGAACTAAGTGACATAGCGCTATTACAAAGACTACAGCAATCCGATGAATCGGCCTATACCGAAATATTTCATCGTTACTGGGAGAAGCTGTATGCCATTGCGTATAACCGTTTACGTAGCCGTACTGCCGCTGAAGATGTGGTGCAGGAGGTGCTGGCCAGTTTATGGGCCAGGAAAGCCGAACTGGATATCCGCCATCTTTCCGGTTATCTTGCTACCGCCACCCGTTATGCCGTATTCCGGCAGATCAGCCGTTTATTGCCGGATCATCCCCTGGATACGCCAGATGTGGCGCAGCAAATGGTGCAGGCCCCGGATATGGATCACCTGGATTATTGCCGCCTGCAGGAGCGGCTGGGCCTTGAAATAGCCACGCTGCCTGAAAAATGCCGCCTCGTATTCCTATATAGCCGCCGCGACCAGTACAGCAATAAGGAGATTGCCGCCGCCCTCCAGCTGTCGGAAAAAACAGTGGAAGCCCATCTTACAAAGGCGTTGAAGCACCTGCGTGTCCGCCTCAAAGATGTATATCCCTATCTTTCCTTCTTCTTCTGAAAAAAATCGATATTGTCCGGTTAAGGCATGAATGGGAGCACAGATACTTTGCGGATACTTTTGGGATGCCCAGGAGTCGTCTATATGTCGTACTCCCCATATAGTCCTCATATAGTCCTAATACTCTCCTCATACACTCCTGATATACTCCCAATGCACTGTGCATGCTCTTAGCCCCAAAAAAACCACCGGTCTTGTCCTGATATAGGTTTACACAGTGTCTCGTCCTGAAAAATGTTGACCGTTTTGGGAATGAAAGAAATTTGTGTTTTTCTGTACGGTTATGAGTTGACAAAAGTAAAAAAAAACATATTTGAAGACAAAATCCATACGTCCTGTAATTGACATCTTTTTCCATAATTTAGTCGCCAGCAGTTTCTACAGGCCTTTTTAATCGCTTTTTCTTCCAATGCTTTAACATCGGCCCATCCAGTTCGTGTG
>NZ_DATCRD010000389.1:0-24478 GCF_036569185.1 Chitinophaga sp.
TTTTTATGCTGGCAGGCAGTGATCGGCAGTTTTATCCTGCCACTGCTGCCGTTTCCGGGGAAACAGTGGTGCTTCATGCCGCAAAGGTGAAGTACCCGGTGGCAGTGAGGTATGCCTTTTTCAACTACCCGGTTACCAACCTGGAAAACGGAAAAGGATTCCCGGCACTGCCGTTCAGAACGGATAACTGGAAGGAAAAAATGCCGGAATAATGGAGTGTTTTTGGTAATGTAAACCTTTGGCAGGACTAAAAATTTTTATTGTAAACTTCAAACAGGATTATCTAATAACTGTGTAAACCTATATCAGGACAAGACCGGGCAAGACCGACAGAGATAGTGTATGGGGAGTGTATTGAAAGTGTATGGTGAGTGTATGGAAAGTGTATGGGAAGTGTATGGGAACTATATCAGGAGTACTACACATACACGAGTCCTAAGTAACTGAGAAGTAACCAGGAAGTATGCGGGAAGCAATACTTTTTCACCCTTTATTATGAAGCCCATCAGCGTTTCAGCTCCAGGTACATAGTTACCAGGTCCACATAATTGCCATCCTTCTGCAAAATGGCATTGGGCAGTCGCCCGCATTCCATAAAACCAAAATTGCGGTACAGCTGCATTGCTTTTTCATTGGTGGAAAAAACATGCAGGTATACCATCCGCAGGTTATCACGTGATTCTGCCCAGCGTAGCATAGCCGTGAGCAGACGGCGGCCAATACCCATGTTATTCCATTGCTTTTCTACGGCGATGCCTACTTCTGCCGTATGCGCTTTTTTATACAAACCACTATGGTTTACATTAATGGAGCCAATGATCTGCCCTTGTACTACGGCCACCAGCAAAAGCTGATGGGGATTATCGAGGTAAGACTGTATATAATCCTCTTCTGAAGCAATATCCAGCTCCATCGATTCACTGCGTGTAAAAAGCAGGTAATCGGTTTCCCGCGTCAGGCGTTGGAAACTGGCCAGCAAGCCAGCTGCATCGTTGTGTTCAGGGGGACGAATGATGAGTTCGTCGCCGGTAGGCAGGAAATGTTTCATATGGAATATTGCCGGTGGAAATTACGAATTCCAAACGACGAATGACGGGTTTGCGGCAGATGTCATTGGATATTATTCCGTGAGCATCTTCGCGAACCCGTCATCCGTTAAAGATTATCCGTAATAGTGGTTTATATCGTGTGGCTGCCAAAATAGCTCTGCAGCACGGTTGGTACCCGTATACCTTCTGCTGTCTGGTTGTTTTCCAGCAGGCAGGCCATGATACGCGGTAATGCCAGTGAGCTTCCATTCAGGGAATGCAGCAACTGTGGCTTACCATTATTTTCCTTGAACCGTATTTTCATGCGGTGGGTCTGATACGCTTCAAAGTTACTCACAGAGCTCACTTCCAGCCATTTCTGCTGGGCGGCGCTGTATACTTCGAAATCGTAGGTAATGGCAGAAGTAAAGCCCATATCGCCGGCGCATAAACGGAGAATACGGTAAGGCAGCTCCAGTTGGTTCAGCAATGCTTCCACATGCGCTACCATTTCATCCAGCGCTTCGTAAGACTTATCAGGATGTACCAGTTGTACAATTTCCACTTTATCGAACTGGTGAACCCGGTTCAACCCACGCACGTCTTTCCCGTAAGAACCTGCTTCACGGCGGAAACAGGGCGTATAGGCTGTCATCTTCACCGGCAGGTCGGTATCTTTTATGATCTCATCGCGGTAAATATTTGTTACCGGTACTTCTGCAGTTGGGATGAGATAGTAATTATCTGCTGTGGCATGATACATCTGGCCTTCTTTATCCGGCAGCTGACCGGTGCCATAGGCAGATGCTTCATTTACCAGGTAAGGCGGTGCATACTCGGTATAGCCATTGAGGGTATTATAATCCAGGAAATACTGGATGAGCGCGCGTTGTAACCGGGCGCCCCTGTTCTTGAAAACAGGAAAACCGCTGCCGGTGATCTTATTACCCAGTTCAAAGTCGATGAGGTCGTATTGTTTGGCCAGATCCCAGTGCGGAACGGCGCCGGCATACAGGTCCGGGATTTTACCTCCTTTACGCACTTCCACGTTTTCTTCCGGTGTTTTACCGGCAGGCACCTGGGCGGATGGAAGGTTGGGAAGCTTTACCAGGGCATCCTGCAATGCTTTTTCAGTAGCATTCAGCTCTTCATTCACAGGGCCGAGGCGGTCTTTCAATGCCGCTACTGCAGCGCGCTGCGCTTCTCCTTCTTCCTTTTTTCCCTGGGCCATCAGCTTACCGATCTCTTTGGATAAGCTATTTACCTGGGCCTGTGTTTCATCGTATTCGAGGGTTAATTTCTTACGCTTGTCGTCCAGCGCCAGCACTTCTTCCACTACTTCCAGTTCCTTGAAATTCTTAAATGCCAGTCGCTCTAAAACAAACGCTTTATTTTGACGTATAAACGGTACTTGTAACATGTTGTATGATCAGATTTTTGCAAATATATTAAAATAGCTTAACTCAGGTACTTCCCTACAATAGGCACTCTGCGCCCTACACCAAAGGCTTTGGACGATACCCGTATAATAGGGCAGAATTGATTTCTCTTGTATTCATTGGTGTTTACCATCTTTAAGGCCCGCGAAACCAAAGCGGCATCGAAGCCCTGAGCTACTATTTCACGCGGCCCCTGGCGGCGTTCTATGTATTGGTACAGGATCCTGTCGAGGATAGCATAATCCGGCAGGCTGTCGCTGTCTTTCTGGTCCGGCCGCAACTCCGCAGAAGGCGCCTTATCGATAATATTCACCGGTATGATCTCTTTGTCCCGGTTGATATATCTTGCCAGCGAATACACCTGCATCTTGTATACATCTCCCAAAACACTCAATCCGCCCGCCATATCGCCATACAAGGTGCCATAGCCGGTAGATAGTTCGCTTTTGTTGGAGGTATTCAGCAGGATGTAACCAAACTTGTTGGATAAGCCCATCAGCAGGTTGCCCCGTATGCGCGACTGTGTATTTTCTTCCGCCACGTTGAAAGGCAGCCCTTTGAAATAAGGCTCCAGCGTGTCCAGGAAGCTTTCATAAATATTGTTGATACGGATAATATCGTGAGGATTGCCCAGGTTTTGGGACAAGGCCACGGCGTCATCTACAGAGTGACTGGTAGAGTAGGGAGAAGGCATCAGGATGGCCCGTACATTTTCCTTACCCAGCGCATCGCAGGCAATAGCCAGTGTTACGGCGCTGTCGATACCGCCTGAAGATCCAAGGATGGCTTTTGTAAAGCCCATCTTCCCGAAATAATCCTTAATACCCAACACCAGTGCATCATAGATCCTGTCTATATTATGATCGAACACCAGTTCGGTGAGCGGAGTAAACACAGCGGGCTTCACCGGCGGGAGATCCTTACCCGTAAGCTTTTCCAGCTCAATGCCACCCATTGCCTCTTCAAAATAGGGCAGCTCCTTCACAATGTTACCCTGTGCATCGTAAATGAGGGAACCTCCATCAAATACAATCTCTGTCTGGGATCCCACGGTATTGCAGTAATACATCGGGATCTTATATTTCAGTACATTGGAAAGAATGATCTCTTTCCGGTCTTCATCATGATCATAATCAAACGGGGATGCAGAGAGATTGATCATCACATCCGGCTCCTGGGCAATCAGCTGGTCCATAGGGCAAACCCTGTACAGGGGATTATCTCCCAGGTTCCAGATATCTTCACAAATGGTTACCGCCAGCTTCTTTCCTTTAAACGGGATCACATTCCATTCTATAGACGGCTCAAAGTAGCGGTATTCGTCAAATACATCGTAGGTAGGCAGCAGGGTTTTATGTACTACCTGCTTTACTTCTCCCTCATATAAAAACCAGGCGGCATTAAACAGGTCTTTTCCTTCACGCTGGGGGTTACGGGCGGGGCCGCCTACCAGTACGGCTATATCTTTGGTATGCGCTTTTATAACGTCTATTGCATGATAGCTTTGTGCAATAAAATCTTCAAATTCCAGGAAATCACGCGGGGGATATCCGCATACGCACAACTCTGAAAACACCACCAGGTCTGCGCCCTGGGCCTTTGCTGCATTGATGCCATCAATGATCTTTGCTATATTCTTTTCAAAATTGCCAATATGATAATTCTGCTGTGCCAGTATAATATTCATGATAAAAGATATTCAGGTCAAAACTAAAAGAATACGCCCAGCCGGAGCGCAAAGCTGTTCATATTTACCCGGCCGTCGTCCCATTTGCCATTGCGGGTTACATCCACAAAACCGTTCTGGTAGGTGATACCGGCTGTTCCTGTAAGATTGGCGCCCAGCGGGTATTCTATCCCTGCACCCAATAACATACCGATGTTGATACGGTTCATTTCCGGTAAGATATTTACCCGGTCGAAGGTTTGTCCCATAGATACCACATTTGCGCGGCCGCTCACCGGGAAATCGAGATAGGTACCAAACTGGCCCCAGAAACCCAGGCCGCCTTCATCTGCAGAAGCGGTTTTCAGCTTCAGTGCCAGCGGGATTTCTATATAAGTGAGCTTCATATTGTATTCAGCAGGATTGGCCTTATAATCGCTCAGGCCCTTACCCGCATCATATTTCAGCTTACTGCCGCCCAACAACACCTGGAAGCCCGACGAAAATGCGTAAGTGCCCCGGTCGTTCAGGTTAAAATCGGCCATCAGGCCAAAGTTCAGTCCCGCTTTGGCGCCGGTCCTGTTCACTCCCGATTCCTGTGGTTTTAAGATGGAAACCATCGGGCTTACAGTAAACCCGAGCTTTACTTTATTTCTGAAAGCATTATCGCCGTATTGCGCCATTCCTGTCTTTGCCATTACCATTACCGCCAGCAAAAAGATGATCTTCTTCATAGATGATGCTAATTCGTAATTTTTTATAATACAAGGTAAATAATAATTTTACCTTAGATGAGTTTTAAGAGCGATGCAAAGTTACATTATTAAATATACCCTGCTGATAAGTTGCGTGGTAACCTTACTGGGTACCACTGCCTGCAATTCCGGCAATAAAGCGCCGGATGTAAGTCATATAGCCATGAACGTTAGTTTGTCGCGTTTCGACTCCGCCCTGTTCACGATTGACACCAACAATATACAACCCGGGCTGGCAAAGCTGCATGCCGAGTATCCTGTATTCCTGCCCCTGTATATTACGGATATCCTGAACCTGGGGGCCTATTCCGACAGCAACGCAGCAGTACAGCAACAACTGCACCTGTTTTTAACCACACCCGATTTCCGGCAGCTGGAAAAATCAGTGGCAGCAAAGTATGGCAGCAACTCCACTTTAAAGGCAGACCTGGAGCAATGCTTCCGGTATATCAAATACTATATCCCTTCTTTCCATCCGCCTAAAGTGGTCACTTTTATTTCCGGTATCGCCAACTATGGCGCTATCACCGTGGATTCTATCCTGGGCATTGGCCTGGATATGTATATGGGAGAAGATTTTCCGCCCTATGCCCTGATCCCCGACTACCCGGATTATATGATCCATCGCTTTGCTCCTCAATACATTACCACCAATTGCATGCAGGTGATCCAGCAGCAGCTGTATCCTCCCGCGCGTAAAAACGGCAACCTGCTGGAACAGATGATGGAAGCCGGCAAACAACAGTATTTCCTGGATAAGGTATTACCGGAAACACCGGATACTATCAAACTCGGCTATACGAAAAGCCAGCTGGACTGGTGCCGGGAAAATGAGCGGATGATCTGGCAGTTCTTCGTGCAAAACAACCTGGTATACTCCAGCGACTGGCAGCAGATCAATCATTTTGTGGGCGATGGACCGTCTACACAGGGGATGCCCGAGGGCGCCCCGGGTAAAATAGCCAATTTTGTAGGTTGGCAGATCATAAAAAAGTATATGAGTGAGCACAAGGACATGACCTTGCAGCAATTAATGGAATCTAAAAACGTGACGGAGATCTTCAAAGCCTCGAAGTACAGGCCCTGACACAGAGAGTTACAGGTTAAACGAAAACGGGGAACTAGTTCAGTTTAAAGGGAACAACCATCTGGAATTCGGGAATTTTTACTTCCAGTATCTTCTTGTCCAGTTGGTTTTCCATTTGATAAGTACCGTACATCTTGCCGATCTCTGTCCGGAGATTGGATCCCGAGACGTACTGGTAAGTTTCACCTGGCGCCAGCAGTGGTTGAACACCTACAACACCTTCTCCCTCTACTTCACGGTGTGTGCCATTGGAATCAATAATATACCAGTGACGGCGAAGCAGTTTGATGGGGAAAATATTGTTGTTCTCAATGGTAATACGGTAAGCAAACATGAATTCGCTTCCAATAGGATTAGAATAATCCGGCTGGTAGAATGTTTCCACGCTGATGGTGATGCCCTCTGTTACCTTCTTAACCATAAAATCAACCTTTAACGTAAAAATAAGAAAAATAAAACCAGCGGCTGGAAAAATTCTGACTTTAACGATTCTTTAGATTATTTCAATGTCGTCGAGTATGTCCGGATCCTCTTCCGAAGCCCTGGCAGCCACCTCTAAAGTATTGTTATAGTAGCCCCTGCGCAGGTATTCAGACAAATATCTCCATAAAAACCCAAAAAAGCCCAGATGCTGGTATTGTTTGATATGGCAAGCTTCATGCCGCATCCAGGCTGTATCCGCTAAAAAGCGTTCCCGGGACGCTCCATGCAGGTGTATGGTGCGTCCCAGGACCATGGCTACAGATTGCACCCGCATAAAGCGGGCGGCTATTTTGGCTAACCATGAATTTTCACGTATGCGGCATTTTATTTTTTCCAATCTTTCTTCCCGAATAACGTAAATCTACGGGAAATATTGAATCCCCACCGGAATTGCCCCTGTAACCAGGAGGTGGTGGTTCCAGGAATAAACTGGCTTTCCTGGATGGCAGTGGAATTGGTAAAGGTGATACTGAATACGTGGCCACCGGTTTCTATCTCCAGCCCGAGGCCCAGCGGGTTATAAAAAGAAATACCCTTTGCAGATTTAAAGTAGTCCTTGCTCTCCTGTGAACGGAACGGGTAATAATATTCTGCCAGGATACCTATCCTTTTACTCAGCTTCAGCCTGCCGGCCCCGCCCAGGGCGAACATATTGTTCATATCCATATAGGCTACATGATTCCGGTGTACATAAGTAGGGGCCAGGGTAAGTGATAACCTGTCGCCAAATTTCCTTGATATAAGCGCCTGGGCTACATACATAAGCCGGTCGGCGCCATCTTCAAAGTAGGCAGCCGAGGTTTTATCTGTGGCGGAAGGCATCCCGCTGATCACGGCGTTACCAAAAACCGCCAGTGATACCGGTACATGGTTGTCGGTGGTTTGCTGCAGGAAGCGGTATTTTACCAGTCCTTCATACAATTGCTGTAAATCCCCGCTGCCCTTGCTTCTGCTGATACCCACCATCAGGTTGTCGCTGATACCGTACTCGAAAGCAATACGGATATCAGTGGAATTGTCGGTACCGAAAAATGTTTTTGTACCGCCAAACTCACCTCCGGCGTCGCCAAAGCGGTGTGTAACACGGAAATCAAGTTCGTGTTTACGCAGCATTTCGGTGGACTGACCCTGTACAATGCGGGTACTTTTGTAGGTATCCCTCACTTTGGTGTGACCGGTAGCTGTAGAATCAAAAAGCTTGTCGAGGCTCTGTGCCTGTGCATAAACCGAAAACACACAGCATAATAAGATGGTTGATATATACTTCATGGAGTGATGTATTATTTACTGTAAGGTGTATAAATCGCATTAACGGTCACTGCTACCACTTCCGCCACATTCTGTACTACCAGTGACGGTATCTTTATACCGTGATCGGCTACACGTACATTAAAAGTGGACGCAACAGTAATTGTGTTACCCTGCGTGGTAATAGTGCCCTTGGCGGTGTAACTTTTTTCTATCCCGTGGATGTTCAGTGTACCCGTAACCGTTACCGGGTAAGTGCCGTCTTTACTGAGTTCCGGCGATTCGTTGATCTTCCCTTTGAACTCAGCAAACGGGTATTTATCGCTTTCGAGATAATTTTCATTAAAATGTTCCTGCATCAGCTTTTTCTTAAACTGGAAAGAGCTGATGGGCACTTTGAAAAAAACTTCCTTTGTTTTTGTATTAAGTGCGGAGGCGCCTTTATCTGTTTTCGCTTCTATGTCTTCCAGGGGAGAAGACGAAAAAAATGATAAACGGGTATTTTTGCAGGAGTAAACATCCTGTGCAGATGCAGTAACAACCGATAGTAAGGCAACTGCAAAAAGCAATAAGTATTTCATGTTTATCTTTTTTTTAAGTTATTGATCCGGGAGCCCTTTGGCGATCCAGCAAGCGATAGAATCTTTCATGCCCTGGCTGAGCGCGGGAAAAGACATTGATTGCGGCATATCCGCCTGTGGGCCGGTAACACGCGCTTCAAAAACGGCCTGCCTGGTGTTGATATACGCTTTCAACTTCGCTTCGGTGGAGAAATCTGCCGTAGCCGGGGAAAAGCCGCCCGGATGACAGCCGCGGCTGGTACAGTTAGCCTGAATAATAGCAAAAACGGTGGCTGTTGTGATATGGGCTGCGTTACAGTCTACGCCTCCGCTTACCGGCGCGGGGGCCTGTTCATTTTTACAGGCCGCCAGCAGCAGGCAGGCCATAAAAAAAAGCTTGATCCTTGTCATAGGTCTTTCAAATTTGATTCCTGTTGGCTTATACGGGATAATAATAAAATAGGTTGCTTTCAAAGGCACATAAAATTCTGCTATATTACATGATTAACCACTTATTTTTGCACCAAATAAGATCCGACCGTGAATATTGAACAACTATACAGCATCTATGAGCAACACCGCTCCATACAAACAGATACCCGTAAACTGAAAGCCAATGATATTTTCTTTGCGCTGAAAGGCGGCAATTTCAATGGCAACGAATTTGCAGCCCGGGCACTGGAAATGGGAGCCGCCTTTGCAGTGGTAGATGAAGCGGCTTATTTTACGGTACCCGACAGGATGATGCTGGTAGAAGATGCTCTCACCGCCTTACAGCAGCTGGCTTTGCATCACCGCAAACAATTAAACATCCCCTTCCTTGCCATTACCGGCACTAACGGTAAAACCACTACGAAAGAACTGGTAAGCACAGCATTGTCTGCCGGCCTGAAAACATACGCCACCGTTGGCAATCTAAATAATCATATCGGCGTGCCCCTTACTATTTTAAGTATACTCCCCGATGTGGAAATTGCGGTAATAGAAATGGGCGCCAATCACCAGAAAGAAATAGCGGCGTATTGCGAAATTGCCCTGCCTACCCACGGTATCATTACCAATATCGGGAAAGCGCACCTGGAAGGCTTTGGCAGTGAAGAAGGCGTTAAAAAAGCCAAAGGGGAACTGTATGATTTTTTACGCGCCAACAACGGAACCGTATTCGTATGTAATGATTATGGCTATCTTCTTGAAATGGCGAAAGGTATCCCTCACATTATAACCTACGGCAGCAGCGAAGCGGACTATGTAGGAGAAGCCGTTACCGACAGCGCCTTCCTGGCCGTGGAAGTACGCGGCAGCAGCCAGGTTGGGTTTATTCAAACACAACTGGTAGGGGCCTACAACTTCCCCAATGTAATGGCAGCCGTAGCAGTAGCCAGCCACTTCAACGTACCGGAAACGACTATTGCGCCCGCCATTGCGCGTTATATCCCTTCCAACAACCGGTCACAGGTAATACAACAGGGTAGCAACACCATTATCATGGATGCCTATAATGCCAATCCCTCCAGCATGAAAGCCGCCATCGAAAATTTTGCCGGCATCCAGGCCAGTAAAAAAGTATTGTTGCTGGGCGCTATGATGGAGCTGGGAACAGACAGCGTGAAAGAGCACCAGGAACTGGTAAGCTTACTGGAACGTACTCATTGGGAGGCAGTAGTATTGGTAGGCGGCGATTTCAAAAAAGTAACCCATCCGTATATTTTCCTGGAAAATGCTGCCGAAGCGGGAAAATGGCTACAGCAGCAGCAATACCAGGATACGCATATTCTTATCAAAGGTTCCAGGAGCACAGGCATGGAGAAAGTACTGGCCTGATAACAAAGCGATTCAGCAGGCAGAAAGGAACCATTAAAAATATTTGTTAACGATTTCATAATTGTATTATTTTTAATACTTCAATCTGTCATTTGAACTTTACCAAAATCTGAATCGCAATGCACAAAAAAAACTGGCGTTACCTCATTAGTATGCTTTGTTGCGTACTATTGATCCCTGCTGCCCTGTTTGCCCAGGAAACAACCGCTGATATAGCGGGTATTATTTTAAGTAAAGAAGGACCTGTTCCCGGCGCAAGCATTACAGCCACTCATGTGCCCACCGGCACAAAATATAACACCGTTTCGAGGAAAGACGGCCGTTATAACTTACCGAATCTCCGTGTAGGAGGCCCTTACACCTTGTCTGTTTCCTACATTGGCTTTAAAGACGAAAAACGCGACAACATTTTCCTGTCGCTCGGACAGGATTTCAAAACAGACATCAACCTGCAATCCAGTACCAGCAGCCTTACGGAAATAGTAGTTACCTCTGTGGCCCAGAACAAGGTGATCAACCGGGCCCGCACCGGGAGCCAGGAAGTAATTACCCGTTCGCAAATGGACCGCCTGCCCACTATCAGCAGGTCTATGCAGGACTTTACCAAACTTACGCCTTCTGCCAATGGCCTTAACATCGGCGGAAGAAGCAACCAGTTGAACAACATTACCGTTGACGGCGCCAACTTCAACAACTCATTCGGTTTGCAGGCCACACTGGGCTCGCAAACAGCCTCACAGCCCATTAGCCTCGAAGCCCTGGAACAGATCCAGGTAAACGTATCGCCTTACGATGTAAGACAGGGAGGCTTTTCCGGCGCGGGAATCAACAGCGTAACCAAAAGCGGTACCAATACTTTCAAAGGAGCCGTTTACACTTATATTCAAACACCCGGGTTACAGGGCCTCAAGGTAGGCAATGCCACTGTACCTAAGCCAGATTTCAATTATAACCTGCGCGGTTTCAATGTAGGCGGCGCTATCATTCCCAACAAACTATTCTTCTTTGTAAGCGCTGAGCAGGAAAGGATCAAGGCGCCTGCTACCAGTCTCGTAGCTAATAAACCAGGTGGCGTGGCCGGCGGCAACGTATCACAGGCAGTAGCAGATACACTGGATGCATTGAAGCAATTCCTGATAAGCAAGTATGGATATAACCCAGGTGATTATCAGAATTACAGCTATCGCACACAAAGTGATAAGGTGACTTTTAAGGTCGACTGGAACGTAAATGACCACAATACGTTTACCTTTAAATACAGCTACCTGAAATCATTTAAAGATATTCCTGCCAGCAACAGTGGCGCACCCGGTGGCGGCGCCGTAGGAAGCGGCCGTCAGCCCAGCGCTACCGGCCTTCCTTTCAGCGGAAGCGGCTATACCATCAACAACAATTTCAACATCTTTATTGCCGAACTGAATACCCGCATTGGCAACCGTGCTTCCAACAAACTGCAGGTTGGTTACTCCGCCATGCGCGATTTCAGGAATGCCTTGTCGCAAAGCAACTTTCCGCTTGTAGATATCATGAACGGGCAGGGCGCCAGTTATACTGCCTTCGGTTATGAGCCGTTTACCTATAACAATAAGCTGAATACCGATGTATACCAGTTGTCCGATATCTTCACCATGTACAAAGGGAAACATGAAATCACGATAGGAACACAAAACTATTACAAAACATTCCTGAACGGTTTCGCGCCTAACTATAATGGTAACTACCGCTTTAATACGCTCACGGATTTTTATGCCAGTGCCAATAGTGGCTTACCAACCGCAGTACGTTACGCAGTGTCATACGCTACTACCAAAGATAAATCCTTCCCTTACGCCAAAATCAACATGCTGGAACTGGGCGCATTTATCCAGGATAAATGGAGTGTTACCAACTTCTTTACCTTTACTTATGGATTACGTATAGACGTTCCTGTTATAGGCAGCACATTTGACAAAAATGATTCCCTTGCTGCGCTTACTTTCAGGGATGGTGTGAAGATAGATGTAGGCCAGGCGCCAAAAACAACACCGCTCTTATCGCCAAGGGTCGGATTTAACTGGGACATTACCCATGATGGTAAAACGCAGCTCCGTGGAGGCGCCGGTTTATTTGCAGGTCCGCCGCCCGCTGTATGGCTGAGTAACCAGGCCGGAAATAACGGCGTACAGTTTGGATCATTCGTGGCACAAACAAGTGCATCTACACCTGTTATTCCCTATCCCTTCAACCCTGATCCCAATGCTTATAAAGGAAGCAACCAGTTGTCTTATCAATATAATATAGCCGTTACCGATAGGAACTTTAAGTATCCGCAGGTATTGAAAGCAACCCTGGCAGTAGACCGCCAGTTGCCATGGGGCGTAATTGGTACCCTGGAATTCAACTACTCCAAAGATATCAATGCCGTATATTTCCAGAACGTAAACCTTCCTACTGCAGGGTTTCAGCTGGATAGCACTCCGGACCACCGCACCCGTTACAACTCCTCCAAAATATACGCAGGCAACAGCCTGAGCAATCCAAACATCAGCGACGCCATCCTGATGCGCAACACCAATAAAGGTTATTCTTATTTTGCTACCATCCAGCTGCAGAAGAACCTGCCCAATCTTTACCTCAGCGCAGCCTATACCTACAGCAAGGCCCGCAGTGTAAATGATGGCGGTACCATTGCACAAAGCAACTGGCGCGACCGCCCCGTAGCCGGCGATCCGAATGCCAATGTGTTGGGTTATTCTAATTACTATATGCCTCACCGTATTATTGCAGCAGCCACCTACCGCTTTACCTGGGCCAAACACTTTGCTACTTCAGTAGGCGTGGTATATGAAGCGGCGCCAAGTGTAAACGGTCTTTACAGCGCCACTTCCTACACTTACAATGGTGATGTGAACAATGACGGTTCCGGTGGAAACAACGACCTTATCTATATTCCTAAAACCCGTAATGATATCAAACTGGTACCTGTAGGTTATGGCGACAAAACCTACAATCCCGCTACCAATGCAGATAAACGTACTGCAGATATCATCTGGAGCCAGCTCGATAATTTCATCAAGCAGGATAATTACCTGAGCAGTCACCGGGGAGAATATGCAGAACGTAACGCAGTAGTGCTGCCATTCGCAAAACGGATGGACCTGAATATTACACAGGATATCTTTGTATTCAGCGGCAAGGAAAAAACGAAACATACCCTGCGTATCAGTTTTGATATTATCAACTTTGGCAATTTCCTCAATAAGCGCTGGGGTGTTTCCAAAATACCGAACCTGCCTTCTTTCCTGAAGTATGAAGGTCAGTACCGGGATGCCTCCGGCAATGCTACTGCGGCCGCCGCTTACTCTTTCCCATACCTGGATGCAGCGAACCAGATTCCGCTCACCAATTCCTGGAGGGATAATACCGGCACTATTTCGAGGTGGCAGGGACAGTTGGGGATCCGGTATATGTTTAACTAACGCGGATGTTGTCTGACGCGGATGTTGTCTGACTCAGGATTAAACTGATTACGCTGATTACGCTGATTTGATTACTTTAGATTTAAAAAGATTCGGGAAGTTTTAAGCGAAAGTATCCGCTTAAAACTTCCCGAATCTTTTTAAATCATTTATAAAATCCCAAAAAATAAAATCAGCGTAATCAGCGTAATCAGTTTAATCCTGAGTCAGACAAAATTCGCATCGCCGAAGGCGATACACAATTTATTGAATTCCTGTGGCGTTAAATAAGCAGGAAAGACCTATCCTGCCCGAAGTAATTCCCTTGTATTTTTGAAATGAATCCACTGTTTGTGGAAGAAGTGGCTAAAAAAAAGACCTGCAAGCTAAAAAACCCGCAGGTGTTCATAACCTATGCCAACTTTAGAGTAATCGTTAAAACTTAAACCATTAATAACCTATAAAGCCTAAGTTTTGTAATATTTTGAGTATTGATGTTCTATCTATTTGTGTATAAAGAGATAACGTTATGGAAAATATATTTGTTCAAAAAATGATAAAAAAATTTTGGTCTTAACATTTTGGGCCCTTCTTTCCGGGGGTGTTTGATATTACTTACGGATCATAAATTCCTTTGGATTGCTAAAATGGAAAAAAAATTAAAAAAAATATTATTATTTATATTTTAAATATATAAGTAAATGCTTACTTGATATCCTGGCAAATTTCAATCAAAACTCCATTGCTATGCTTAGGATGCAAAAAACAGATCAGCTTATTATCAGCTCCCTTTTTCGGCGTTTCCTGTAACAAAACAAATCCTTCCTGCTGCAGTCGTTTCATTTCAGCATATATATCTTCCACCTCGAATGCAATATGATGCATTCCTTCGCCTTTTTTCTCCAGGAACTTTGTAATCGCGCTACCTGCTCCGGTGGCTTCCAGCAATTCTATTTTGGTTTCTCCCTGCCGGAAAAAAGCGGTCTGTACCTGTTCGCTTTCTACTTCTTCCTGTTTATAACAGGGGGTGTTCAACAGCTTTTCAAATAGCGGAATGGACACAGATAATTCCTTAACGGCAATGCCTATATGTTCTACCCTGAGCATATTCATAATTATTTACAGATGCACGGAACCCGGTATCCATACCGACTTTCCGGAATAGCTTAACCCGGTAAAAATAGAACTTATGTTGTAATTTTGTTTGGCCCGGACTTTAAATAAAACAGAAAGATATGCTGCAGCTGCCCGTTTATCTTGATAACAATGCCACTACGCCCTGCGATCCCAGGGTGGTAGCTGCCATGTTACCATATTTCACCGAGATGTTTGGTAATGCGGCCAGCCGGAGCCATCCGCTGGGATGGGCGGCAGAGGAAGCGGTAGATAACGCCCGGGAACAGGTGGCCAGGCTGATTGGTGCGGAACCCAAAGAAATTATTTTTACCTCCGGCGCCACAGAAGCTGTGAACCTGGCCATTAAGGGGGTATATGAAATGTACAGCGGTAAAGGCAATCATATCATTACTGCAGTTACTGAACACAAAGCGGTAGTGGATACCTGTAAACACCTGGAAAAATTGGGCGCACAGGTTACCTGGCTCCCCGTGAACCACGAAGGACTTATTGACCTTCGGCAACTGGAAGCTGCTATCACTCCCCAAACCATCCTGGTAAGCCTCATGTACGCCAATAATGAAACCGGCGTTATCCACCCGGTGCGCGCTATCAGCGATATTGCCCGGAAACACGGCATACTGTTTATGACAGATGCGACCCAGGCCACAGGAAAAATCCCGGTAAATGTAAACCACGATGGCATAGACCTGCTTACCCTTAGCGCTCATAAAATGTACGGCCCTAAAGGAACAGGCGCTTTATATATTCGCCGGCGGTCCCCCCGGGTAAAGCTCAGCGCGCAAATCGACGGGGGCGGTCATGAAAGAGGCATGCGCTCCGGCACGCTGAATGTGCCCGGCATAGTAGGACTGGGAAGGGCCTGTGAGCTGTGCCTGGAAGAAATGGAAGCGGATACGCAACGCATTCTTCCCATGAGGAACCGGTTAGAAAAAGCCCTGCTGGCAATTGAGCAAACCTTTTTAAACGGCGCCCCTCTCCAGCGCCTGCCACACACCTGTAACCTCTCGTTTAAGTATGTAGAAAGCGAAACCCTCATGATGGGCTTTAATAAAAAGATCGCCGTCTCCTCCGGATCGGCCTGCACCTCCGCCTCTATGGAGCCGAGTTATGTACTGAAGGCGATGGGGCTTAGCGACGATCTAGCCCATGCATCACTCCGCTTTGGCCTCGGGCGGTTCACTACAGAGGAACAAATCGATTTTACCATCCAAACCATTAGCGAATCAGTGAACGGACTGAGAAAAGTAAGCCCCATCTGGGAAATGTACAAGGATGGCGTACTTTAAGTCCATCCTGGCCCCATGTGCACAGGCATTCCGGCGCCCCTGTACAATAGGCGGAAAGGTAATAGCGTTTACCCTATATTTGTATCTTTACTAATATCCTAATCCTTACTAACTGTTCATGCTAGCCATCTTTAAGAAAGAGATCAACCAGTTTTTCAGCAGTGTTACCGGCTATGTGGCCATCATACTGTTTTTACTGGCGAATGGACTGATGCTGTTCGTTTTCCCGGAAACCAGCTTACTGGATACCGGGTATGCCAACCTGGATCCGTTGTTCAACCTGGCGCCGCTTATTTACCTGCTGCTTATACCTGCCATTACCATGCGTTGCTTTGCAGATGAATTTAAAACCGGTACTATGGAATTACTCAGCACCAAACCACTCACCGGCTTACAGATTGTAATGGGTAAATTCTGGGGCAGCCTGCTTATTGTGGTTATCTCCCTGCTTCCTACCATCATTTATTATTTTGCAATAAAGCAATTAAGCGTAGATAACCAGCAACTCGATACCGGCGGTATCACCGGCTCTTACATAGGCCTGTTGCTGCTGGGAGCGGCATTCACTGCCACCGGCATCTGGTCGTCGTCCCTTACCAACAATGCTATGATCGCTTTTCTCATTGCACTGTTTACCTGCTTTATCCTCTATAACGGCTTTGATGCAATAAGCAAAATACCGGCCTTTAGCGGCGGCGCCGATTATTATCTGCAGATGGCAGGCATCAAATTCCATTATGCCTCTATCAGCCGCGGCGTAATTGATAGCCGCGATATTGTTTATTTTATCAGCATTATAGGCCTGATGCTTTATCTCACTAAATTATCCCTCCAAAGAAAACTCTGGCAAAACGGTTAACAGCCGTTCTTACTAAATAACATGGCTACACGAAAAAAATACATACAACGTGCCATAGCAGTAATACTGGTACTCACGGGCATTAATATAGCAGCGGCTTATTTTCACGGCAGATGGGATCTGACAGCGGAAAAAAGGTACACCCTCACTTCCAGCACCCGGCAAATGCTCCGCAAACTGGACAGCCCCGTGGAAATTGAGGTATTTCTTAAAGGTGATTACCCGGCCAGCTTCCGGCAACTGGCACAGTCAACCGCCGAACTGCTGGAAGAATTCAGGGAATACGGCAGGCAAAATCTCCGGTTTACCTTTGTGAACCCCGGGCAGGGCCTTTCAGACTCCGCACGCATGAAATTCCTCGGCGAGCTCACCGCCCAGGGTATCATGCCTTTTAATATGAAAGTACAGCAGGAAGCCAACGACGGTTTCGCGGAAAAGCTGATCTTTCCCGGCGCACTGGTACATTACAAAGGCAAAACAATAGGAGTAAATCTTCTTAAAAACCAGGGCGGGCAGGATCCTATGCAAACTATGAACAGCTCGGAAGCCTTACTGGAATACCAGTTTGCCTATGCTATTCATAAATTACAGGAAAAAGAAAAACCACTGGTAGGCTATATGCTTGGCCATGGGGAGTCGCTCGGGGCTGAAGTATATGATGCGCTCAGCACCCTGCAAACCAATTATGGGCTGGATACGCTCACCCTGCAGGCCGCTTCCTATATTCCCCGTGATTTTGATGTGATCCTGTTTGCAAAGCCTGCCGGCGCCTTTTCCGATGCAGATAAGTTTAAGATAGATCAATACGTGATGAACGGGGGAAAAGTGCTGTGGTTCATTGATGAATCCGGCGCCAGCATAGACAGCTTACATGAGCATCCGGAATTTTTTGCCATGGACCGGAACCTGAACCTGGAAGACCTCCTGTTCCGCTATGGCGTGCGTATTAACCAGGATCTTGTATTGGATCTGCAAAGCGATGTAGTGCCGCTGGTAGTGGGCAATGTGGGCAACCGGCCGCAGATACAGCCTATGCCATTCCCATATTTTCCTATGCTGATGCCTACCAAAGCGCATCCCATCGTAAAAAACCTGGATATGGTACTAAGCCGCTTCGTAAGCTCCATCGATACCATAAAAAACGACGCCATCCGCAAAACGATATTGCTTACCACTTCCAGGAATAGCCGCACTACACGGCTGCCGGCGCAGGTAAGCTGGGACATTGTAAAAACGCAGCCTAACCCGCGGGATTACCGGCAACGTTACCTGCCTGCAGCTGTACTGCTGGAAGGAAAGTTCACGTCGCTGTTCCGTAACCGGGAAAACCCTGATGCCGTAGATTCGCTGTTTCACGCATCCGGGCGGTCTTTCAGGGAATCTGCAGATACTGTCAACAAAATGATCGTGGTAAGTGATGGCGATGTAATTGCCAATGCAGTATCACGGAAAGAAGGGCCGCTGCAAATGGGCATCAATGAATTTAACCCTGGCTTTGCCTTTGCCAATAAAGAATTTTTTCTCAATTGCCTGGAATATCTCTGCGGTAACAGCGGTATCATGGAAGCCCGGAACAAGGAGCTGACACTGCGTTTGCTGGATGGGGAGAAAGTGAGACAGGAAAAAACCAGGTGGCAGGTTATCTGTTTCCTGGTACCGGTAGGACTGGTTTTACTATTTGCTATAGTATTCCAGTTTATACGGCAGCGTAAATTTACTGAATAGCCTGAAATGCTGTAAGGCACTGTATTCCAGAGCTTATTGCAGCATCTGCTTAGAGGAAATAGCCATCTTAAACCGGAAACCTAGCCGCCGTTTTCCTATCTTTGCTGCTCATAAAATGCAATCACGTGGGAAAAACAGAGATAACATATCTGGTATTTTTTATTGTGATCATCCTGGCGGTTGTATTTGATCTTGGTTTTTTTAGTAAGAAAAATACAAAAACAAGTTTAAAAACAGCGCTCTGGCAAAGCATTTTCTGGGTAGTTTTATCTATGCTCTTTTTTGGGTTCATGTGGCTGGAAGACGGCGCAGAACCGGCCATCAGCTTTTTAAGCGCATACCTGATGGAGAAATCCCTGTCGATAGATAATATCTTTGTGTTTGTACTCATCTTTAGTTTTTTTAAGATAAAAGAAGAGTATTATTCCCGGGTATTACTCATTGGTATACTGATGGCTATTATTTTCAGGGCCATATTTATCTGGCTGGGGATTGCGCTCATAGAAAAATTTGAATGGATATTATATATTTTCGGTGCATTTCTCATTTATACCGGTATTAAGATGTTTGTCACAAAAGAAGATGATGAATTTAAACCGGAAGAAAATGTGATTTACCGTTTTATGAACAAATACATGCGGGTAACCATGGAAGAGCCTAAAGGCAGGTTCGTGATCCGTAAACATAATAAGGCTTATCTTACCACGTTATCATTGGTTGTAGTGATGCTGGCAGTAACAGATATCTTATTTGCGGTAGATTCTATCCCGGCTGTATTTGCTATTTCACGGGATCCGATGGTAGTATATACCTCTAACATATTTGCGGTTTTGGGACTCAGGTCCCTGTTCTTTTTACTGAGGGGAGCGGTAGATAAATTTGATTATCTGCCCCAGGGTATTGCCATTGTCCTGGTTTTCATCGGACTGAAAATGCTGGCGGAATATTTCCTGCACAAGCATGACATTGAAATACCGGTATATGTATCATTGATCGTGATAGTGCTATGCCTTGGAGGTTCTATCCTCTATTCCCTCTATCATCAGAAAAAAGAATTACCGAAGCAGACGTGAAGTAAAAAGCTGCGCAAAACAGCAATTTTGCAGCAGTTAAGTGATTATTCAAACCTGATAAACGTGTATAACGCAGCAAGCATCAACAAGACTTTGAAAGGGGAATTGTTGCAAGAGACCGGATTTACTGAAATTGACCATCTTTTATTGGACAGCAGGAAGCTCAGCTTCCCCGAAACATCTTTGTTTATTTCATTGGTTAGCCCGCGGCGCAACGCGCATCAGTACATCGAAGAATTGTACCGCAAAGGGGTCAGTAATTTTGTGATAAGCGAGCCGGTGCCACTGGAAAAATATCCGAAAGCCAACTTCATCCTCGTTAAAGATACCCTGCAGGCATTACATACGCTGGTGGCCTTTCACCGGCAACAGTTCCACATTCCGGTTATAGGCATTACCGGCAGCAACGGCAAAACCATTGTAAAGGAATGGCTGTACCAGCTGCTGGAAAAGGACTACAACATTGTTCGCAGTCCTAAAAGCTATAACTCGCAGATAGGCGTTCCTCTTTCTGTGTGGCAAATGAAACCGGAACATCAGCTGGCTATCTTTGAAGCAGGTATTTCGCAACCCGGCGAAATGGTAAACCTTGAAAAAATTATCCGTCCCACTATCGGCATCTTTACCAATATAGGAGAGGCCCACAGTGAAGGCTTCTTAAATATCCGGCAGAAAATAAATGAGAAGCTGGTGTTGTTTGCCAAGAGCGATATTCTTATTTATTGTAAAGATTATCTCGCGCTCAATGAGTGTGTGCTGGCTTTTCACAACCAGGTAGGTAAAAAAGAAAACCAGGAAGGGGGCGGTCCTGAACTGTTTTCCTGGTCCAGGAAAACAGATGCCGATCTGCGTGTAACCAATGTAGATAAACAGGGCAGCCATACCCGTATAGATGCCCTGTATAAACAGGAGCCGCTGCATTTCCAGATCCCTTTTGTTGATGAAGGCTCTATCGAAAATGCGATTCATTGCGTGGCCCTCATGCTATACCTGGGCAAGGAACAGGCTGTGATACAGCAGCGGATGGATCAGCTCAGCAATATTGCTATGCGCCTGGAGCTGAAACAGGGAATCAATAACTGTTCCGTGATCAACGACAGCTACAACCTGGACCTGGGCTCCCTTACTATTGCGCTGGACTTCCTGCAGCAACAGCAGCAACATGCCACCCGCACTGTTATTCTCAGCGATATCCTGCAAAGTGGTAAAAGCGATGCCACCCTTTATGAAGAAGTAGCAGATCTTTTACAAAAGAAAGGCATCAATAAGTTAATTGCCATCGGCAAAAATATTGGTCGCGAGAAAAAGAGCTTTCAGCAGGTAGAAGGTCTGAAAACACAGTTCTTCACCACTACCGATGAATACATACAACAGTTCAATGCAGATGATTTCCAGAATGAAACCATCCTGGTAAAAGGTTCCCGCATTTTCCAGTTTGAGCGGATAGGCAAACTGCTGGAACAAAAAGCGCATCAAACCATCCTGGAAATCAATCTTACCGCCATCTCACATAATGTAAAGCTGTACCAGTCGCTGTTAAAACCCGATACTAAATTAATGGCGATGGTGAAAGCATTCTCCTATGGCAGCGGTAGTTTTGAAATAGCCAATCTTCTTCAGTTTCACGGGGTCGACTACCTTGCAGTGGCCTATGCCGACGAAGGTGTGGAATTGAGAAGGGCTGGTATTACCATGCCAATCATGGTAATGAATCCCGAACCTGCCAGCTTCGATGCCATTCTTCACTGGAACCTGGAGCCTGAAATATACTCTATACAGATACTCCTGCAGTTTATGGAAGAAATCACTGCTGCCGGTAAAACAGCATTCCCTGTTCACATAAAGCTGGATACCGGGATGCACCGTCTTGGTTTTGTGAAAAGTGAAATTCCTGAACTGGCGCAGATACTCACTGCCACGCAGTTAATGAAGGTACAGTCCATTTTCAGTCATCTGGCCGCCAGTGAAGATCCCGCAAAGGACGCCTTCACCCAGCAGCAGGGCCGGCTGTTTTATGATATGAGCCACGAACTGCAGAAAGCACTGGGCTATACGGTGATCCGTCATATTGCCAACAGCGCAGCCATTAGCCGTCATCCGGATCTTCAACTGGATATGGTGCGGCTCGGCATAGGAATGTACGGCATCGACAGCAGCAACGGCATCCAGGACCAGCTTCGTAATGTAAGTACCCTGAAAACCACGGTGGCACAGCTAAAACGCCTGGAAGCCGGCGACACAGTAGGTTATGGCGGTAAATGGGAAGCCAAAGGGCCGGCGGTAACGGCTACTGTGCGTATTGGCTATGCCGATGGTTATCCCCGCAGGTTAGGCATGGGCGTAGGCAAAATGCTGGTGCGGGGCAAGCTGGCGCCAGTGGCTGGCGTAGTGGCAATGGATATGCTTATGCTGGATGTAACCCATATCCCCGATGTGGAAGAAGGTGATGAAGTGATCGTTTTTGGCCAGGATCTGCCTGTACAGGAGCTCTCCAACTGGGCCGAAACCATTCCCTATGAAATATTAACAGGAATTTCACAACGCGTAAAAAGGGTATATTTCCAGGAATAATGATATTGCAGGCTTCGACTTTGAAATAAACTATTATTTTTGATAAAATTCTAATATCAGTTGAAATATCGTCACGTAGTAATTATCGTTATCCTGATCCTGGCTATTGACCAGACACTGAAATTCTGGATCAAAACGCATATGTTTATGCAACAGGAGTTTGTGATTTTCCCCAATTGGTTCCGGATCCATTTTATTGAAAATGAAGGTATGGCCTATGGCCTCAAGTTTGGAGGCGACTTTGGTAAAATACTCCTTACGCTTTTCCGCCTGGTGGCCGTGGTAGTGGGTTTTGTATATATGAAGAAGCTTATCAGGGAGAAATACAGCACTGGTTTGCTGATCTGTGGATCCCTGATCCTGGCGGGAGCTGCCGGCAACCTGATAGACAGCATGTTTTATGGTCTTATCTTCAACGACAGTATTGGTTATGACGTAGCGAAGTTTATGCCTGCCGGCGGCGGTTATGGCAGCTTTTTACATGGCCGCGTGGTAGATATGCTGTACTTCCCTATTTATGAAGGTTACCTTCCTAAATGGGTGCCGTTTAAGGGTGGCGACTACTTCGTGTTTTTCCGTCCGGTATTCAATGTGGCTGATGCGGCTATTTCTACCGGCGTTATCGCTATCCTGCTGTTCCAGAAACGCTTTTTCGGGAAGCACATGCAGCCCAAAGCTGTTGAACATCCCGTGGCAAAGGATCATGTAGCGTAACTTCCAACTTATGTATATGTAAAGCGTCCGCCGGTTGGCGGGCGCTTTTTTAATGCAGCGGAGATTGTCTGACTCAGGATTAGGCTGATTATACTGAGTCAGACAACCTCCGCTGCATTCCAAAAATCAAATCAGTATAATCAGCCTAATCCTGAGTCAGACAAAATCCGCTCCAATCGCCTCACCCTGAAGGGATTGCAGCGCCCAATGCAGTCCTGACCGCAGTTCCCGCTCAGGCTTTTTGCAAATTATACCCACATTTGCTTTGAAATGAAAAATACCCGGATTATATTTGTCTACTAATTCTATAGACTATATGACTTTAACTTTTACAAAGCATTCATTTTCAGCACGATGTTGAGACACAACATCGAAAAGGTCCCCTTATCAATTTATCATTCCAGAATCAATAATGTTTACTGCACATGCAAAAGTTTTTAATGCTGGTAAAATACCTGTTCTTAATGTTGGTATTCAGCCCGGCGCTGGTACAAGCCCAATTGAACGGCTCGTACGTTATACAGGGTAAAATTACAGACGACCACGGGGTGGCACTCCCCGGAGCTTCTGTTCAGATCAAAGGCACTTCCTTCGGCGCCCAAACCGATACCAGCGGCCGCTTTGAAGTGACCACTAACTCCAAATTCCCCCTGAAACTGGTTATCAGGCTCATAGGCTATCAACCCCAGGAGTTTGAAGTAAAAAGCAGCAGCAGCAAACTGGCCATCCAGTTATACACTCAATCGCTGCTAGTAAATGAAGTAGTTGTATCCGCTTCCCGGCAGCAGGAAAAACTGCTCCGCTCTCCGGTGGCCATAGAAAAACTGGATATCAGGGCGTTGAAAGAAACCCCTTCCTCCACGTTCTATGACGCCCTCGGTAACCTGAAAGGCGTTCAAATGACTACCGCTGGTCTTACTTTTAAAGTATTCAACACCCGTGGTTTCAACGTTCCCAACAACTTCCGGTTCATGCAGCTGGTAGATGGTGTGGATAACCAGGCGGCCACCCTTGGTGTACCACTGGGCAACGCCATCGGCCCCACTGAACTGGATATCTCCAGCGTAGAAGTTACACCCGGCGCATCTTCTGCCTTATATGGTATGAATGCCATCAACGGAATGTCGAACCTGATCACTAAAAACCCATTCCAGTACCAGGGCGTAAGCGTTTATCAGAAAGTAGCCGTCAACCACGTGGGCGACGACGGCGGCGCTAAATTACTCACGGAAACGGCTGTACGCTATGCGCAACAATACACTCCCTGGTTTGCATGGAAAATCAACCTGAGCTACATGCAGGGCACGGACTGGTATGCCGACAGCCACAACGACTTCTCCCCTCAATCCAAAGCCAATCCCGATTTTCCGCAACTCAGCGGCCCAAATAACATTGCCAACGATGCCTGGAATAAATACGGCGATAACTCTAACCTTCAGGTAATTGACAAAGACGGCCGCGCCTACACTGTGCACCGTACCGGTTACTGGGAAAAAGACCTCGTGGGCGACTATACCGTTAAAAATAAAAAGGCAGAGGTATCCTTCAACTTCCGCCTGCCCCACAAAGTGGAACTCTCAGCTTCC
>NZ_DATCRD010000390.1:0-3688 GCF_036569185.1 Chitinophaga sp.
CCGCCGTGGCATTGGCACGGTGAAGGTGATACCTACCAGTGCAAAATGGTTTGGGGTTACCTATAAAGAAGATGCACCAGGCGTGCAGGCCAGCTTATCGGCGCTGGTTGAGAATGGAGAATATCCAGACAATTTATGGAAATAAAACCCAACAAAAGCATCCTTCAGGCTTTTGGACTTGAGCCTGAAGGATTAAATGTCCGAAAATTTGGATCAGGACACATCAACAACACTTTTTTGTTAGAAAAAAAGCAGGACGGCAGTAGCTACGTTTTACAAAAGATCAATGTAAACGTATTTAAGGAACCAGGAGTCATCGCCGCCAACCAGAGAATGGCAGCAAACTATCTGGCAGTACATCATCCCGGCTATCTGTTTATTACGCCGATCCCCACGGTTAACGGGGAAGAGCTCTTTGTAATTGACAACGAATACTGGAGATTGATCCCTTTTATTGCGGATTCCGTAACGGTGGATCAGGCCGACAACCCAAAGCAGGCGTATGAAGCAGCCAGACAATTTGGCCGCCTTGCCAGTTACCTTTCGGGTATTGACCTGAAGCCGTTTAAAGCTTCGATTCCCAACTTTCACAACCTGACCCTACGGTACAGCGCTTTCCAGGAAGCGATCCGGACGGCGAAGGACGACAGGAAAGTTGCAGCAGAAGAGATGATTGAAGATTTCCTCCGCTATTCTGACATCGCAGTAACGTATGAACAACTGAAAACAAATCCTGAATTCAGGGATCATCTGATGCACCACGATACCAAAATCAATAACGTATTGCTCAACAAGGATACTTATGAAGGTATTTGTGTATGTGATTTAGATACCCTGATGCCCGGAAAAATCATCTCAGACCTCGGCGACATGGTACGCACTTATGTTTGTCCCGTGTCTGAAGAAGAAAGGGATTTCAGCCAGATCGTTATCCGCGAAGAATACTACGAAGCCCTTATGCAGGGGTATCTCGCAGAGATTGGCGGTACTTTGACAAAAGTAGAAAAGGAGCAATTGTTCTTTGCCGGGAAGTTCATGATCTACATGCAGGGGATACGCTTCCTCACCGATTATCTGAATGGTGATGTGTATTATCCCATCAAGTATCCGACACACAATTACGACCGCGCTAAGAACCAGCTGGTTTTACTGCAGCGGCTCATGGAAAAAGAAACGATACTGCAGGATATCATCGACAAATGCCTGCATGTAAACGTAACAAGCGAACAGTAGTGAACAGTAAATGAAATCATTTTTTAGAACGTGAACAGTAATGAAATGAAATCATTTTGTCCCGGTGCTTCCTGCACCGGGATTTTTTTTGCGCGGATTTTGTCTTGGAACAGGATTTCGCTGATTTCGCTGATTACCCTGATTTTGTCCTTTTTGCGGATTTTAAGCATCGGTTAAGCTCAAAGCCGGTATTACATTAGCAACATCAATACTTAATGTCAGAAAAAATAAAATCAGGGTAATCAGCGAAATCATCTAAATCCTGTTCCAAGACAAAATCCTGTTCCAAGACAAAATCCGCGTCTTTTGTACACAAAACCGGTAGATTAATTTATAAGGATCATGCGATTTGTTTAGAAAATACGCAGCTATTCGTTTGTTTTTTTAAATATTTTCAAAAACATGTAATGTGATTGATTTTTTACTAAATATTGGCTGTGTTATTGTTTTTTATTTTTTTCACAAATACTTTTGTAGAAACGCTAAAGAAAACAAGCGCCTCCATGTGGGTAAATAAAGACAATATAAAACTTAATCACATCGTACCTCAGCTCAACTGGGCTATCACGAAGGTCGTGATTATCGTCGTTGTCATTATTAGCCACCAGTATGGAGGATAGGTAAACGTGCATATAATCACAAAATATAACGCCTTCCTCCGCAAAGAGGGAGGCTTTTTTTTGGACTGTATATTCCTGGTATAATTTCAATTTTATGTATAGCTATTACAACGACAACACCATTCTTTACATCAACGGTGAGTACACCAAAGCAAATGCTGCTACAACTGACCTGTATGGCCAGTCGCTCCACTACGGCTATGCTGTTTTTGAAGGCATCCGCGCCTACAAAACCGCAAGCGGCGAAGTGAAGATCTTTAAAGCAAAAGAACACTTCGACCGTTTGAAGCGCTCCTGCGAGCTGATCCACATCCCCTACAAATTTGATAACGAAGAGCTGATCGCCGCTTGTTATAAAGTACTGGAGATGAATAACATGGAAGAAGCCTATATCCGCCCGCTGGTTTTCTGTCCGCCGAATATGACGCTGAAAGCCGCCCAGGAAGCAAATATCCTGATCTGTGCATGGGAATGGGGGGCATACCTGGGAGAAAAGCTGCTGCGGGTAATGACTTCCTCCTACGAGCGACCAAATCCAAAAGCCTTTAAAATAGAATCCAAATCTGCCGGTCTTTATGTAAACTCGATACTGGCCTCGCAGGAAGCAAAGGAAAAAGGCTATGATGAAGCGCTGCTGCTGGATATGAATGGTTACGTTGCAGAAGGCCCCGGTGCTAACATCTTCTTTGAAAAAGACGGCAAAATATACACTCCTCCTCCCGGTAACATCCTCCCAGGCATCACCCGCGCCACTGTTATCGAACTTTGCCAGGAACTGAATATCCCACTGGAACAAAAATTATTTACCATCCCTGAGTTAAAAGAAGCTGAAAGCGCTTTCTTCTGCGGTACTGCAGCAGAAGTGATCGGCCTGGACTCCCTGGATGGCCAGTCTTTCAGTAAGCCATGGGCACAATCGCTCGGAAAATTACTCCAACAGGCTTATAAAGCTAAAGTGCTGGAAAAATCATTTCAACGCGAAGCGCAATTAGCCTAACCGTTGGCTGTTAGCTGTTAGCATCCGCTAAAATGCTAACAGCTGACAGTTAAAACCCTTTGAAGGTTGTAAATCGAAAAACTTACAATCCTTTACAGTAAAGGGTTTTAAAGTTAAAAGAGCAGATTTGAAGACCGGTAAATTGGAATAAGTTGGTTTGAATTTGACGACATCACCGGGTAATTTGTGCAGAGTTTTTAAAATAGGGCACCTATAAACACCTGTAATCGGGGAAATAACAAAAAGCAATGGAATTAAATAAATACAGCAAAACGATCACACAAGACCCTACGCAACCAGCTGCGCAGGCACAATTGTATGGAATTGGTTTAACGGAGGAAGATCTGAAAAAAGCACAGGTAGGTATCGTTAGCATGGGCTACGATGGCAATACCTGCAATATGCACCTGAATGATCTGGCACAGGACGTGAAAAAAGGCGTCTGGGCAAATGACCTGGTCGGACTCATTTTCCATACCATTGGCGTCAGTGATGGCATGAGCAATGGTACGCCGGGAATGCGCTATTCCCTCGTTAGCCGTGATCTGATTGCAGATTCCATTGAAACCGTTGCAGGAGCGCAGTATTATGATGCACTGATCACCGTTCCCGGCTGCGATAAGAACATGCCCGGTTCCCTGATGGCTATGGGCCGCCTCAACCGTCCTTCTATCATGGTGTACGGTGGTACCATCGCTCCCGGAAAATATAAAGGCCAGGATCTCAACATCATCTCAGCATTTGAAGCCCTGGGCCAGAAAATGGCAGGCAAGCTGGATGAAGGCGATTTCAAAGGCATTGTACAGAATTCCTGCCCCGGCGCCGGCGCCTGTGGCGG
>NZ_DATCRD010000391.1:0-18778 GCF_036569185.1 Chitinophaga sp.
ACTGAACTCCGCCCAGCTCTATATGTTACCAACCTACAAAAATAAAAAAATAAAGCTGAGTGAAGACGCCTTTGTCCTTTCTCCTTTCGATGTATTCAATGTTTTCAGGCATCGTTTGAAGGACTTTTTCAATTTCGACTACCAGATAGAATGTTTTGTTCCCCAGGCAAAAAGGATATACGGATACTTTTCATTGCCTGTACTGGTAGGCGATACCTTTGTTGCCAGGATGGATTCAAAAGCAGACCGCAAACATGGTATACTAACCATCCACAACCTTCATTTTGAACCGCTGAAACTAACTCAGCCTGCCATCAGCAAAGTTACAGACGCTATTAAAACATTCGCCAGGTTTAATCGATGCCGGGAAGTTGATATTAAAAGATCAAATAATAAACAGGTCCTTAAAGCCATAAAAGGCGGACTGCAAACAATATGGTAAACTTAAAAACGGTCACATATGAAACTGCACTTCCATGCAACCTGTTGCACGGTTTTGTGAGCCATTTCTGGTGCAGCTATTGGCGTCACGGAGTGCAGAACTACTTCTGCTATTATTCAACGGCAAATACAAATGCTGAATTAGCATTCGCTTTCAGCCCTAAAAATGCCAGCCGGAGCAACAACGTATTCGCCTCCTTCCTGGGCCATACTGAAAATCACGCCCGTATAGAAACAGGCGGCTTTTCCGAAATGTTCGGGGTATCTATACATGCCCACGCCATCCCCTTTTTCTTCGGTGTTCCCGCCCTGCAGTTATCAGATCAGCTGTTGGACATGAAAGAGTTGCTCCACCGCGAGGCAGCAGTGCTGATAGATCAATTAGCTCGTGGCACTGGTTTCGCTGACCGGGTCAAAATCATGTCACAATACCTGCTATCCCGCATGAATACGGCTTCCAACCAGGATCTCCTCATGTTGAACGCTATAAAAAGGATCAGAGAAATGAGGGGCAATGTTGATGTCCGAAGTCTGGCAAATGAGTTTTCATTATCTCAAAAACAGTTTGAGCGCAGATTTAAGGAATTTTCCAGTTTCAACCCAAAACTGTATTCAAGGATCATCCGGTTTGAATCCTCTTTATCAGCCAGCCCCCGTTATAATAGCTATACCAGCCTGGCACTTGAACACGGCTATTACGATCAGGCACATTTCATCAACGAATTCAGGAAATTTTCAGGTTTTTCCCCCCGTAAATACAGCTCGCTCACCTCTTATTGAAAATGTCTGTTTTTTCCAATTTCAACAGCATTGGAACGGCTACTTTTGTTTTCTAAAAAAAACGAATGAAAGCAGGTGAAAATAAAGTTGAATATCAGGAAAAGGTCATTCCCATCATGGGATGCCCTGATATCAGGGCACAGGTTGATTTTTATAAGGCGCTGGGGTTTGAAGTATTGGGCCTATACACCTCTCCAAATCCGTACGCCGCCCTCAAATGGCAGAGTATTGAGCTGCATTTCTATGGCAGCCGCAAAATTGTTCCTTCAGAGAATCCAGCAATCTGTTTCCTGCTGGTAAAAGATGTTGACCAGGTAAACCGGTCATTTACCGAAGCATTAAAAAACCGCTATGGCAAAATCCCCAGGTCCGGCTTTCCTAAAATCACCAAAGTCCGCGACCTGTCTGGCGACCGCCGCTTTACTTTAACCGATACAGGAGGAAATACCCTTTACATAGGCATGCCCGCCACCGAAGAAGACAAGTTTTTCCGGAAGCTGGATAACCAGGAATACACCAAACCTTTTGAGGTGTTATATGATATCCTGTATTCCAGGGAGGATCCGGAGCTGGCCAATAATATGCTTCCAAAATACTCCGCTATGGCCGGCAACCTGGCAGGTCTGGATAAAGCAAAATATCTGCTGGTATTGGCAGATATTCAAAAACAATTGGACAGGAACATAGAAGATGCGGAACTTCATCAACTGATCGCTGATAATAGTGAAAATAGCGGGGATTGGAAAAAGATACAAAAAAGGTTCCTGGAGATATTGGACCAATAGGAGTAATAGAAAGCTGTGCAACCCCGAAATGCCTTTCGCAGGCAATCTGCTCCAGCATTCATCAGATAGCTTTCATTAGTGTTCTTCTAAAATGAAGCAAAAATATTTTTAACAAGCGCTTAAAAAAGAATTTTAAAAAGTATATTTTTAAAGGAACAGAAAACCAGTTCCTTTACGATGTTTTCGAAATACAGCTACGGGTTGATAGTTTCCACGTTATTACTATCCTGCAAAGCAAAGAACACTGCCCACCGCAGCTGGCAGGTGTATGGCGGCAGTAAGGAAAACATTCACTACAGCGCCTTAACGCAGCTGGACACCGGCAATGTGGCGCAATTGAAAGTAGCCTGGGAGTACCACACCCATGATTCGGCCGACCGTACCCAGATCCAGGTAAACCCCATCGTAGTGGGAGAGCGGCTTTATGGCGTTTCACCACAGCTGAAATTATTTGCCTTGCATGCAGCCACCGGTAAGCCCTATTGGGTATTTGACCCGGTAAAAACCAGCGATAAGAATACTTTCCAGTTTAATCCCTGCAGGGGCGTTACCTGGTATGAAAATGAGCATAAAGAACAACGCCTCTTTTATACCGCCGGCGGCCGGCTTTACTGCCTAGATGCCCAAAACGGGCAGCCGGTGAAAGCCTTTGGCGATAGCGGATACGTGGACCTTCACCGTGATATGGGCCGCAACATGGACCAGCTGGACATCACTTCCACCACGCCGGGCATCATCTATAAAAACCTGCTCATTATCGGTACCCGCGTAGGAGAGGCTGCCGGCGCCGCTCCCGGCTATATCCGGGCGTATGATGTAAATAATGGCCGGCTGAAATGGATTTTTCATACCATTCCCCAGCCGGGGGAAGATGGCTATGATTCCTGGAATGATAAAGACGCCTGGCAACATACCGGCGGCGCTAATGCCTGGGCAGGGTTTAGCCTGGATGAAGAAAAAGGTATCCTTTACGCCCCGGTAGGATCCGCCACTGATGACTTTTACGGGGGCAAACGCCCTGGCAATAACCTGTTCGCCAATTGCGTGCTGGCGCTGGATGCCGCTACCGGCAAAAGGATCTGGCATTTTCAGACCGTGCATCACGACCTGTGGGACAGGGACCTGCCAACGGCGCCGATGCTGGTTACTGTAAAGAAAGATGGCCGTAAAACAGCAGCCCTGGTGCAGGTGACAAAAACCGGGTTTATTTTCCTGCTGGACCGGTATACCGGTCAGCCTTTATACCCTGTAACGGAAACGCCGGTGCCGGTGGATACTGCGCTGCCCGGTGAATGGGTATCGCCCACACAGCCCGTGCCTTCCTTCTTTCAGCCGTTTGTGCGGCAATCGCTGCAGGAAAAGGACCTGAACACATTGGTGCCGGACTCCTCTTATGCGGATATCCGTGCGCGACTGGCTTCTTATAAAACCGGCCGCTTGTTCCTGCCTCCATCTAAACAAGGCACGGTGATCTTTCCCGGCTTTGATGGGGGCGCTGAATGGGGAGGCCCTGCTGCTGATCCGGAAACGGGCATCCTGTATGTAAATGCCAGTGAAATGCCCTGGGTGCTCACCATGGTAGCTACAAAAAGCCAGCAGCCTACGGTTACGGAAACGCTGCTCCAGGCTGGCAGGCGATTGTACATAGCTAATTGTATGTCGTGCCACGGACCGGAGCGCAAAGGGGGCGGTAATTTTCCATCTCTCTTAAATATCCATACCAAATATACCGCTACCACTTTCACACAACTGGTAAACACCGGCCGCAGGATGATGCCGGCTTTCAAACAACTGGACAGCAGCGAGCAAAAAGCGCTGGCGGTTTTTGTACTGGACCTGAAGGCAAAACAACAGGAACTATTCACTGCGCCGCATAAGAACGTGGATGCATATACGAATTTACCTTATCATACTACCGGGTATAATAAATTTTTAACGAAAGAAGGATACCCGGCAGTAATGCCGCCCTGGGGCACACTGAGCGCCATTGACCTCAACACGGGGAAACTGCTTTGGAAAGATACGCTGGGCGATTATCCCGAACTGAAGGCAAAAGGCATTCACAGCGGCACGGAAAATTACGGCGGACCGGTAGTGACCGCTGGTGGCCTGCTGTTCATTGCCGCTACAGCCGACAGCAAATTCAGGGCGTTTAATAAAAGAACAGGACAACTGCTATGGGAAACTGATTTACCTGCCTGCGGTTTTGCCACTCCTGCAGTATATGACGTGGATGGAAAACAGTTTGTGGTAATTGCCTGTGGCGGCGGTAAACTGGGAAAGAAACCGGGAGATGCTTATCTCGCATTTTCACTTTAATATTTATTCAACGTTAAAAATCGCTTTTGCTATGAGTATTTCAAGAAGAAATTTCCTGTTGAAAGGCAGCCTCGCCATTGCCGGCGCCGCACTGTTGCCGGACGGCCTGCTGGCAGCCACTGTACGCAAACCGGTACTGGGTATCCAGCTGTATTCTATCCGCGATGATATGAAGAAAGATCCGTTGGGAAGCCTGAAACAGGTAGCGGCCATGGGTTATAAAAATGTGGAACATGCAGGGTACAGCAAACGGAAATTCTATGGCTACTCTGCCAAAGAGTTCAAAAAACTTCTCGATGACCTGGGATTGCTGATGCCAAGCGGTCATACCGTAATGGGCAAACAGCACTGGGATGCCGCAAAGAACGATTTTACCGACGAATGGAAATATACCGTGGAAGATGCAGCTATTGTAGGTCAGCACTATGTGATCAGCCCATGGCTGGATGAAAGTTTGCGCAAAAACTACGACGACTTCAAAGCCTATATGGACGTATTCAATAAAAGCGGCGCGCTATGTAAAAAGTCGGGGATGAAGTTCGGCTATCATAACCATGATTTTGAATTCAGCCAGCAGCTGAATGGCAAAAAGATCTTCGATCTCATTTTACAGAACACCGATCCTTCCCTGGTAGCGCAACAGCTGGATATAGGCAATATGTACCATGCCGGCGGTATTGCGCTGGATATTATTAAGCAGTACCCTGGCCGTTTTGAGCTGATGCATGTGAAAGATGAAATTAAAACAGACAAGGGGGAAATGGGTGGTAAATACGAAAGCACCGTATTAGGTAAAGGCATCATACCGGTGAAGGAAGTGATTGATCTCGGCAAGAAGTCCGGTGGCACCAAACACTTTATTATTGAACAGGAATCTTACCAGGGACAGGCGCCGCTGGATGCCGTGCGCGACGACCTGGCCGTGATGAAAAAATGGGGATATTAATTTTACAGCACAACGATAATATTATGAAGATGAAAATGATGCCGGTGATGGCGGCGTTACTGTTATCCGTAAGCGGCGGCTTCGCACAAACACCCCGCGCTTTTAAAACATGGACGCCGGCAACAGCCGACAGCGTATATGCACTGGAAGGACAGGGATGGAAAACAGGAATAAAAAATTATTACGACCGCCTGCCGGCAAGATCGGAGAAAGAAGTGCGGCCACCCGTATGGAACCTGTCGAATAACAGTGCAGGGCTTAGCCTGCGCTTCAGAACAGACGCCGATGAAATAGTAGTGAAATACACAGTGACCGGCCCCACCGCCATGCCTCATATGGCTGCCACCGGCGTGAGCGGGGTAGATCTCTACGCCAAAAGCATCGACGGACCATGGATGTGGTGCGCAGGGAAATACAATTTCCGCGATACCATAGAATACCGGTTCTCACGTTTGAAAAGGCATGATCAGCATGTAAAAAATATCGACTATACACTTTACCTGCCATTGTATAACAGCGTAAAGTGGCTCTCCATATCAGTGCCGGAAGAAAGTATGCTGAAACCGTTGCCTGTACGTAAAGTGGCTCCCATTGTGGTATACGGTACCTCCATTGCACAGGGCGCATGCGCATCCAGGCCGGGTATGGCATGGACCAACATCCTCTCCCGGAAACTGGAAACGCCGGTCATTAACCTGGCTTTTTCCGGTAATGGCCGCCTGGAACAGGAAGTGCTGGACCGGGTGGCAGAACTGGATGCCAGCCTGTTTGTACTGGATTGCCTGCCTAACCTTACCCGCGCAGAATATGCCGGTGCAGAGCTGAAAAAACGTATCACCAATGCCGTTACCTTCCTGCAAAAGCAAAAGCCCGGCATTCCCATTTTGCTAACGGAACACGACGGCTATTCAGATGGAGAAATGGACTCCACCCGCAAAGCTTCTTATACGAACGTAAATGTTACCCTGCGGGAAGTAATGGACTCCCTGCTGAAAGCAGGTGTGAAGAATATCAGTATGCTAACAAAAGAGGAAATAGGCCAGGACATAGAAAGCATGGTGGATGGCACGCATCCCAACGATATTGGCATGATGCACTACGCCAACGCTTATGCGAAAAAGATCCGTACCATTCTTCATGAGGAAGGCGGCAATACCGTTACCACTACGCCCATTACCCAACGCCGTGATGCCGCTACGTACGACTGGCAAACCCGGCACGAAGAAGTACTGGCCTGGAACAAAACCCACTCGCCCAAAGTGGTGTTCATGGGTAATTCCATTACGCATTTCTGGGGTGGAAACCCTGTTGCCCAGGTACGCAGGGGCACCAGTTCCTGGGATAAATACTTTGAGCCAAAACAGGCCATCAACCTGGGCTTTGGATGGGACCGGGTAGAGAATGTACTATGGCGTGTACAACATGGTGAGCTGGATGGCATCGCACCCCGCTACATTGTATTAATGATAGGCACCAATAATCTCCAGATCAATACCGATGAGGAAATTGCTTCAGGCATTAAATACCTGCTGCAACAGATCCAGGCCAGGCAACCCGCTGCTCAGATTATCCTGATGGGCATCCTGCCCCGCCGCAATATGGAAAGCAGGGTAGCAGCCATCAATAAGCTGATAGCCAGGCAAGCATCCAACAAAAATATCCGATTCGTAGATGCCGGAAAATTATTCCTGCAACCCAACGCCAAAATTAATGAGCAGCTCTTTACGGATGGCCTGCATCCTAATGAAACAGGGTATGAGAAATTAGGCGCGTTGATCAATGGCTACCTCCGGATGTAAACGCGGATGTTGTCTGACTCAGGATTATGATGATTTAACTGATTAGCTGGATCTGACTTTTTGGATTTTAAAGGATTCGGGGAGATAAAAGCGGATATATTTTCGCTCTTATCTCCCCGAATCCTTTAAAAATCACACATGATCAAATCAAATTAATCAGTTAAATCATCATAATCCTGAGTCAGACAAACTCCGCTAGGAGGTTTCGCTTTTCCCTTCGAGCCAGTTTTTGAATTCAGTAACCCTTTCACGGCTAATAATAACATCAGTATCAACATCGGGCGCTAATTGAAGAATAAGTCTGCTATTGTAGTAAGTGGTGATCTTTTTGATGGCGTCTATCTGGATAATGAACTGCCGGTTAATACGGAAAAACTGGTGTTTATCCAGCAGCTGTTCGATCTGGTCCAGTGAATAATCCAGTGGTACGCGCTGGTTGGTAACGGTAGTAGCCCAGGTGGTGCCCCTGGCGAATTGCAGCCAGGCAATATCTTTGGCTTTTACGTATACCAGCTGGTTGTTGATCCTGCCAATGAAACGGGCGCTGTCGCGGCGCAGGAACTCTTCTGCAATACGGCCGATGTCTACCGTATAATTATTGGCGGGCCTGAATTGTTCGTACTTTTTTAAGGCATTCTTCAGATCGTCGAGGTCGATAGGTTTCAGCAGGTAATCGATGCTGTTCACTTTGAATGCCTGTAAAGCGAAGCCGTCGTATGCGGTAGTGAAGATGATGGGCGTGCGCACTTTTGTTTTGCTGAATATTTCAAAGCAGTTGCCGTCCGACAATTGTATATCCATCAGCATGAGGTCTACCGGCTGCTGCTGTTCCAGCCAGCGGATCCCTTCTGCCACGGAAGCTATCACAGCTACCACCTGTATGGCTGCATCACATTTTTGCAGCAGCTGGATCAGCCGTTCGGCATTATGCATCTCATCTTCAAAAATAACTATTCTCATGAGGCATTGATAATGGGTAATTTTACAATAAACATGTTTTCTGTTTCGCTGATCTCTATATTGCTGTTGCTGATCAGCGCATATCTTTTCTGGATATTTTCCAACCCTATCCCGGAGGATATTTCCGGGTGTACTTTAGGTCTTCTGTGATTGGATACCACCAGGAAATGATCGTCTGCTTTAATGGTGATCAGCAACGGGTCCTGCGCAGAGAACCGGTTATGCTTGATCGCGTTTTCTATCAGCATCTGCAGGGTTACCGGTGGTATCATGCCTTTGAGCCGGATCTTTTCCGGGATGTCGGCCCTGAATTGTATGCTTTGCTGGTGGCGGATATGGATCAGGAACAGGTAAGCGTCCAGGAAGTCCAGTTCTGTTTGCACCGGTACCAGGTTTTCAAATTTCTTATCGAGTATGTAGCGGTATGTTTTGGCAAGCTGGGTAATATAGTCAGCGGAAAGATCCGGGCTTTTATATACCAGGTTGGTGAGCACACTGAGGGAGTTAAAAAAGAAATGCGGATCTATCTGGTTGCGCAGCGCATCATATCTTGCCTGGATGTTTTCCCGCATCAGCCGTTCCGTTTGCAGCTGGTATTCTTTCCAGCCGGAATAATAAAAGATGATGCCATTGAAGGTTAAGATCAGCAGGTAAAACATAAACGTACCGAAGTTCAGGTCGTAGCTGAAATGCCTGAAACTTTCCCATGCTTCGTAGCGGTTAAACAGCAGGATGTCGGTCACCGAATAGAAGAGGCCAAAAAGATAAGCCACCAGTATGCCATACACCAGGAGCGCGGCGCAGAGGAACACCAGTTTGCCGGAGGTGTGTTTGTTCATTGTTTTCCTTTCCACGGTGCGGGCCAGCCAGGAGGCGCCTTCCCAGGCTGCCAGGCCAAACAGCACATAGAACAGGCTGAACATCTGGCTCCTGAAATCCGTGATCTGCAATCCTGTAGTGAAGGTATGGTCAAAGGATTTGAAGATGACACTGAATGTATATAGTATCAGTATCCTTGAGAGATACAGGAACAGTTTGCTGGAGAACAATTTTTCATTTTCCTGGAAGTTCATCTGTTGTTTTGTCTGTTACTAAATGTAGTTATTTTCTTTAAACCAGGTAAATGCTCCCGTAACGGCGGCTTCCACCGGCGTGTAGCTGAGTTGCAGCTCCCGTTCTGATTTTTTGCCGGAATAGTAGTTATCCAGGCACATCATATAGGCGGTGGTATAATTTATTTTCCCGGAGATGCCTGGCAGGGAACCAATGATACCAGCCGCTTTCAGGAGAAAGGCAGGGATGGGGATCAGCAGCTGCCGTTTGCCGGAAACTTTTTTCAGCAGCCGGAAAAACTCGGCATAGCTGAGGTTCTGGCCGGCCAGGAGATAGCAATCGCCTGTTTTACCTTTTTCAATGGCATTGATGATGCCCCGGCATACATCTTTGATGTGCACAAAGTTTTTGCCCCCGGGTGGATAGAACAGCAGCCGGCGTTTTAGCCCGTAGAGGATCAGTTTCCCGGAGCTGGGCTTTACATCATGCGGGCCTATCATAAAGGTGGGGTTCACTACAATGGCCGGAAGCTGTTTGCTGGCCACCTGTTCCAGCACATACTGCTGCGCGAGGTATTTACTGTTGATATAACCGGAGTTGGCATTGAACAGCGTAAACCCGTTCAGCTCATTGCCCGGGCTGTTTTTATCGCCGGGACCAATGGTGTTGGCAGTGCTCACGTAAATAAATTTCTGCACCTTATGCGCCAGGCAGGCCGCTGTAATATATTTGGTAGCGGTGAAATTGGCCTGTTCATATTCAGCAAAGGAAACGCCCCACTGTTCTGTAATGCAGGCGGCGTGTATCACGGTATCACAACCTTTCACGGCTTCATGTACATCGTTGTTATTACTGATGCTCCCGTAAAAGATCTCACAGGGAATGTCTTCGATGCCTTTCACATCGGCCGAAGGCCTGATTAAAATTTTTATATCAAACCCCATGCGGTAAAGTTCCCTTGTTAAATTAGAGCCCAGGAAGCCATTGGCGCCTGTGATCAATATTTTTTTCATGAATTTTTTTTAGATAGATAAACTATAGGGAATTTCTTTTTTTACTTCCCTGGATACGATCTTCATCCGGAACGACAGCGGCAGCAGCTGCATCAGCACATGATTGATCTTATTCATCAGCCCGGGGATGATCACCGGGTGCCCTGCCAGTGTGCCTTTCAGGGCAATGCCGGCAAGGTGGGGCGTAGACAGCAATCCCATTTTCCCTTTGAGCCCCTGGCTGATAATGCGCCGGGAAGTATGGGAGTTGGTCATGATAGGCCCGGGATATACCACGCTTACAGACAGGCCCCTGTCGGCCAGTTCTTCCCTTAACCCGAGGAAGAATGAAGAGATAAATGCCTTTGAAGCGGGGTACACCGTTTTATAGGCAATGGGTGTGAAAGCCGCCATGCTGGCGATGTTCATGATATAGCTCTGCGGATGTTTCAGCAAGTGCGGTATCAGCAGGTGCGTAAGCAATACAGTGCCTCTTACATTGAGCATGATAATATCGTCTATGCGTTCCAGTGAGGTATCCGTAATAGCAGCCGTACCGCCGATGCCGGCATTGTTGATCAGGAAATTAATATCATGATCGCGGGTAATGAGCGGTAATTGTTGCTTCAGCGTGTTACTGTCCGACAGGTCAAATTCAAACACTTTCACGCTTACGCGGTATTCCAGTTCCAGGCTTTCCGCCACCGACTGCAGGCGGCTTCCCGGCAGTGCAATGAGGATGATGTTCATACCTTTCCTGGCGCATTGGATGGCGAATTCTTTGCCCAGCCCGGAGCTGGCCCCGGTGATGAGCGTGTATTTATTGTCCGGCATATGTTTTATTTTCAAGCAGGCTTCTGAATTTAGTCATGGTCCTGAACAGGTTATCGTGAATAATGGGATCGGATACCCAGCGGGGGATCTTTTTGCTGCGGTCGGTGGTTACCATATAGGTGATCCGCAGCTGGCCGTCCGCCAACGGCGCCATGATCCACTTCCCCCGCGTGCCGGTGATCCGTGTTGTTTTATTGTATAACGGGAAGCGGCTATCCGTGATGCTTTCAAACACCACTTCCGCCGCGTCGCCAGGAGTTTCATGATAGCGGTACAGCAGGCAGCAGTCCTGGTCGTCTACCGGCCAGGGAATGTCGTATTTGATATAAGTGATCCAGTGGTTAGGATCCGGCGCAGCGGCCACCCGGTATTCGCTGGCGTTGGTATTCCAATCGCGGCCATGGGCCTGGTCTTTAAAAAGCCCGATCACCGCCGGTACGGCGGATCTTACCAGGAAAACGGCCTTGATCTCCCTTACATTTTCACCACCGGCGCCGGGGATCCACCTTTCATACAATGAAATGGCGTTATCCTGTTTCACCAGTTTAAACTCACTGGTGTCGCCGGATAAGGACCGGAAGAACATCATGCTGCTGATCAGTAAAACAGGTAGGTGTTGCATACATTAATATTTACTGCAAATATGCCAAGGGTATAACGGGCGGCCATCGATTAACTGTTGAATTGTAGGATTAAGGGGTTGACCTGTTATTAAACCGCCGGTATAAATGATAGGAAAATATTTATATATTATTTTATGAAGAAGTACCGGGAATATTTTACTATTTTGGCCGCCGGCTGCGCGGGCAGCCAATGTACCTGTTAAATCATCTTCTTTGAACATGAAAAAATACCTGCTGGCTGTAGCCATTGTGTTTACCATTATACCTGCTGTTGCGCAGCAAAACTGCCCGGTGATCCCTTTACCGGTAAAAGCAGAGAAGGGGAACGGCGCTTTTAAGCTTTCTGCACAATCCACTATCCGCCCGGAAGATACTTCCCTGCTGCCGCTGGCCGCCTGGTTACAGGAAGAGCTGCTGCGCCGCTGTCACATCCATGTGCCGTTACAGCAAAAAAAAGGGAACACAGTGATTGTACTGAAGAAAGCAGCCGGTACTAACGGGGAGGCATATACGCTTAGTGTGAATAAGCAAACAGCTGTTATCTCAGCAGCTGCGAAGGAAGGCATGTTCAATGGCATCGTGAGCCTGCTGCAGCTGGCTGTGGCTGCGCCTGCATCCGGCAATACCCTGCAGCTGCCCTGCTGGAATATTACAGACGCGCCGCAATACGCATGGCGGGGCCTGATGCTGGATGAATCGCGTTACTTTTTTGGTAAAGAGAAGGTGAAGTCTATCCTCGACTGGATGGCTTTTTATAAGCTGAACCGCTTCCACTGGCATCTGACAGATATGCCCGGCTGGCGTTTGGAAATAAAGAAGTATCCGTTGCTTGCCACGGTGGGCGGCATTGGCAATATTGCTGATCCCCAGGCGCCGGCGGCTTATTACACACAGGACGATATCCGCGAGATAGTGGCTTATGCAAAGGCGCGTTGTATTGAAATTATTCCTGAAATAGATATGCCGGGTCATGCAGGGGCGGCCAACAGGGCATACCCGGCATTCGATGGCGGAGGCACGGCCAAATATCCGCAGTTCACCTTTAACCCCGGTAGGGAAGGCACTTATGCTTACCTGGCGGATATACTAACGGAAACGGCTAAACTGTTTCCCGCCGGGCTTATTCATCTCGGTGGCGATGAAGTGACTTTTGGCAACGCCGGCTGGGACCAGGATACCGGCATTATCCGGTTAAAACAGGCCCATGGCCTGGAAACCCGCAAGCAGGTAGAAGACTATTTCATCCAGCGTATGGCCGATACCGTTCTAAGGTTGCATAATAAAGTGATGGCCTGGGATGAAATTGCTACTGCTACCTTGCCGGCCGACAGCACCATCGTTTGCTGGTGGCGTCATGACAAACCGGGGAACCTGGCCATGGCGTTTCAGAAGGGATACTCCGTTGTAATGTGCCCCCGCCTACCGTTTTATTTTGATTTTGTACAGGATAGTTCCCATAAAATAGGCCGCAGGTGGAAAGACGGGGAATTTAATCCCCTGCAATCAGTATATGATTTCTCCGCCGCGGCTGTTCCTGCCGCGAAGGGGTATGAATCCCATATTCTCGGTGTACAGGCCTGTCTGTGGTCGGAAACCATCCATAGCAATAACCGGCTCGATTTCCTGCTTTTTCCCCGCATAGCGGCGCTGGCGGAAACCGCGTGGAGCCAACCTGCAGCGAAAGACTTTAACGGCTTTAAAACCCGTTTAAAAGCGCAATTGCCCCTGTATGTAAAAGATCATATCTATTACTTTGATATTTTCCAGCCGGGCAGGCATGTGGAATCCGGTAAAGCGGCGGGCAACTATATCGATTGATGTCGGTTTTGTTCTATTCCGGGGAAGGAACGGGTGCTAATATTGCAACGGGATCAGGTAAAAATACCCGTTAACAATATGAAAACGATTATACTGGCACTCGCCACCATTACTACTGCCCTTGTGGCGGGCCTTTTCTACGCATTTGCCGTATCGGTCAATATTGCTTTTGCAACACTGCCCGATGCCGCTTATATCAGCGCTACCCAGGCCATTAATGTAGCCATTGTGAACCCCGCTTTCCTGGTAAGTTTCCTGGGAGCGCCGGTATTACTGATCTGGGCGTCGTGGCTGCATGCACGTCCCGCTTTTACCCGTCGCAGCTGGTATATCCTGGCGGCGGCAATCATATTTGTAACCGGCAGTTTCGGGGTAACGGCGCTGGTTAATATTCCTCTTAATGATCAATTGGCCGCTTTTACCATAGAAGGCGCTTCCACTGCGGAGCTGCACCATATGAGGGAAGCCTTTGCCATACCCTGGAATAACTGGCACCTGGTACGTACGTTTGCCGGCATTGTAGCACTGGTATTGATGGTAATGGCCTGCCTGCAACGGGATATTAAAAGCTGAGATGGTTTTTGTATTTTTATAGAGATGTATTACCACACTATTCCACCACCGCCTCATCTTGCACATGTTATCCGGTTCTTCTGGGTGCTGGAGGGAGATACGGGCTATACGCACTATAACATGGCAGACGCCTGTGTGGAAATGCTGTTTCATTACCGCGGTCTTTTTGATGAAATCACCAATGCGGGCAACATCACCCAATCCTATACCTCCGGTATCCACGGGCCTTCACATACCTTGCGCAGGTACACTATTGAAGAAGGGTTCAGTATTTTTGGCGTGTACTTTTATCCCCAGGCTATTCCGCTGTTGTTGGGCATATCCGCCGCAGAAATGGCGAATAATACCGCTGAGCTGAAGGATCTGCTGAAAGGGGAGGGCCGCCTGCTTGAAGAAAGGATCATGCTGGCAAAAAATAACCAGGACCGTTGCGCTATCCTCTGCCGTTTTACAGAAGAGCGCCTGGCCGCCAGCCGGGTGGCTAACCTGCCGGTTTTCGCCGCTATAAGAGATATCATTCATCACAAGCCTTCACTGAATATACAGTCGCTTTCACAGGCATACTATTTGTCGCAACGGCAGTTTGAGCGCCAGTTCAAACAGTATGCAGGATTATCGCCCAAACTGTTTTCACGGATCGTCCGTTTCCAGTCGGCCACCGCCTTTTATAACCGGCCGGTGGCGAGCCTGGGAAGCCTGGCGCTGGAATGCGGGTATTATGACCAGTCGCATTTTATCAGCGATTTCCGCGAGTTTTCGGGCATGCATCCAAAACAGTATTTCTCCGGCCGCTCAGGGGCTACTGATTGGCGCGACTAACAAGAATGTCGCGTTTTTCCAATTTTAGCAGGGGATACTGTTGCAATTTTGTGCAAGAGACATTTAACCTTAAAACAAGTTTTTATGAAATTACCAGCAGGACATCAACAGGTAATGCCGTATCTGATCCTGAAACATGCAGAAGGCTTTTTTGATTTTACCGCCAGAGTATTTGGTGCAAAGGAACATCACCGCAGCTACAAAGACGGCAACAAGGAACTGATGCATGGAGAAATCAGTATAGGCGGCAGTATCATTATGTTTGGCCAGTCGAGCGCAGATTGGGGCACTGATAACGCAGGGTTGTTTATTTATGTAGACGATGCGGATGCCACCTTTAAAAAGGCCCTGGAAGAAGGCGCCACCGAAGTAATGCCGGTAACGGATCAATCGTACGGAAGATCCGGTGGTGTGAAAGATCCGTTTGGAAATACCTGGTGGATCACATCAGTGTGAAAAAGACAATAACTTTTAGATGATGAGGGCCGGCATATTGCCGGTCCTTTTTTATATTTTGCATAGTAAATCAAATGATCTGTATATGCTTTCCTCACTCATTGCTTCCATTAAAAAAGTGGAGCATGGTTTTAAGCACATCCTGGAAGCAGGAGATCAGTTACTAAAAGACAAAAGCCATGATCCCCTTGAAACAGCTATCAAACTTACAACAGGTGATAGCTACCAGGAACGCATGTTAGGTACGTGGCTGCTGGGGCTTTTGTCGCCCGGCAACAGGAGAGCATTAATCCAGCTGAAAACAAAAGTAGTGAAGGATGAAAACTGGCGGGTGCAGGAAATGCTGGCGAAGGCGTTTGATCATTACTGCAGCATTACAGGGTATGAAAAAGCGCTTCTTGAAATCAGGCGATGGCTGGATGATCCGCAGCCTAACCTGAACAGGGCAGTGGTGGAAGGTTTTCGTATCTGGACCAGCCGCCCCTATTTTAAAGAGCATCCGGAGATAGCCATCAAAATGATCAGCCAACTGAAGTCAAAGGAAAGTGAATACCTGCGTAGATCTGTTGGCAACGCATTGCGCGACATCCGTAAAAAACATGGGGCGCTGGTAGAGGAGGAGCTCAGTACCTGGGACCTGGAGCAGCCGCGGATTGCCTTTGTGTATAAGCTTGTAGCGAAGTGATCGCGGATTTTGTCTTGGAACACTGATTATGATGATTTCGCTGATTACACTGATTTTTATATTTTGAATTTTTTAAAAAAGTTAAGGGAGATAAAAGCAAGTATATCTGCTATATCTCCCTTAGTATTTACCAGATTTTTAAAATAAAATCAGTGTAATCAGCGAAATCATCATAATCAGTGTTCCAAGACAAAATCCGCTCTACTCCCAATATTTCTCACCTTTCTTCATTTTTTCCAGGGTGGTTTCATAGTTTTTCTTCTCGTCGCCGCTGGCTTTGTTCAGGGCTTTTTCTTCCCAGGCGAGGGCATCTTCTTTTTTACCGGCTTTATACAGCAGGTTGGCGTAGGTGTCCATGAATGCAGGCACTTCGTTGTCTTTGAAAGAGCGCTTGCTCCATTCCAGGGCCTGCTCTATGCACTGCATATCGTTGCATTTTTCGAAGATGGTCCAGGCGTATTCGTTGAGCGACTGCGGATCTGCTTTGTGGCCATATTTTTTCATATAGGCTACAATGTTAGCTACTGCATTGTCTGCATCTTTTACATAGCTGAAGTACTGCACTTTGGTTTTCAGGATCAGCTCTTCCGCGAAAGAAGGATATTTCTTTGTCAGGTTGCTTTCAAGCGCCGCCCAGTCGGGTTTGCTGCCATCCTGCTTCATCAGCTGCGGGTATACTTCTTCCTGTGCTACAATGCCCATTACTTTTGCTTCCGCTTTGCCCGGCCCCAGCACTTTATCTACTTTAGCCGCATTATGCAGGAACATATCAAAACCAGGATCTTTACTGCTGCTGGTGAATTTGGCAATGAAGTCCAGGTTTACCGGAGAGTACAGGTCTTTCTGCTTGCTGATATATTCTTTTGAAATGAGCGAGGCATTTGCCTGGTCGTATTTGCTCAGTGCCAGGAGTGCCATCTGGCGAAGGAAAGCAGTGTCTTTTTTCCCTTTTTGGTAGAGATCCAGCTGTGTGTAATACTGTGTAGCCGGGTTGAGAGAGGCAGCGCATCTTTCAATGAACTGGTCTGCTTCAGCGCCACCCACCTGGCGGTCTACGATATGACCATCAGGGGCAAACACCAGGAAGGTAGGATAGGCGCGGATAGCATAATCCTTTTCAATCTGTTTGGCGGCTGCATACCAGCTTTTCACTTCTTCATTGTCTTTGTCTGTTTGATCCATCTGCACTTTTACGTTGATGAATTTCTCATTCATAAAGCTGCCTACTTTTTCCTGGGGGAAAATATTGGCCGACATAAATTTACAGGGACCGCACCAGGTGGTGAAGCAGTCTACGAAAATGTACTTGTTTTCAGCTTTGGCCTTGGCCTGTACATCGGCCCAGCTGCTACCATGCTCGAAATGCATGCCTTTGTCCTGTGCTACAGCCAGCAGGGGCAACAGGAAGGCCAGGAGGAATAGTTTTTTCATAATGTTGTTTGTTGGTTTTGATTAGTAGCCGCTAATTTAACGTAGTTCCGGAACAAAACGGGTGGCGGGAGTAATTAATTTGACAGGATAAGTTGGCGGGCTTTTCATGGCACGGTTGACGCCGGCATAAGTGGGTCTGTTGGGCGGCTTACAAAAGGCATCGGGGAAACGGCGGGCCTTTCTGTGTAAGATGAACTATACTGGTGGATGTGATTTGAAAGAAAGGATGGTTTCCGTTTATGCGGAACCAATATGATAAAGATTTGGCACTTCCGTGCAGAATTTCGTATTTATCTTTAGCACATTCGTACCTGATTTTCAGAGTTCGGTTAATTATACTAACTTGTTGTAGCTAAAAACATTAGCCATGCCGGTAAAACATTTTGTACAGCCGATAGACCTCACACACCCCAAACAGTTGCAACGCCTGGTCGAGAACAGGCGGGTGTATAACCTGAATAACTGTGAGTTGAATATATTCGAAAGTTATCAGCAGGATTACCGCGTACCGCTTACTTTTGGCGATTTTGTGATTACCAGTATGATGAGGGGCAAAAAGATCATGCATCTTTTTGATAAACCTTCCTTTGAGTACCGGCCGGGAGAAACGGTGATCCTGCCGGCCAACGAAACCATCATCATTGATTTCCCGGAAGCTACCATAGATAACCCTACCCAATGCATAGCCTTCTCCGTGGATGAAGGGTATATCCGCAGTACCCTGCAATATCTCAATGAATATTATAACAACGAGTATACCGATCAGAACAACTGGCGCCTGCAATTTAACAGGAACCACTTCAATAATGATACAGACCTCACAGAACTGATCAATAAGCTGGTACGTATCTGCAGCAGTACAGACCTTTCCAGGGATATTTATGCAGATCTGGGTATGAAGGAACTGTTGATCCGTATTTTGCAGAACCAGCACCTGCAGCTGATTGCAGACGAAAAAGATACCAACAGCAACAACAGCAGGTTGCATTTTGTGCTGCATTATATCAATGAACATCTCACAGAAAACATCTCCGTAGATACCCTTTGCCGCAAGGCCTACCTGAGCCGCAATATATTTTTCAAGTGGTTTAAAGACCAGTTCGGGATTACTCCCCTCCAGTATATTAACCGCGAAAGGCTAAAACTGGCCAAACAACTGCTGGCCGACAAAAATAACAGCGTGGGCCAGGTTAGCGCCCTTTGCGGATTTAATGATACTAATTACTTCATCCGCCTGTTCCGTAACGCAGAAGGAATTACACCGGGCACGTATCAGCTCATTTGCTCGCAGTAGTGCGCCTTCGGCGCTTTTTGTCTGACTCAGGATTAAACTGATTATAATGATTACCTGGATTGGATCATTGAGCTTTAGAAGATTTTTGGAAGATATCAGTGGAAGACATTCGCTCATATCTTCCCGAATCCTTTAAAATCCAAAATATCAAATCCAGGTAATCATTATAA
>NZ_DATCRD010000392.1:0-5598 GCF_036569185.1 Chitinophaga sp.
TCTTCATATTGAGTATCCTCAGCAGCCAGTGTTTCCGAAAGCCAGAGCCAAAGCGTTTGCCGGGCTGTAGCTGGAGGAAACAGTTCACAGAAGCGGCTAATAACCAGCATGGAATCCATAGATTCCTGCTCGGATAAATGAGTATAGTGAAATAATGATGATGAGGTTTGCATACAATAGATTTTAATTATACTCTGAGATAGTAAAATTATAATAATAAATGTGATTATAGTTATTTAAAATACTAATAGTATGCTTATTTATGTGATTTTTACGATGTCATAATGATTTTGTTTATGCTTATATTGGTGAAAATTATGCTTGTAAAGCGGTTATGGCAGATAAAGTATTTAATAGAATAAAAGCAGTGCTCGCTGAAAAAGGCAGAACAAATAATTGGCTGGCTGAAACTTTGGACATGAATAGAAATACTGTATCAAAGTGGTGTACGAATCAGATGCAACCAACCATAGAAACATTGTTTAAAATCGCGCAGGCTTTAGACGTAGAGGCGAGAGATTTACTGGTATTACGAAAAACTAAATAACCCTTTATTTGTCAAACCCAATGCCACATAAGGAGCAGCTTCACCTGCTTCGTCAGCAAATTCCTATCGGTATCCGTCAGGGTATCCAACTGCTTAATCAAACCAATGGAGATGTTGATAAGGCGCGGCAATTGTTTGAAGTTGCAGCAATCGAAACGGTCATTCAAAAAGCGGCTGTCTCCGCAGATACAGCCAGGAAGTATTTAGTAACACATCACTACGATATTCCCCAAGCTATTGCCCGTATTAATTCAGAACGGTTTACTTTATCTGAGCGTATCTTACAGAAATCGAAGAATAAGAAAGAAGATGCACTGGCGCTTATTGTCCAGAATGTTGAATCTTCCTCCAGTATCCAAAGAGAATTCTGGTTGCCTTTGGAAGAACTGGCATATTTACCTCCACCTGTGTATTGCTTATTGGTAGTGCATGAATTTTTAAACTATGAAGATTGGGAAGGCTTTGCCAGCGCTATTTACTTCCACTCCGGTATAGTCACCATCCAGCTGGAAACATTGCCCGGATTGGAGTTTGTAGCAAATCACCTGCGCGAGGCAAAAAGGCGTAGCGACGAAATTTACCAGCAGCATAAATACCGCAACGAGCTGGCGTCGGAAGTAGCCAATAAAGTGGCCAATGATGCTGAGTTTTGTAGCCACCAGGCTGGATTTGAATCAGCAAAGCCGCTGATTATTGACCGGTTGTATAGTCTGGTGATGGAGCATGTTGGGGTGTTTCCGTAAAATAACCCTTACCTGCGCATCATCCTCTCTCGTAATCCTTCAACCGATAAGGTATTTATATCCTTATGCAACATTCGGTGACAATTGGAACATACTAGTGCAAGATCATTTAAGCTTGTTTTTGTAGAAGCTGTTATGCTTGAAAGAGGAGTTCTATGATGACATTCGATAAAGCCTTTACCTATATCTCCGTAAGAAATATAAAAGTCAAATCCGCAAACTTCACAAAGTAATTTGCCTTTCTTCTTTAGTGTGTCTTCCTTTTTTAACTTAACAATGGCTGGTACTCGCTCTCTTACTTTATGCAGTTTATATAAGATGGATCCTTCTTCTACACTATCTTGGACAGTTTGCTCGTCCTCTTCAATTTGAAAGATCTCTTTTTTTATTAACGGATCTGTTACTGCTTTGGTTATTTCTGCCGCTAATTTTCTTAGCTGAACTTTTTTATCAATAAATTCTTCAAACAGTATTTTATCAAGCTTGGAGGCTCCTTTTAAGCCTTTGCCAGCATAATTTTTTTTATCTAATGACATGAAGTTCGCTAGTTTTCGTGCCACTCCATTTACATTCCTGAACTTTATGGGATCAGGACGCTCAAGATCTAAAGGAAGGCTCCTCAATAAATCACTCAATGCTATAATCTTCGGATTTTTACTATCAACGCTGCCTCTATCAGGGGAAAAATAGAGATCGAGTGCTAGTATAATTTCATCCCTATGCCACTTTGGATTGCTTTTCATGGTACAATGTATGGACACTCAATTCACAAATGGGTAAAGTTGTTCTTATAATGATATCTATAATATCAGTATAAGACACAAATATAATTACAGAATTCCTCATTCCCCCTTTGCTAATCCCCTCTTTTCTCCCTATTTTTACCTTAATGTCCACGCACCGTCCAAAACAATCTCACCTCCAACTAAAGTCAGTATTTGACCTGCTATACGTGCGCCTTTGCCGGTTTGCCAGTCTTTTAATTGCTGATCCAGCCATGGCAGAGGATATCGTTCAAAAAGTCTTCATAAATTATGAGCAGGAAGACGATGATTTTCCCGCTATTAAAACCTACCTGTACAAAGAAGTGCTGAACGCCTGCAACCAACATACTGCAGCGGTTAAAACAGCCGTTATAAAGGCAGAGGTAGGCGGGGAAATAAACCGGGCTATCGCTGCACTGCCGGAGGGCTGCAGCAAAGTTTTCAAGCTTAGCTATGTGGAAGAACTGAAAAATGAAGAGATAGCAGCAGAAATGGCGATGCCGGTTAGCTGGGTGAAAACGCAAAAAGTACGTGCATTGGAGTTATTGCATTGGCGGTTAAAGCCGGAAACTTTTCTCGTATTAAATTTCTTCCTGTCCATTGCAGAATGATCTGGAGTCATATCAACATGGAGCCCGGTTAATAGTAAAGTATTGGGAAAACAAGCTTTCAGCTGAAGAAAGCGAAGCGCTGGAGGCATGGATAGCTGGCAGTGAAGAAAACCGGTTATTATTTGCGGAACTGACAAAAGAAGCTACTTTAAAAGAGGAGCTGAAGCAGATGGACAGGTTCCATCCACAGAAGGCCTGGAAAAACATTGAAGCCGCACGCAGGGAAAGGAAACAGGTTCCCTGGGCGGGCGTTGTTGCTACGCTGATCATGTTACTGCTGGCCATTACCTTAAAGTGGTGCTATCTCCGCGAGGCGCCGCCTGCAGATAAAAAAATGAATAATAGGGGTATGGGTGGTTGAGCCGCGTCAGGTAAGGAAAGAGGGATCACCTCTTCTTTCCGCCATAGATTTTTATAAAGCGTCTCCCGGAAGGAGGCGCTTTATTTGTATCCGGCGGCCTGCAGCTCAAACAGTTCGGCATACCGTCCTTTGCGGGCAAGCAGTTCTTCATGGCTCCCTATTTCAACAAGGGTACCACGTTCCAGTACCAGGATGCGGTTGGCCATGCGTACAGTGGAAAACCGGTGTGATATCAACACGGCAGTTTTATCGCGGGTAAGATCCGCAAACCGTAGAAATACATTGTACTCCGCCCGTGCATCCAGGGCGGAAGTGGGCTCATCAAGTATCAGCAGTTGAGCATCTTTCATATAGGCTCTTGCCAGCGCTATCTTCTGCCATTCGCCGCCGGAAAGTTCTATACCCTGGTTAAAGCGCCGTCCCAGCATTTGCTCGTAGCCGAGCGGCATCTTTTCTATAAGGGGGGAAGCAAGACTTTGCCTGGCTGCATCTTCAATCATCGGGAGGTTATTGCTTTGAGCGATGTTGCCTACAGCAATGTTTTGCGAAACTGTCATCTGGTAACGCTGGTAGTCCTGGAATATAACGCCTACCTGTGTACGTAATTCCTTCAGATCATATTCGCGGAGATCAATACCGTCGAGCAGGATACGTCCCTCCACCGGATCGTATAGGCGCGACAATAATTTCACAAGGGTGGTTTTACCGGCGCCATTCTCTCCTACCAGCGCTAACTTCTCGCCCGGATGAAGCGTGAAGTTAAGATGGCGGATAGCCCATTTATCTGCATTAAGATATTTAAAACCCACATCCTCGAAAGTAAATCCCCGTTGAATAGGCCGTGGAAACGCCCGCGGATGAAGCACAGGAACCATTTTAGGCTGTATCTCAAAAAATTCAAACAAATCGCGCAGGTAAAGGGCGCCCTGTGTAACGCTGGAAAACCGGATAAGGATTCCCTGGAACGTAGTGCGCAACTGCCGGAAAGATCCCGCAAGAAAAGCCAGGTCGCCAATACTGAGATGCCCGTGAATCGTTTGCAGGATAATGATCACATAAGCGGTATAATATCCCGCCGCGCCTACTATGGCGAAAACGGTGCCCCAGATGGAATCCCTGATCTGCAGCGCTTTTTTATCAGTATAAAATTTATGGGAGATGGATTTAAAGCGGTCTACCAGGAAATTGGAAAGATCAAACACTTTCACTTCTTTCGCGGTTTCATCACTGGCGCCAAGATAGCGGATATAATCCAGCTCTCGCCTGTCAGATGTTTGCCCCCAGGCCAGTTTGTAATACAGGTCGTTGAAGTGCGACTCATTCAGAAAAGCCGGGATCACTGCCAGCAGCAGTAATAATATGAGCCAGGGGTTGAACAGCACCAATCCTGCGGCAAGAAAAACAATGGTAATAATATCCTGCACCTGGCTCAGTACCTGTGCCAGCAATACCGTTCTGCCACTGGTTTGCTGCCGGGCGCGCTCCAGTTTATCATAGAATTCTGCATCTTCAAACTGGTCGAGGTCCAGTTGGGCGGCATGTTCCATAATTTTTACGGAGGTATGGTTGGCAAACAGGTCACCCAAAAGGCCATCCAGCAACGAAATAGCGCGACTAAGCGCATCAGATATAATGGCCAGGCCCAGTTCCATTGCTACCAGTTGCCACAACCAGGTAGTGGAATGCCCCGGGTCTTTGGTGAGATGCACTACCTGGTCAATGATCAGCTTGCCTACATACAACAACGATAATGGCATGGTAGCCTGGCCCACTCTCAGTACCGTGTTCGCTATGGTCAGCCCCGGGCTGGTTTGCCATACCATCCGGAAAAATGCCGGTAAATTGCGAAGAGCGGCCAGCCGCTCTTTAAAGGTTAATTTTTCATCTTTCCCCGAACGTCTTTTCCGGGAAGTTGCCATTGCACTCATGAAGGTAATTTACGAAAATTGCCTTGCTGAATGCATAAGCATATTGTGTAAAAGGATTTTGTATTTTTGGTTTTCATGTGAATAAACAGGAATGCTATGTTATTATTGATCGTTTCCTTACTGGTAGTTTGTTGTGTGATCGTTGCCGGCGTTGTATACGCGGTGAATGAACAATCCAGACAATGGGCTGCATCGGAGAATTAATACTGCGCCTATGTTGCAGCAGCGCCCGCCTTCGGCGGGTAAATTGTCCTGGAGCAGGATTATGATGATTTTGCTGATTTGTCTGACTTTATTTTAGCAGGTATCTGAGTGCTGTAGTCAGATAGAAAACTCCCCTGCAATTATTTTGGCTGCTGCCCGGTTAGAGCATAAACAGGACAGATAGAAATAACCCCAGGTTTTATTTCAGATAAAGAATCACCCGTGATTATTTTGGCGGTTGCGCAGCCGGAGCATAGACAAGATAGATGGAAATAACCTTAACCCCGATTTCAGATACTGGTTCCATCTGTACTTTCACTGATTAGTAAAAGACATTAATAGAGGGATGCGCCGCACAGCTGCGTTATACCAGCGTATTGGAGCTTAATTTAATTAGCATTTATCGATATGCGTGAAAAAAGAACGGTGCTGAATTACCT
>NZ_DATCRD010000393.1:0-9530 GCF_036569185.1 Chitinophaga sp.
AATTATACCCGCCTGCCGGTTGGATCTGCTGGATGGACCATCCTTACTGGCTTATCCTACAGATACGCAGGCATACGGCCGTCTTTCTACGCTACTTACCAAAGGCAACCTGAGAGCAGAAAAAGGATCGTGCCATTTGTATAAAGCAGATGTATTTGAGCATGCTGCCGGAATGAAATTTATTGCCCTGCCGCCTGCTGTGTTGAATGAACGGTTTGAATTCGATATCTCTTTCATCCGGGCTATGAAAGAATACAAAGAAGCGCTGGGAACAAACCTGTATATCTCCGCTATCCGCTCGTACCAGGGAGATGATTTTAAAAAATTATATCGTCTGTCACAGTTATCATCAAAATATAATATTCCTTTGGTGGCTACCGGCGATGTACATTATCATATTCCTGAGCGCCGGCAACTGCAGGATATTGTAACATGTATAAGAGAAAAATGTACCATTTATACAGCAGGTTACCGGTTACATGAAAATGCTGAAAGATATTTAAAACCCCAGCAGGAAATGATACGGCTCTTCCGGCAATATCCTGATGCCATTCTGCATACCACGGAGATAGCGGAAAGTTGCCGTTTTTCACTCGATTCACTTAAATACGTTTACCCGGAAGAAATTACCAGCGAAGGCCGCACTCCACAGGAGGAACTTACCCATTTAGCATGGGAAGGAGCCAGGGAGCACTTTGGGGATAATATCCCGGAGAAAATCAGCCAGGCTATTCTTCATGAGCTTTCGTTCATAGAAGAAATGAATTATGCATCTTACTTTCTGACCGTATATGATATTGTACGATTTGCCCGGCAGCAGGGAATCCTTTGCCAGGGCCGGGGCTCAGCGGCAAATTCCACCGTATGTTATTGCCTGGGCATTACAGCTGTGAACCCTACTAAAATTGATTTGCTGTTTGAACGTTTCATTTCCTCAGCCCGGAATGAGCCTCCTGATATTGATGTGGATTTTGAACATGAGCGCCGGGAAGAAGTGATCCAATACATTTACGAAAAGTATGGCCGCGACCGTGCAGCCATTGTTGCTACTGTTACCCAGCAACGGCAAAAAGGCGCCATTCGTGATGTGGGTAAGGCAATGGGATTATCTGTAGATACTATTAGCCGTCTTTCCGGCGCTGTATGGGAGTTTACAGATGAGCCTGACGGGGAAACCCTGGCAGAGCAGGGATTTGATCCACGTGATCCACACCTGCAGAAAATGCTGGAGCTCACACGGCAGTTTATCGGGTTCCCCCGTCAGCTGGGGCAGCATACCGGTGGATTTGTTATTACAAAAGGAGCGCTCTCCAACCTCTGTCCTATCCTGAATGCACGAATGGAAAACAGGACCTGTATTGAATGGAACAAGGATGATATTGATGTACTTGGATTTCTTAAGATAGATGTGCTGGCATTGGGAATGCTTACCTGTATCCGCAAAGCTTTTGATCTTGCAAAGGCACATCATGGACGTTATCTTACATTGGCCAGTGTTCCGGAAGATGACAAGAAGGTATATGAGATGATAGGCCATGCAGACACTATTGGTGTATTCCAGATTGAAAGCCGGGCACAACAATCCATGCTGCCGCGGTTAAAGCCTAAAAAATTTTACGACCTGGTGATTGAAGTGGCTATTGTACGCCCCGGGCCTATTCAGGGAGATATGGTACATCCTTATCTGCGACGCCGTAATGGAGAGGAGAAACCAGATTATCCTTCCCCGGAGCTGGAGGAAATTTTGAAAAGAACATTGGGTGTTCCATTGTTCCAGGAACAGGCTATGAAAATAGCTATGGTTGCTGCCGGGTTTTCCGCAGCAGAAGCAGATGAGCTCCGTAGAAGCATGGCCACATTCAAAGCCCCGGGCCAGGTGACCCGCTTTCGGGAAAAGCTGGTGAATGGCATGGTTGCCAAAGGTTACGATGCTGAATTTGCCCTGCGTGTTTTTAAACAGCTGGAAGGTTTTGGGAGCTATGGCTTCCCTGAAAGTCATGCTGCCAGTTTTGCCCTGTTGGTATACATTTCCAGCTGGCTCAAGTGCCACTATCCGGATGTTTTTGCATGCGCTTTACTTAACAGTTTGCCAATGGGGTTTTACCAACCCGCACAAATTGTTACTGATGCACGGAAACATGGAGTAGATGTAAGACCGGTAGATGTAAACCTTTCTTTCTGGGATAATATACTGGAAGAGAAAGAAGGCGATTATTGCCCTTTACGCCTTGGTTTTCGTCATATAAAAGGCCTCAGCCAGGAAGATGTACAGTCGCTTATAGCCTGTCGCCATACCGGCTACACCACTATCCATGCATTGCGGGAGGCTGGGGTTACCCTCATTACCCTGGAAAAGCTGGCAGATGCAGACGCTTTCCGGTCTATGGGGCTTGATCGCCGTAAAGCCCTCTGGGAGGTTTCGGCACTTCACGACCGCCCTATCGGTATTTTCACAGGGCAACCTTCTGAGAGTGCAGCAGAAGCCCCGGTGCAGCTACCTGAAATGTCTGTTTCAGAGCATGTGGTGCACGATTACAGTACTACTTCCTTATCCTTAAAAGCACATCCTGTAAGTTTTGTCAGGGAAAAACTACAATTGTTACATATCCTTTCTGCAAAAGAGCTGGAGGGCGCCGGGAATGGCGTAGCCGTAAAGATAGCAGGCCTTGTACTGGTTCGCCAAAGACCCGGTACAGCCAAAGGTGTTTGCTTTATTACTATCGAAGATGAAACAGGTTGCAGTAACCTGGTAGTGTTTCAGGAGCAGTTTACCAGGTATCGCAAAGAAATCCTGCAAGCCAGGCTCCTGATGGTAGAAGGTACGCTGCAACGGGAAGGAGAGGTAGTTCATGTTATTGTAACGCGCTGCTATGATCTGTCTAAACTTCTACGCCAGTTATTGCCCTCTAAAGCAGCTGGCATGGCAATGCAACCACCTTCAAAAACAGAGGAGATAGCAGCAACGCTCTTTTCTGAAGCAAGGAATTTCAAGTGAAATTTGTGTGGTTTTCACAGCCATATTAAACGCCCTCCACACTTAACGCATGCCGGAATATCCCAAGTGGATCCCACTTTGTTTTTATACGTTGCAGCCGTTTGTAATTATCCTGGTAATAAAATACATGCCACGGTACCCCTGATTTATTGAACTGCTCATCAGCCAGGTCGGCATCTGGATGGGCAATCAAACACCCGCCTGCCTGTCCGCCTGGTACCGGCAATCCACCCGTTTCAGCAAACAGCTCCTGGTACAGACCCCGTGCCCATGCCAACGATTTTGCTTCATCTGCAGGGTCCATCCATCCCACATTACAGGCTGTAGCCATAATGGAATCCCGCTGCGGGAATGCCGTAGCATCCTTAGCCACTGCATTCATCTTACCGCCGAAGGTAGCTACGCCAACAGCGCCTCCGGGCACATCATGATGCGTTGTCAGATAACGATATATGATGCCCGTTTGCGCCGGCGTGTAAGGTGTCCTTAATAATGCATCTTTCACTTTAAAGGCCACCCGCTGTTCCACGAAAATATCCGGAAACGGTTGTAATGCAAATTCCAGCCACCGCATAGGTTTTCGTATTGCCCTTCCTGTTATACCAAGATTAGCGGAGATCGTGGCGGCAAATTCTTCAGCAATTTCTTCCGGGCAATCGGATAACACGGCTTTCAGCATAATTTTACCGGTTACTTTGTTAAGCAGGTATAGTGTTGCAAACAGGTTGCCGGCTTCCGTGTCTGCACCGCTATGCGTTTTACTCCACTCCCCGAAATTGTCCAGCAGTTGTTTAAATACCCGTTCATCTATCTGCTCCCAGTCCCACTCCATCTCCATTGTTTCCAGTACTTCCGGCGATGCAGGCAATAACAGTGAAGGGTTGCGCTCCTTCACGCCGGCAGCCCGAAACCAGTACCGGGTTACAATTCCGAAGTTGCCGGTTCCCCCTCCTGTATGCGCCCACCAAAGCTCCCGGTTCGGATCATTCTCTTCTCTTGTAGCAATCGCTTTCTCTACCTGACGCTCATTATTTACCCATAATATTTCCACTGCATACAAATAATCTACTGCCAGCCCATGCTGACGGTGAAGAAACCCAAAAGCTCCCCCGGATATATGCCCGCCTATACCTATGGCCGGATGCTGCCCTGCTGGCAGCAGGATTCCCCACCGGCGATCCAATGCTTCAAGTACTTCTCCCAATGTTGAACCTGCCGTTACTTCAATCGCATTCATCTCCTCATCATAGCGGATCCCTTTCATCCGGGAAATATCAATCACCATCTCAACAGCAGGATCTGCTACAAAATTTTCAAGGCAGTGGCCGCCACCGCGAACCACTACCCGCTTATTATTGTCCACTGCATATTGCAGGGCTTCTTTCAATTCATCTGTAGTAGCTACGGGAATAATTCCGGAAGGATGACCCTTCCATCTCAGGTTAACACCACGGCTGTTCCATTTATCATAGGTGGTATTCCCTGGCATGATAATATTCAGATTCATAATTATTGCGTTTAAGGTAGTATTTAGTCAACCTTGTATAAGCATGTTATCTGTTAGCAGCAATGTGTTTCGACTAAAATTGAAATAAAGGGTGTAACAGATGTAATCTGTGTAATTGAGAATTATCAACCAAGATAAAATTTTAATACCTAAAATTAGTGAGAAATTATATTTTCCAATTCTCTGAGACGTTTTTCCTGCACAGCTATCGCTTGTTGTTGTTTAGTAATCAACTCCCGTTGTTGGTCCAACTGTTTTTGCTGAGTGATCAGATATAACGTTAGCTCTTCTATTTTCTGCATTTGTTTTTGTTGCATGCTGCCAAGGTCAAGGCCGTCTTTTATAATTTCCTCCTCAGAGGGTATTTCAGGCAAATGCTTTTTAGTATTGATGTAGTTTTCAACTTCTGCTAATGAAGGGAGTTTGTAACCGGGCTCAAAAACATAATCTGCCCAGCCAGTCGATGTCACTTTTACGCGCTGAGCAGTTATCACGCCGGCTACGGCCAGCAAAGACTGTGGTGCGCTTGTGCCGATACCCACATTACCGCTATCCATTATTGTAAATCGTGGCCGGCATAGTCCGCCGGAACATCCCTGTACATCGTATGCCCAAAACTGCAGGCTGTTACCATAACTTCCAGACATATTATATATTTTCCATAGGCTTGCAGTGCCTGCAGTAGTTTTGGCCGGATTGCTCAACGTAATATTTCCGCCTATATTTGCGTCTGAAATAGCACTCACGAACCCTCCGTTTGCTACAATGCTACCGGCGACATCCAGTTTACCTGTAGGCACAGATTTTCCTATGCCTACATTGTTTTCTTCAGTAAGGAAAATTCCGGCTTCTGTATTGTTGGCAGCATTATTTTGCAGAGCAAATGTATTACTATTACGTAAAAAGCCCATCCCAGCTACTTTTTGGCCGTTTCTTATAAATGCAAGATGAAAGGTGTTATCTCCCTGATCTGCCAATCTCGATATCTGGATACCTTTACTATATACGATGGGGTCATAAGCTTCACCGAAATTAACAACCCCCTGGTATCGTGATGGGCCGGCTACCTGAAGTGAAAAGGGAGTGCCGGCGCCAATAGTTACCGCACCACTTGGCGGAAAATTGTTCTGAGCCTGAAGAACGAACGAAATGCAGCAAAGAAAGTAATAGGTTAAACATAACTTTTTCATGTAAATGGATTTTATATAAATATGAGGAATACGGGGTAACATGGTATATAATTATTGACGTCGGCGTCAGACTTGAAAAGTATAGGGCATTATCAGTTTATAAATATAGAAGATTAATTAACATAAAGATATTAATTATTTACTAACAGGTATCTCAGGAAGATGCAGATGAAATTTAGCGGAGATTTTATACCGGTTGGAATCATATTAAGTGCAACAGTTACCGCTACATGTCTGCCAGGCAGCAGACATACACGAAAAAATAAAGGTAAATAAAAAAGACCCCCTGGAAAATCCAGGAGGCCGTTCCTATTATTACAAATCCACGTTAATTAGCTGACTACCGTTATCAAAGGTTGCCTGTTGCACAGTGCAACGCTCTGCGGGAATCGAGGACCCTTGCGGATCAAAACGTGATATAGGTGAAAGGAAAGAATAACCGGTTGATGTTAATGGTAGCATACTACCGTTGACGGTTATACGTTTTTGATCTCCAAATCCGTGGAGTAATAATTTAATGTGATGAAACCTGGATGCATAACTGCCATCCGCTTTCTCCAGGATAATTTTTTTATCAGCAGGATGATAGCTGATCTTCCGCTGATAATAGACTCCTTTCTCATTATCAAAACTTTCTCCATCATCTTCATAATAAACAAAAGAATTTTGCAGGTCTCCCTTGTAGACGTGCAGGAAAAGGGTATCTGTTGGTTTTTCAGCAGTATTTTGTGTTAACGACTGCATAGGAATAATGCTGCTTTCTTTTACATATACCGGTAGTGCTTTTATATTCAGGGGCGTAATTATCTCCTGTTTACCTGTAGTGGTGCTGTCATTATAAAGGTTATACCATTTTCCTCCGGGGAAGTATACCGAACCAAATTCTTTGGTACTCTCAAAAGGCGCTATCATAAAGGCATTGCCATATCCGTATTGATTCTGGAACCGGGTCTCATACACGTTGTTGTCGAAAGTATGGGTAAGCGCCAGGGTACGCATAACGGGCATGCCTGTACGGGTAGCTTCATACATGGAGCTGTAGAGATAGGGCAGCAAACGGTAACGCAGGTTAATATAATTGCGGGAAATTTCCAGTACTTCTTCCCCGTAGGCCCATGGTTCTGACGATTTGGTATTTACGCCGGTGTGATTACGGAAATACGGAATGAAAGCTCCTATCTGCATCCAGCGGGCATACAGGCTTACAGTAGGATTTCCTGTAAAGCCGCCTATATCCATGCCGGAGAAAGGCATACCACTGATACCCAGGCTGTTCAGCAAACGAACACCCAGCAACATATGGTCTTCCTCTGCACGGTTATCGCCGGTCCAGATGGCGCTGTAACGCTGAGAGCCTGCATAGGCTGCCCTGGTTAACAGGAAGGGACGTTTCTTCAGTTCTTCCCTGGCGCCTTCATAGCTGGCGCGCACCATTTCCAGGCCATATATATTGTGTGCCTGCAGATGTGTTACCGGGTGTCCTTCATAATCAAAGATCACATTGTTTGGCATTTTTTGTCCCCAGGTAGCTATTTCATTCATATCATTCCATATACCACGTACCCCATTTTGCAGGTATGATTTTATTTGTCCTTTCCACCAGCTACGGCCTTTTACACTGGTAAAGTCGGGGAAGTGGCACCAGCCGGGCCATACCTGGCCGGTATAATTTTTTCCGTCATTGTATTTTATGAAGATGTTTTCCTTCTTCCCGCTTTCGTAAGCTGCATACCCTTCTTCTACTTTTATTCCAGGGTCTACGATGACCGTCATTTTAAAGCCCATATCCTCCAATTGCCTGGTTAGCTGTTGTGGGTTAGGGAAACGGTCTTTATTCCAGGTGAACAGTTTATAGGCATCCATGTAGTGGATATCGAGTGTAATGCCATCTGCCGGGATTTTTTTCTCCCGCAGGGTTTGCGCTATCCGCAACACTTCTGTATCAGGATAATAGCTATACCGGTTTTGCTGGTAGCCCAGGCTCCATAATGGCGGCATAGGCATGCGGCCGGTGAGGGAAGTGTAGGAGGTAATGATACCGGCCATTTGCGGGTGATAGATGAAATAATAATTCATCTCCCCTCCCCTGGCGCCGAAAGAAGAAAAACGGTTATTGCTGGCGCCGAAGTTAAAGTCGCTCTGGAAGGTATTATCGAAGAAAATACCATAGTTAAGATGATGATGTATGCCCATGTAAAAAGGGATGGTGGCATAAATGGGATCCTGGTTGGCGGCATAGCCAAACTTGTCGGAGTTCCAGTTCGTATAGCCTTCACCTTTACGGTCGAGGTTACCGGTTTTTTCACCAAGACCAATAAACCGTTCTCCTTCCTGCATTTTTTTGTAGGTGGTTACTTCATCGCCGATCCACGAGGTAGTTAATCCTTCTTCATCCTCGTTAATCACTTCTCCCGAAGGGGTAAGAAAATGAAGTGCGAAAGGATTTTTGGAGATACGCAGTTGCAGGGAGTCAGTGGTTATATTGATTTCACTGTTGGTTTGTGTAGTCTGCAGGCGGGTGGTAACGGGCTTAGCCGTCACCGCATAAGAAAAATCTGCATCAAGCGGATGCTGATCCATTCTTACACGGATCACGGAAGGGCTATATACAGTGATTTCCGCGAAGGCATTTTCTGCACTGATTTTTACTTGTTGCCCTGAGATGCTGACCGTGTTTACTTTACCGATCTTTTTTACCTGGTTTTGTGCCTGGGCTGTCAGGCAGGAAAGCAGTAACAGCCATCCTGAGCGCTTTAGCAGAGCTATTGTATACATAAGAAAGATTGATTGGCTGCGCAAAAAACTCCCCTGTCGCATTAGCTGTATAATGCGAAACAGACACAATATCAACAGGGAGAGGGCTTTGCTGCGTGGCAGGACTGGCTAAGCCCTGCCCGCAACAAAAGAATAATTATCAGTAACCCGGGTTTTGTACCAGGTTTGGATTTACTGCAAGATCACTGGTAGGAATCGGGAACAGCAGGTATTTCGGATCGCTGGCGCTTTTCAGCTGCCATGCATCCAGGTATTTACCAAAGCGGATCAGGTCTTGTCTTCTCCAGCCTTCCCAATACAACTCACGACCTCTTTCCGCCAGCATTTTGGTAAGGTCCATTGTTAACAGCGGAGTGGCGCCGCGTTTAGCACGAAGATCATTTACTATCAGGAGCGCTGCGGGAGCATTACCGGTTCTGATAAGGGCTTCTGCTTTCATGAGCAATGCATCTGCATAACGGAAAAATACAAAGTCGTTGGTTGCCTCACTTCCGCTGGAACCCATATCAGGCGGATATTTCACCACCCTGATACCAGACATTTCCACCTGGTCGCCGGTAGCCCTGAGCTCTACTTCGCGTGTAAAAATGAGGGGGCGTTTGCTTCTGTCGAGGATCTTCTCTCCATTTTGGTTGTATTGCTGACCAATCAGGAAACCTACTTTTAAACCGGAAACATTGGTTACACCCGGGTAGTCGCCACCCCTGCGGGTATCTGTTGCTTCAAATGAATCATAGAAATCAGATAAAGTGGTAAACCCATTCCATCCGCTTGGGTTCTGGCTATAGTGCAGTGTGCACATCCAGCGGCAGTATACGTTATTGCCGTTACGGATATTGCTGATACCAGGGCCGTTCTGCTGGGTAAAGATATTTTCTTTGGATTTCGCATCGTTATCCTTTGCGAAATTATCAAAGTAATTAGGCGTAATAGTATAGCCGCTGGCGGTTAGTTCATCCGCCAGTGCAATTACTTTTTGCATATCTGCAGCATCAAAGGTGGGAGCTTTCCTGTTCAGGAAGGCGCCTTTGTTCAGGTATATTTTCATCAGCAGGAAACGGGC
>NZ_DATCRD010000394.1:0-10812 GCF_036569185.1 Chitinophaga sp.
ACAGCAAAAAAGATCTTATGGTGGTTATGCCGAGGGTGTTCACCTCTTCCCATTCCGAACAGAGAAGTTAAGCCCCTCATGGCCGATGGTACTGCACTATCATGCGGGAGAGTAGGTAGCTGCCATACTTATTAAGAAAAAGCCTTAGTGTTTCATACACTAAGGCTTTTTTATTTTATATCATTTGTGATCTCCCCGGAAATCATCTTTATAAATTACTATCTGCGGTTATACCATTGCGCCAGATCTATCGCAACACCCATGTTGAAATTTACAGGCTGGAAATAGTCATTGAAATTCTTATCGTTATAACTATTAGTGTCGTAGAAACTGTTATTGTTTAATGGCGTTGAAAACTGCAGCTGCGCCTGGAATTTTACATATTTAAATCCTACCCTTACAGTAAAAGCCGGCTCATAAAATACGACCGTTTTATCGTGAATCCGCATAAACTTGTTTTGCTCCACTTCATCGTTTTCAAATGCCTTTACTCCAATACTGCTATTGTAAAAATTTACAAATGAAAACCGGCTGCTGAACGCAGCTTCCACCACACGGTGGGCAAGCCCGAAACTGGGTTGTATAAACACTTTGCTGAAGCGGTTTTTGATAACATAGTCATTCAGGTTTATATTACCTGTACCATTGTTATCCGACCTGTAATCGCCGGAAAGCGTTTTAAAATGGCCCCCGCCGTAACCTGCATACACATCAAAAACAGTTTTCTTATTTGGGCCTATAGGTTTGAAGAAACCAATTGCTCCCTCTACCATTCCGCCACGGGTGTTATTATCCTTGAACACGCCATCATCATCGTAGCTGTTTGTAGGATCGGTATAACTCCATCCCCAGAGGTATTGGCCATTGGCCATAATCCCTATGTTATCAGTAATAGCAAAGGCGCCCTGCAAATTGGTAGGGGTAACACTGCCTTTGAATTCATACTTCTCTTTCAGCAATGGAACATTCACCTGGTTAGGGACATAGATACGTTTGTTACAGGAAGATACAGCAACTGCAGCAGTGCATAGTAGTGCTGCATAAATGGAAGATTTCATATAGTTGTAGGTTATCAGTTTTTACTATTGAATTTATGATCCGGTAGATTCCCGCTTGATCAGCTCTACAGGAAATACGTAATTTTTTGTCACTTTCACTGTTTCTTCATGATTGATCAGCTGAACGATGGTCTCTACTGCTTTCTGCCCCATATTATACCCCGATTGTTCAATGGTAGTTAAAGACGGCGAAATAATCCTGGAGGAGAGATCATTGGAATAGCCTACTACTTTGATCTGCTCGGGAACAGCTATATTCCTTTTCCTTGCTTCGCGGATAAAAGCAACTGCAGAACTATCATTAGCTGCAAACATCCCATCCGGCATTTTCTGTCCATCAAATAATTGTTGTGCAGCAACGGTGGCCGAATCCATTGTCAGGTCATGAATATAAACCAGCTGTTCATCAAATGGGATATTGTATTGTGCCAATGCTTCCTTATAACCTGAAAGCCTTTGCTGGTAAAGGTTACAGGTAAGTACTCCTGAAAAATGGGCAATGCGTTTGCAGCCTTGCTTGATCAGGTGCTCGGTAGCAAGAAAGCCGCCCCTGAAATCATCCCCGGTAATAGTGTATCCCTGGAAATCTGTAGGTACACGATCATAAAATACCAGTGGAATATTGTTCTTGATAAACGGGCTGAAATGATCAACGTTGGTGGTAAACATAGAGGCCACTGCAAGTAAACCATCTACACGGAGAGAATAAAAAGTATGTACCAGTTCTTTTTCCATCGCCACGGTCTCATCCGACTGGCCAATAACAATGCTAAACCCATATTTATGCGCCTCATGTTGAATACCGCTGATAGCGGTACTCTGGAAGTACATGGAAGTTCGGGGTACGATAAGGCCAAGAATATTCGACCTCTTTTTGCGCAAACTGGAAGCTATCCAGTTTGGAACATAGCCCATTTCTGTAGCTGTTGCCTGTACTTTTTCGCGTGTTTCCAGGTTGATAAGAGGATTGTTTTGTAATGCACGTGAAACAGTAGATGCCGACAGATTCAGTTTATGCGCAATATCGTATATCGTGATTTTGTTAGTCCGATCTTTCACTTTTGAGGCGTCTAGGTTAATAATGCAGCGATATTAAGCATTTTCCACAATAATTTATAAGGTTTTAAATATGTATAAAAGAAGGCGCCCTTCCCGGATTACCAGGAAGGGCGCCGATATCGTGTATACGGGTTCGTTATTTGGGATCCAGCGCCTTATTGATACGGGCTATCAGGTCCTGGAGGTGATTGCGGGTCATACTGTCGCCACTACCGGCAGCTGCACGCAGTTCAGTTCTCAGGGCCACCAGCTGGGCACGGCCAATGCCTGCAGCATCTGACCGCGATGCACTCGGAGGTGCATAACCACCCATCATCGGGTTGGCAGGAGCGGGAGGCGCTACCAGTTCAGAGAGGTTATCCACATAGTCGCGCTGCAGGTTCCTGCGGTATACGTCTATAGACTGATGTGTGTAAATTTCTGAGAAGATAGATTTCTTCAGATCGTTCAGCATTTCAACCGGGTCGTAAGCTTTAGCTCCCAGCGCGGCTTCACCGGTGATCAGTTTATTGATAGTATTGGTGCTCATCAGCTTGTCCAGGATGGGCGCCTGGCGTGAACTGATCAGGGATACGCCATCGCTGCCTATGCGGCTCAGCAGGTCCTGGTTGATCAGCCATTTTGGTGTGGTAAACAGTTGCTTGTTCAGGAATGCCACTGCCTCCTTCTGGATAGCCTTTGGAACGTATTCGTATACGCCGCCTGCCTGTTCTACCGTTTTCGGTGTTTCATAAATACCACCTACGTTTTTGGCTACATGCCCCATATAACGGCTAAACTGACCAGCCACTTCTTTATACAATTCAGACAGGTTACCATAGCCTTCGTTCTCTACTTTTGTCCAGCTAAGAAGATTAGGCATGATATACTGCAGGTTCTTAATGCCATAGCCGCTGGCTATCATTGCATTGTCGCCCAGGTCTTCATTTTGGGACCGTGGGTCATCCGGGTTTGATTCGGTACCAAACCAGAACTTCTTATCCTTCAGTTTTTCTATTGTTATTTTATTGAGAACGGGTACTTCCGCTTCCGGTGATTTTGCCTGTGGCAGCAGTTTGTAGCCCCATTCAATAGCCCATTTATCGTAGTAGTTAATACGGGGATAAAGATCAGCCCCGGTAATGCCATCGCCAGGTTGCGCTACGTAGTTGAAACGGGCGTAATCCATGATAGATGCGGCATGGCCATTCTTTTTCACCCACTCTTTATCGCGCAGTTTTTCAACCGGGTAGGTGGAGCTTGATCCGAAGTTATGGCGTAAACCCAGGGTATGGCCCACCTCGTGGGATGACACGAAGCGGATCAGTTCACCCATCAGTTCATCGCTGAATTGCATATTACGGGCGCGGGGATCGTTGGGGGATGCCTGTACAAAGTACCAGTTGCGCAGCAAACGCATTACGTTGTGATACCAGTTGATATGGCTTTCAATAATTTCGCCGGAGCGGGGATCGTGTACATGTGGTCCGCTTGCATTAGGTACATCGGATGGTTTGTATACGATGGCGGAGAATCGCGCGTCTTCGATAGACCAGGTAGAATCTTCCTGGGGAGTGGGCGCCATTTTAGCGATGATAGCGTTTTTAAAGCCTGCCTGTTCAAAAGCGGATTGCCAGTCGTTCACACCCATGATAAGGTATTTACGCCATTTTACAGGGGTGGCAGGGTCAATATAAAACACGATGGGTTTTACCGGTTCCACCAGTTCCCCGCGTTTATATTTCTCCATGTCTTCCGGCTTTGGTTCCAGTCGCCAGCGGGTGATCATCTGGAGTCTTTTTACACCCTGCGGATCCGCATCAAAGTCGGTAACGCTGGTAGTGAAATAACCTACACGGGGATCAAAGTAGCGGGGCTGCATTGGCACCGCAGGGAGTAATACCATAGAGCTGTTCAGCTCCACGGTAGCATTGCCTCCGGCGGAAGGGGGCATACCAGGACCACCGGAGCTGCCTGATTTGCTGTATGTTTTTACCGTTTTGATTTCGGTGTTCATCGGATATGATTTTACATCAGAGATGTAAGATTTATCCGGTTGAACGCCACCGATTTTAAGTGCGTTTTTAACCTGTCCATCAAAGAAAAGGATATCGTTGTCGCCACTGATGTATTCAGTCAGGTCAATAACATTACCTTTCCCGTTTTTAGATGTCGCCTTGACATCAAATGCTGCCACAATGGGTTGCAGGTTGGAGTTGCTCACAGAGGTGAACATTGGTTGGGTAGAATCTTTTGATACATCGGCATAGGAAATATTTTTCAGGAAGATGCGGTAATTGGGGCCTTTTTCAAAGCGGATCACATTTTCGCCGATGATATCACCGCTGAAGCCCATCATCATGGCGCGGAGGCCTGCGGCCGATTTGGATATCCTGTTTACTACCAGTACGTCTCTGCCCAGCAGGGAATCAGGGATTTCAAAGAAAAAGCGGTCATCCTGTTTGTAGATATTGAACAGGCCGGAGTCTGCCTGGGCTTTATCAGTAATTACTTCGGCGAAGGGCTTTGGGCCTGCTTTGGGTCCTGGTTTGATCATGGGGGGCTTCCCGGTACTGTCTTTTGCAGGAGCAGGAGTAGTTGGTGCGGCGTTACGGTTATGTTTTTTCCGTTGTGCGCTGGCAGGTTGATAAGCTGTAATACCCAGGCAAAGCGCGCCTGCCATGGCTACTATCAGTTTGTGGTGAAATGGTTTGCTCATTACGATTTAATAATTGGTTCTTGATTAGTTGTTATGTTTTTTTAAAAACCTTTGCAAGTAAGTATATTAAGTATTAACTTATCAGGAAAATCCATAAGCGCAGTAAAGACTGTAGGAATGGAAAAAAAGAAGTAAAATTGACAGTAGGAGTTAAAACAATAGTTGCGATGGCAACTTTTTTAATGTAAGTATTTATTGTTATAGCAAATAATAATTCCATATGGCAGAGATGGATGGAGACAGGTTGATTACCGCTGCCGTATTGAATTTCAAGTTATGAATCGGGAAAATATTCGGCGTTGTGTTGCTAAATGCTATTAGCGTCGCCTGAAACTGTTTACTGGCGCGGGAATAAATAAGTTAGCAGAATTGTAAGATTTCTGTTGGAACATTTGAATTTTTTCTTAAATTGTGCGTCCAACTTTGAAAAAAATCAAACGATTTCAAGTATTGGGACAGTAACAATAAGTTGTGAGAACTGCAATATTGGTTTATTCGCTTATGTAAGTGTTTGCTCTAAAAAAACGAGTGGTCTAAAAGCCCTGTGGTGGGGCTTTTGCGTGTGAAGGTTAATTTTTGTGGGTTTTTTTGGGCTGCACTTGTTTTTTTGGACCAACCGTATAACTTTGCGAATCACTGATTAAAACAGTAAATTGACAGTAAATTGAGTGCTGAGGGGCATTCTAAAGAGAATAATAACTTCTAACAAACAATAGTTTAATTTTTAACACTAAAATTTCAATCAACATGGCTGAGACTAAAACAACTGTGACTGCAGCTACAGCTAAGGCTTCTTCTCATCAACCTAAAAAGTCATCCAACCTGTTCGCAACGTTGGCTGTGCCTATCTGCTTAGTGATAGGATTCCTGTTTTTCTTTTTTGTATTAGGTAATCCAGCCAATTTCCAGGGTAATAATCCCGATGGACATCCTATAGATTCAGGTATCGGTAAATGGTTTGGTACTGTTTACAAAGGCGGTTATGTAGTACCGGTATTGATTTCCGTATTACTGGTGTGTCTGACTTTCGTGATCGAGCGCTTCCTGTACCTGTCAAAAGCAAAAGGTAAATTCAGTGGTTCTGAGTTGGTACGTAAAGTACAGTATCACCTGGCTAACAAAAATGTAGACGCAGCGCTGGCAGAATGCGACAAACAGAAAGGCTCTGTAGGAAACGTATTGAAAGCAGGTCTGAAAAAGTACAAAGAAATGGTTACCAATGCTGATCTGGATACAGAACAGAAGATCCTGACCATCAAGAATGAAATTGAAGAAACTACCGCACTGGAACTGCCAATGATGGAAAAGAACCTGGTGTTCCTGTCTACCATTGCATCAGTAGCAACCCTGCTGGGTCTGTTCGGTACAGTATTGGGTATGATCAAGGCGTTCTCTGCGATGTCTTCTGGTGGTGCTCCGGATTCTGCACAGCTGGCGTTAGGTATCTCCGAGGCGTTGATCAACACCGCACTGGGTATCGGTACATCTGCTATTGCGATCGTAATGTACAACTACTTCACTACCAATATTGACAGCATCACTTACGCTATCGATGAGTCTGGCTTTACTTTAACTCAGAGCTTCGCTGCAAACCACAAATAATCGCGGATTATTTATGGAATTTGAGCGGTTTTGAATCTATTTAAAGTAAATCATAAAACAGAGTAAAGATGCCTAAAGTTAAAATGCCAAGGAAAAGCACCGCCATTGACATGACAGCAATGTGTGACGTGGCTTTCCTGCTGTTAACTTTCTTTATGCTGGCGACTAAGTTCAAACCGGATGAACCGGTAACAGTAGTTACCCCATCCTCTATTAACACCACCCTTTTACCTGATTCTGATGTGTTATTATTCACAGTAGATAAGGATGGCAGAGTGTTTTTCAGCATGGATGGTCAGCCCAAAAGAAAGAAGCTGATAGAAGATCTGAACACGCAGTACAAACTGGGCCTGGGCGATAAAGAAATTAAAAGCTTTGTGACCGGAGCCAGTGTAGGAGCGCCTATTAAAGACCTGAAACAATATCTTTCCCTCTCTGAGGACGAGCGTAAAAAATCAGGACTGGATAAAGGAATTCCTACGGATTCTGCAAATAATGAGTTAGGTGCCTGGATCGAATATGGTGTGGCAGCACAAGGCGGAAGCATTGCAAAGCTGAAGTACTGTATTAAAGCAGACAACCAGACTCCTTATCCAAAGATCAAGGAAATCCTGGATACCTTCAAAAAGAAGCATATCCAGAAGCTGAACCTGGTTACTAACCTGGAAGAAGCTCCTAAAGGTACAGCTGCCTGGGAAGAGGCAAATGCACCTAAGAAGTAAACGGCAGTAAATACTTCCTGACCTGGAAGACTGCTGATTTAAGAACTAAAAAAATTGGCTACTATGGCAGAAATGGATACCAGCAGTAGTGGCGGTGGAAAGAAACACGGTGGAACGAAATCGAAGAAACAGTCGACCCGTGTGGATATGACGCCAATGGTGGATTTAGGTTTTCTCCTGATTACCTTCTTCATGCTAACCACTACCATGTCCAAGCCCAAAACAATGGACTTGATCATGCCAAAGGATACCGAAAATGAAAAGGACCAGAATAAGGTAAAAGAAAGTACGGCCCTTACCATTTTACTCGGAAAAGATAATCGTGTTTACTATTACGAAGGTTTGGCACAAGACCCGAATGCCTCTGCTAATCCTGACTTCTTCAAGGCAACATCTTTTGCCAACACCGGAGGAATCAGAGATGAGATCATCAGGAAAAGGGACGAAGTTTCCAAACTGAGAAATGCAAAAGGTGAACCAGAAGATGTTGTGGTGATTATTAAAGCTGATGATCAGGCTAACTACAAGAATTTCGTAGATATTCTTGATGAAATGGCCATCAACAGAATACAACGTTACGCAACTGTAGATATCAGTGACCAGGATAAAAAATGGATACAGTCTACAGAAGCAGCTAACGGTGTTCCTAATACTCCTGCAGCTCCGCCGGCTAAATAACTAATTTATTTTTTTGCATCCATCATAAAACAACAACAATGGATTCTGCTAAAGTCTTAAAGTCCGATTTTCTTGATATCCTGTTTGACGGCAGGAACAAGGAGTATGGGGCGTACGATTTGCGGAGACAGTATAATAAGCGTGTGCGGAATGCCATTTTGGGTACCGTGTCATTGTTTGTAATATTCTTCGCAACGTATATGATATCACAGTGGGTTAAAGCTTCTGAGGGTGAAAACACGAAGAAGCCGGTGATCCAGGAAATTAAGATGGAGGATGTGAAGTTACCGGATGATCCGAAAACGCCACCTCCGCCACCTCCACCGCCTGCGCCACCGCCACCGGTAAAACCGTCAGTACAGTTCACTCCTCCTGTAATTAAGAAGGATAATGAAGTACCACCGGATGAGGAACCTCCGAAACATGAGGACATTAAAGATAAAGCCATCAGCACCAAAACTGTAGACGGTGATCCGAACGGTATTGATCCGGGATTACTGGATGACAGTAAAGGTACTGGTGTAGTAGGCCCGCCTCCTGCTCCTGCAAAAGAAGAAATCTTCACTTTCGTAGAGCAGCCTCCAACCTTCCCTGGTGGTGAGGAAGCACTGGCCAAGTACCTGAGCAAAAACATCCGTTACCCACGCGTTGCGCAGGAAAACGGTATTTCCGGTACAGTATTCGTTCAGTTCGTAGTAGATTCTGAAGGAAACATTAAAGATGTAAAAACAGTAGGTGCCGCAAAAGGTGGTGGCCTGGAAGAAGAAGCTGTGCGTGTGGTGAAAACCATGCCTAAGTGGAAAGCTGGTAAGCAAAATGGCCGCCAGGTTTCTGTACAGTTCAATCTCCCGATCCGCTTTACTTTGCAGGAGTAGTACTGTATCAAGCATATTTTTCAAAGGTCCCGTTTCAACTTCGTTGGAACGGGACCTTTGATTTTCTGGAATTGGTGATAGCCCCGATTGTGTGTAAATTTGTGCCCTTTAAGAATTGGTAAATAAAAACGGTATGCTGGGGAAACTAACAGGATTCGATGATACAATTGTAGCGGTGGCAACAGCTCCCGGTCTTGGCGCCATTGCCGTTATACGGCTGAGTGGCCCCAATGCCTATAGTATCTGCAACGGGCTGTTCCCGGGCAAAGACCTCCTGCAGCAAGCCAGCCATACCCTGCATTTCGGTAACCTCGTTTCCAATGGGCACATCATTGATGAAGTAGTAATAAGTCTTTATAAAGGCCCCCGTTCCTATACCGGGGAAGACGTGATAGAAATATCCTGTCATGGTTCTCCCTATATACAGCAACAGATCATCGATGCCACTGTTAAAGCAGGCGCGAGGCTTGCCAAACCCGGTGAATTTACCCAACGGGCTTTCCTGAATGGCAAGCTGGATCTTACCCAGGCAGAATCAGTAGCAGATCTTATCGCCAGCAATTCAGCCGCCTCCCACCAAACAGCTATGCAGCAAATGAGGGGTGGATTCTCCAAAGAATTACATGCCCTGCGTGAGCAGTTAATCACCTTTTCTGCCCTGATCGAACTTGAACTGGACTTCAGCCAGGAAGATGTGGAATTTGCCGATCGTACGGGCTTATATACGCTTGTTTCCAATGCAACCGGGGTCGTTAAACACCTCATTGGTTCCTTCCGGATGGGAAATGTCATCAAGAATGGTGTAAATACTGCCATAGTGGGAAAACCTAACGCGGGTAAGTCCACGCTGCTGAATACCCTCCTGAATGAAAACCGAGCTATCGTCAGCGATATCGCCGGTACCACCCGTGATACCATCGAGGAAGTACTGAATATAGATGGCATCCTTTTCCGGCTTATAGACACTGCAGGCATCCGTGAAAGCCTGGATACCATTGAAAGCATTGGTGTACAGAAAACCATGGAAAAAATCCGGGAAGCCGGCGTTGTCGTTTACCTTTTTGATGTGAATGAGCTCACTGAAACGGATATACGTAACCAGGTGACAGCTTTTGAAGCGCAAAACGTTAATTATCTCCTGGTAGGAAATAAAACAGATATTACCGGTGAAGCAGCTATCCGCACTAAATTCTCCGCTATTCCTGAAATACTTTTTATCTCCGCAAAAAATCACGCACATATCCAGGAACTGAAAGATGCGCTTGTGCACAAAGTACTGGCCGGAGATGTTAATACAGAAGACACTATCATCACTAACGCCCGTCATCACGCAGCCCTGCAGGAAGTGTTGAAGTCGTTACTGGATGTGAAGCAGGGAATGGACAATGGGCTGCCGGGCGACTTGCTGGCATTGGATATCCGGCTTTGTTTGCATTATCTTGGTGAGATAACAGGGGAGGTGACAAATGAGGACAGGCTGGATTATATTTTTAGTAAGTTTTGTATCGGAAAGTAGGGGCTTTTCTATACTTTTCTCTATTTTCATATTCTTTCCAAACGCAATGTAGTAAAAGATTTTAGCCGAACAAATTTTTTATATTTTCCACTGATTTTTTTGGTTTTGGACCCCCAAAAGTGTACCTTTCGAATAGTATAGAAAGAGGTACAGGATTCTCTATTTTGGAGAAATGATGGCAGTAATTGACAGTAATAGACAGCTTGTAAATAATAGACGACCCGGATAAGCATACCTCTTATAACCCGTATTTCTGTTTTTTAATAATTCCACATGAGCAGTAATATCAGAATAAGAAAGATCTGCGAACATTGTAATGAGATATTCGTTGCCCAAAAGACGGTTACCAAGTTTTGCTCCCTGGAATGCGCAAGACGCAATTATAAACTCCGTCAAAAGAATAAGAAGGTAGAAGACTCCAATGTTGAAACCAAAGACAAAATGCTTCAATCAGCATTAGGCTCCCAGGTTGTATATGTTCCTATACAATTACCACCACAGGAACCCAGTGAGCTGGTAGACATTAAAGCCTTATCCGCTATCACCCGGATAAGTCAGCGTACCTTATTCCGTCTTATAAAAAACGATAACGAATTCCCACGGC
>NZ_DATCRD010000395.1:0-46612 GCF_036569185.1 Chitinophaga sp.
GGATGAAGATATGTGGCATCATCCTGCTACCCGCGCAAATGTGGATAAACTGATTGCTTACGGTCACCGGCAAATTCCCGTGGAATCCGGAGAACTGGCCAGCGGGCTCTTTGGAGAAGGCCGCATGGCAGAACCTGAACAGATACTCGCCTTCCTTGAACAGCATTTTCAGCAGGAAAACGGAAAAAAAGCACTGAATGGAACTGCTGTCATCGTTACTGCTGGTCCTACTATAGAACATATTGACCCTGTTCGCTATATCACCAACCACTCCAGCGGCAAAATGGGCATTGCCATCGCAGAGGCCCTGGCGGACGCCGGCGCTGATGTACAGCTGGTACTGGGTCCCACTTCCCAAAAAACAACCCATCGCGGCATTACCGTTATCCCTGTGCAAACCGCCCAGGAAATGTTTGATGCGGTAACATCCCGGTACGCTGGCGCGGGAATAGTGGTGGCTGCCGCAGCAGTGGCAGATTACCGACCTGCAAAAGTGGCGGATAAGAAAATCAAAAAAGGCGAAGCACAGTTACACATCGATCTCGAAAAAACTCCCGATATACTCCGCTCATTGGGCGACCGCAAAGGGCCACGTCAGCTGCTGGTAGGATTCTCCCTGGAAACGAACAATGAAAAGGAATATGCACTGAAAAAACTGCGTGAGAAAAACCTGGACCTGATTGTGATGAACTCCCTGGCAGATGCAGGTGCAGGATTTAATTATGATACCAATAAAGTAACGCTGTTTGACAGGAACGGGAACGAACGCAGTTTCCCGCTCAAATCCAAACAGGCCGTGGCCCAGGATATTGTTTCCGCTATAATCGAATTGCAACATGCATAATCGCTTCCCGCTGATCCTGCTGCTGGCAGGCGCCTTTTTACTATTCTGCTGCCCTCCCGTTAAAGCCCAGGAAATCAGGGCCAATGTATCTGTAGTAGCCCAACAGATCCAGGGAGTGGACAAGAAAATATTTACCACTCTGCAGAACTCCATCCGGGATTTCCTCAATAACCGCCACTGGGCAGCTGATGCCTTTACACCGGCTGAACGGATAGAATGTAATTTCCTGCTGAATATTACCGGTACCTCCGGAAACGACAGCTACAAGGGCACACTAACCATACAGGCCACCAGACCGGTGTTCAACAGCAGCTATGTTACCAGCCTGCTGAACATCCAGGATCCCAATGTGGTTTTCCGTTACGTGGAATTTCAGCAACTGGAATTCAGCGACAACAGGGTAGTGGGCAACGACCCGCTGGCATCTAATTTAACCGCTATCCTCGCATACTACGTGAATATCATTCTCGGCCTGGATTATGATTCGTTTTCTCCCCGTGGTGGAGACCTGTATTTTAAGAAAGCACTGAATATTGTAAACAATGCACCGGATGGAAAGGAAATTTCCGGATGGAAAGCCTTTGAAGGAAACCGCAACCGTTACTGGTTGCAGGATAACCTCCTCAATGCAAAGTTCCTCCAGTTTCATGATGTGATGTACCAGTATCACCGGCAGGGGCTTGACCTGATGTATGACGATGTGATGAAAGGCCGCGCAGCTATCCTGAACTGCCTGAACATGCTTTATTCCATCCACCAGGATATTCCAAACTCCATGCTGATGCAAACCTTTTTCCTTTCAAAGGGACAGGAGTTATTGAAAATATTTTCCCGTGCTACGCCACAGGAGAAAAGCCGTGCGGCGGAATTACTGTCCCAGATGGATGTGCCCAATGCGCAGAAGTATCAACAGATGAAGTAACAGCTATGATGAATATGATGATGAAATACGCCACCCTGACCTTGTTAGTGTTGTTTTTATTCGCCTGCGGTGAAGGCGACAAGGTGCCGCGTAAGTATATTTCAAAGGAGCGTATGACGGGTATCCTGGTAGATATGTCTATTGCAGACGCCTACAGCAATGAACAACAGATGCAGGTTACCTACACCCCAAATTTTGACTCGCTCAGGCAGGAAAAGGTAAAGATCTATTACAAGCAGATACTGGATCTTCACAAGGTAAGTGTGGAAGAGTTTATGGAAAGCTACCGGTATTATGAAAGTCATCCCAACAGGCTGAAGGAAGTATTTCAAATGGTACAAACTGATATTGCCGCAAGGAAACAGCGCCTGCCCAACCCGGTGGATGAAAATGCACCGCTGCGGTTCCGGCTGAAAAGCATTTTCCCGTATGCAGACAGCGTGCTATTGCTGCCGAAGGTGGACACCGTCCGTCCTTTTATCAAACGGCAGCCCTAATCTATAAAACACCAAAACATGAACAAAGTAGTAGCAAATGCCGATGAAGCCATACAAGATATCCGGGATGGCGCGGTACTGATGCTGGGAGGATTTGGTTTGTGTGGAATTCCGGAAAATTGTATCGCCGCCCTGGTGAAAAAAGGAGTGAAGGATCTTACCTGCATTTCCAATAATGCAGGAGTAGATGATTTTGGTCTTGGCCTGCTGCTGAAAACCAGGCAGATCAGGAAAATGATGTCGTCTTATGTGGGCGAAAACGCAGAATTTGAGAGACAACTACTGGCGGGCGAGCTCGAGGTAGATCTCATTCCACAGGGAACCCTGGCCACACGCATCCAGATGGCAGGTATGGGTATTCCCGCTTTTTTCACTCCCGCCGGTTACGGAACCGAAATTGCTGAAGGGAAAGAAGTGAGGGTGTTTGATGGAAAGCCCCACCTGATGGAGCTCGCACTGCATGCTGATTTCGCTATTGTAAAAGCCTGGAAAGGAGATACGCTGGGTAACCTGGTATTCCGTAAAACCACCAGGAATTTCAGCACTTCAATGGCCAGGGCCGGACAAATTACCATTGCTGAAGTGGAGGAGCTGGTGCAGCCCGGAGAGCTGGAGCCCGACCAGGTACATGTGCCGGGTATTTATGTACGCCGCATCTTCAAAGGCGGTAACTATGAAAAAAGGATCGAACGCAGAACAGTTAAGATCTAGCTCATCAAATTTTCCACTCTCAAATCTTACATTTTATGTCGCTCGACAAATATGGCATTGCCAAAAGAATTGCACAGGAACTGCAGGATGGAATGTACGTGAATCTTGGCATTGGTATTCCTACGCTGGTATCCAACTATATACCTGCCGGCATTTCTATTATGCTACAGTCTGAAAACGGGATACTCGGCATGGGGCCCTATCCTGCAGCGGAAGATATTGATGCGGACCTGATTAATGCCGGGAAGGAAACAGTAACCTTATTACCCGGGGGCAGCTTTTTCGACTCTGCAGAAAGCTTTGGTATGATCCGCGCAGGTAAGGTAGACCTTACCGTGCTGGGTGCAATGGAAGTATCCGATACCGGTGATATCGCCAACTGGAAAATCCCCGGCAAAATGGTAAAAGGCATGGGCGGTGCAATGGACCTGGTAGCTTCTGCCAGGAACATCATTGTAGCCATGATGCATACCAACCCCAAAGGCGAAAGTAAATTACTGCCTGCCTGTACCTTACCGCTTACCGGTGTTAACTGCGTAAAGAAAATTGTGACTGAACTGGCCGTGCTGGATGTAACGCCTGAAGGATTTAAGCTCCTGGAACGTGCACCCGGTGTTACGGTGGAGGAAATCCGCGCTAAAACAGCCGGGAAACTGGTGATCGATGGCGATATCCCGGAAATGAAAATTTAGCTGAACACGGCTTCAATATAACGCCACGTTACCACGACCGTATTTTCGACTGTTCCCTGCCAATCAGCTATACCCGGTTATCTAAACTCGATGCAGGCACCAGCTTCGTGCAGGGCTGCTATTTCTGGGTGCCGGCTGTGTGGTCAGTACATTACCGGGACTCTTCTCATCAGCCGGATGGCTTTGCTGGCATACGTTCCGGAGGATTATAGAAAAGTAAATAAGATTTAATTTTTAAGTGGATTTAGATGTTTTGTTTTTGAAATACATACTTACCTGAAACCAAACATCTAAATCTCCAAACTTAAAAATCCCTAAATAATTGGTACCTTTCAATTTGCTAAAATAGTTCGAGGTGCAAGTTGGATTTCTTTGTTATAACGGTAAATATATTCCTGCAGCTGACCCGATTTTTACGGCAGATAATCGATCTTTCAGATACGGGGACGGCTTTTTTGAAACCCTGAAAGTATACCAGGGACAGGTATTATTGGCAGACCTGCACTTTGAACGGCTGCTTGCCAGTTTACACCTGCTGCACTTTGATATCCCCGTTCATTTTACAAAAGCATATTTCGTTAAGCAGATACTGGAACTCTGCAGCAAAAACAATGTATCACAACTGGCCCGTGTGCGCCTCGCTATATTCCGCTCTGATGGCGGTTTGTATGACCCCGTAAATAATTTGCCCAATTATATTATCCAATGCTGGGAACTGAGCAGGACCGTATTGGAATTAAATAATAACGGGCTGATAACAGACATCTTCCCTGATGTGAAAAAAAGTTGCGATAAGCTTTCTGCTATTAAATCAAATAATTGCCTGCCCTATGTAATGGCAGCCATGTATGCCAAACAGCACCGGCTAAACGAAGCTATTTTGCTGAACCCATATGGCAGGGTGGCCGACAGTACCATTGCCAATGTATTTGTAGTGCGGAATAAGGTACTGTATACACCGCCATTGTCTGAAGGCGGGGTATGCGGGGTAATGCGCAAATACCTGCTGAAAACGGAACTGCCATTCAAAGTACAAGAGAAGCCTCTCGATATAGAAGACCTCGAAAATGCGGATGAGATATTTTTAACCAATGCGATCTATGGTATCCGCTGGGTAGGTCTTTTCCGCGACAGTAGTTACGGCAATGCCACCGCCGCTATTTTACATGAAGTATTGCATGAAGGCATGCTGTAGAAAACAATCATTACATGGAACAAAAAATCAGTTTATGCTGGTTTCGCCGTGATCTGCGGCTGGACGACCAGGCAGCTTTCTATTATGCGCTACGTTCGGGCAACCAGGTAGTGCCGGTGTTTGTTTTTGATACCAACATACTTAATGACCTGGAAGATAAGCATGACCGGCGTGTTACCTTCATTCATGAAGCGCTGGAAGAAATGCAGGTGCAATTGCAGCAGCAGGGTTCATCGATGGATGTTTTCTATGGTGCACCCGAAGCTGCTTTCGAACATTGGACCAGTAAATATAAAGTAGCCGGCGTTTATACCAATCATGACTATGAGCCTTATGCAAAGAACAGGGACGCCGCTATAGCAAAGCAACTCAGCAAGAAAGGTATTTCGTTTCACAGTTATAAAGACCAGGTGATACTGGAAAAAAATGAAGTACTGAAAGATAACGGTGAACCATATACGATATTTACGCCTTACAGCAGGAAGTGGTATGATACCCTTACCTTTTTTCATCTCAAATCATATCCGTGTAAAAAATATTATCATCATCTTTTTAAACAACAGACAATAAAAATTCCTTCCCTGGAAGAAATGGGATTTACACCAGGAGAAAAACATTTTCCCTCAAAAGATCTGAAAGAAACGTTGATCAAGCATTATGATGAAACCCGCGATTTTCCTTCGGTAAACGGTACGTCCAGGTTGGGCATTCACCTGCGCTTTGGCACCGTGAGCATACGCTCGCTTATGCAACAGGCTATGCAGCTGAATGCTACGTTTGCAAAGGAATTGATATGGCGGGAATTTTACCAGATGATCCTCTGGCATTTTCCACATGTAGTGGGAAATTCTTTTAAGAAAGAATATGATAAGATAGGGTGGCGGAACAATGAAGCAGAATTTGAGAAATGGTGCAAAGGAGAAACCGGTTACCCGATCGTAGATGCAGGTATGCGTGAACTGAATGCTACCGGCTTTATGCATAACCGGGTACGTATGATCACTGCCAGCTTTTTAACCAAACACCTGTTAATTGACTGGCGTTGGGGCGAAGCTTATTTTGCCGCTAAACTATTAGACTATGACCTGGCCTCAAACAATGGCGGCTGGCAATGGGCAGCAGGGTCGGGTTGTGATGCGGCGCCTTATTTCAGGGTATTTAATCCATCGCTTCAAACACAGAAATTTGATAAAGATTTGAAGTATATACGTAAATGGGTGCCGGAGTTTGAAGGGTTTAACTATGCAAAACCAATAGTATTGCATGAGGAAGCGCGTAAGCGCGCACTGGAAGTGTATGGAAAGGCATTACGGAAATAAAAAAAATGCAGTGATTGGTTCACTGCATTTTTTTATTTAAGAGAGAATCAGTTGTTGAAAACCTCTTTCAGTTTGGCATCCAATGCTTCGTGTTCTTCTCCGCCGCCACCGTAGCGTGCAATAATTACGCCTTTGGGGTCAATTAATATCTGGGTGGGTAAGGAATGAATGCCGAAGTGCTCACTGATGTCTTCCGGATTGGGCTCGTTTTTCATGCGTTTATTCATGTCCAGGCCCCGCAGCACATGTTTCCATACCCCAATGCCATCTTTTTCCACCGCCTTTTTCCAGGCATCATGATTGCGGTCGTCGTCTGAAACGCTGATCACTTCAAACCCTTTATCCTTATATTGTTTATACAACTCCAGCAGGTGAGGGTTACCTGCACGGCAGGGCACGCACCAGCTGGCCCAGAAATCTACCAGCACATATTTTCCTTTGAAATCGGATAAGCTGAGTGGCTGATCATTGATATCCTTTTTGCTGAAGTTAAACGCAACGCTGCCCGGAGAGCCTTGTTCAAGACTTTTTATTTCTTTGGCGATATCCAGCCCATCTTTACTTTTTTGTAAAGCAGTGCTCAGGCTGTTGTAATAGTACCTCGCGGAATCCAGTGTCATACTGCCAATTTCAAAACGCATCAGGTAAACGCTCAGGAAAGAGTTATGATGTTCGCGGATAAATTTTCTTGACAACTGGCTGTTGGTATTAAAGTAGGGCGCCAGCTGCTCCCGGATAGCTGCTGCTTTATCGTGGTCTTTTTCGTTACGCAATGCTTCCAGCAACGGTTGGTATCTGGCGGTGGCAGCTTCTTTTTCTTTTTCCAGTTGCACGTTTTCATCATTACTTACAGAGCCTTTCATAACAATGGTGCTGAGATCGCCGTTGTCTATGTTGATAGTCATGGCGGCGGGCTCCAGGAACAGGTATGCCTGCTCTTTTTTGTTGCCGGTCATGTTCCTGATCAGTGTTGCGGAAACCACACCGGGAGCGGGTTGCAGCAGCATGCCGGCAAAGCTGAACCTGCCATTCTTTACCTCAGCGCTATCTGTTACATACTTTGTTCCATTGTTGTATTGCAGGTAATACCTGGCCGGTGCATTACCGCTAACGGTGCCGGATATACTAAATTTCTTCTGAGCATTAGCCAGTTGGCCGACAGCTAACGTTAATGATAGTACGCAAATTATTCTTTTCATATGTTATTGTTCGTTTTGTGTAAGATTAGGATTGAGGATGATTTCTTCCTGCGGGATACGCAATAATATCTTAGGGCTGGTAGCGGGAATAGTCATGGCGCCACTGCTGGCAGAGGAATAATCCCGTACCATTGGCAAGCCATTCCTGAAATAATCAAACCCGGAATGCCCTTCAAAGGCCAGCTCTATCCGGCGTTGCAATAGTATTTCATCAAACAGCGCCTGTCCGGAAAGATCCACCGGCGCAAGGCCTGCCCGGTTACGGATAATGTTCAGGTCGGCCAGTGCGGCGTCTTTTTTACCAAGCTTTGCATTGGCTTCCGCACGGTTAAGGTATACTTCCGCCAGGCGGATGTAGCGGAATGGCGATTTGCTGTAAATGGCGTTGTACAGGTACATGTATTTAACGGTGGCAATGCTGTCGTCAGGAAATCCAGGCGTAACATTTACTTTGTAATGTGAATTGCGCAGGTCTGTTTTTGCAATGCGTGATAACAGGTCGGAAGAGGGACGATAGTAACCGCCTGTATAGTTGATCTGTGGTGGGTATGCATATTGCTGGCTGATGGACGCATTCCCGAAATCCATGTTACCTGCAAAGATATCCTCCTTATTAGCTACGTTGCTGCTGTTATAATAAGCACGGTAGGCATCATCCTGCAGTAGGGTATATTTGTTACTGTTAATCACCTGGTCGGCGTAGCTCGCAGCTTTTTGATTAAACGTTGCATCAGGTTGCTGGAAAGTGCCACCCATATAAAGATACACACGTGATAACAAAGCGGCTGCTGCCTGCTTACCGGCAAAGCTATTGGACTTCTCCTGGTTGAACAGGGATATGGCCGCCTCAAGGTCTGCAATTACCTGCTCATACACCGCTTTGGCGCTGGCGCGGGCCGGTTTATAATCGATACTGTTTGCTGCGGTGGTAATAAGCATTACGCCGGATGATGATGCGGCGTTCTGGTAGTAAGGTTTTGCATAAAAACGTACCAGGTTAAAATATACGAATGCCCTTACGAACAATGCTTCTGCTTTGGCTTGTAATATCGCCGGCCGTTGTTCATCTTTTTGTACGTTATCCAGCAATTTATTCGCGTGCAGGATGGTAAAATAACTACCTCTCCAAAAGTAATAGGTCCAGCTATGATCCTTATCAGGAGAGTTGATATAATTAAACGCATCGGTATATTGATTGGGGCCCAGATCCAGTGAATGAATATTGTTACCATGTGCTTCAGACAGGAACATGGTAATATCGCCATATCCAAAGTAATTGTTTTCCATGGCAACGCCAGTAGTGATCATCGGGTAAAGCCCCATGGCTGCCTGCGTAAATCCTTCCGGGGTACTGAACTGGGTTGCTTCATTGGTAACGTTGTGCGGGCGCAGCTCATCCAGTTGTTTGTTGCAGGCGCTTAATGTAATAAGGCTTGCGGTGGCTATTATTATTGTACGCTTCATTTTTTTAGTAGTTTAGAATGTAACATTAAGACCGGCAGTAATGCGGCGTGGATTAGCGTTTCCGATGCCTACGCCTCCATAGGCGGTAGAGGTGCCGATGTTGGCGCCTTCAGGATCAGCCCCAACATAGTCTTTATGTTTAATAACAAAAACATTGTCCATACTAACGAACACGCCTGCACGCTGTGCATGAATTTTATTGAGTGTTCTCTGTGCAAGGTCGTACCCGATCCTGATGTTCCGCATACGGATATGGCTGGCGTTGCCGTAAATAAGCGAGGAACGGCTGTCGAATACGCGCCAGGTATTCATTTTACTGCTGTACACATCGGGGTAGTTAGCATTTTTATCACCGGGTTGCTGCCATACTTTCTGGCTGGATTGCCAGTTCACATTGTTCCTGCCCAGGAAGGGAGCGGTTGGATCCTGGAAGTTATTGATAAGGCTCATGGCGGTATAATTGCCAACCTGGAACCACATTTCTGCGCTCAGTGAAAATTGTTTGTACGTAAAGGTATTGGTAAAGCCTCCAAAGAATTTTGGCGTTGCAGATCCTACTGTCTGGTAATTGCGGATATCTGCTATCCCGCCAATACCCTCTACTACCTGTTTCTTCCCGGAAGCATCATAATTTTCAAACAGCGGTGCGCCGTTATCTGGATTTACACCTACATAACGGACGGCCTTAATCACATTAAGATCTTCTCCTGTATAGCGGTAATACGCGCGGTTGTAATTGTCGAGAAGAGAATCGCCGTACAGTTTTTTTATGGTGTTTTTATTAAAGCTTACATTCAGGTTGGTAGTCCAGCTGAAGTCTCTTGTGTCTATATTACGGGTATTCAGCATTAGTTCCAGCCCTTTGTTCAATACTTCTCCTACATTCTGGTATTGCTGGAAGGAGCCTTGTGCAGAACCAACAAATACCTGTTGCAGCAGGTTTTTACTAAGTTTTGAATAGAGATCAGCGGAAAGCTCTATGCGTTTCCACAGGCTAAGGTCTATTCCTGCGGTATTGTTAACAGTGGTTTCCCAGCTGATATCCGGGTTTTCCAGTTGTGTGATGGCGGAGCCTACGTTGTTAATGTTATCATAGGTATAATTGCCGCTTGCAGCATAGAGGGTTTGATTCAGGTATCCATCGCCTACATCCCTTCCGGAAGTTCCGTGCACTATTCTCAGCTTCAGCAGGTCTATTGCTTTCACATCTGCCAGGAAAATTTCTTTATTGATCAGCCACCCGCCGCTTATGGCATAGAAGGTACCATATCTTTTGTTACGGCCAAAGTTGGTGAAGGCATCGGTGCGAAGGGAAGCGGCTGCATAATATTTCGCCTGGTAATTATAGTTTAATTCGCTGAAGGCGGAAAAGCTTGCTCTTTCTGTATAGGAGCCGGAAGGCCGGTAGGGAAGGTTATAAGCAACGTTGATGGCACTGCCAAAGTTCTTTGCGGCGCCCATATTCCTTTCACCCGGCAGAAGGTTGTACATATCCGTACTGCTGGTTTCACTGGTACGCCTTGCCCATTCCGTACCAGCAAGGAGATTCAGGTGATGATCGCCAAACCGTTTGGTAGCGTTCAGTGTATTGGTAGATGTGAAATTGAAAAACCTGGTGTCTGCAATGGTAAGCGTTCCGTTGGGAAGCGTGGCGCCTGGCCTAAACAGGTAAGGATAGCCGCCGTATTTCCCGGAGAAGCTACGTGGATCCAGGTAAGAGTTCCGGTGAGTGTTGATATAATCGATAGTATTGGCGGTTTTAATGCTTAACCAGGGTAATACCTGGTAACTCAGCCATCCGGTACCGGTGAAGTGTTGGGTATTTATAACAGCCGTATTATCGAATTTCTTTTCGCTTATAAAGTTCTGTGACCAGGTGGTATATGGCACACCAAAATTATTGGATTGCTTTACCGGGATACTGTCGGCCAGTGAGCCATCTGCATTATATGGTGTTACAAAGGGTTGGGTCATATAGAGTGCAGGCACACCGTTACGGGAAATAGTTTTATCAATGATAGCGCTGGTATTTATTCCACCGGAAACCTTTTTAGAGAATTGCTGCATAATATTCAGACGCAGGTTACGACGGTCAAAAGTGTTCCCGCTATTAATAGCTTTTTCCTTGTACCAGTCTACGCCGGCATACAGTGTTGTTTTATCATTTCCACTGTTCAGCCCCAGGCTGATATCAGAAAAATTTCCATCATCAAACATTGCTTTTTCCCAGTCAAAGTTTTTTGTTTTATCCTCGTCGGTATAAATCCTCCTTTGCCGGATGAAATCTGCCGCAGTAGGAAACTGTTGCTGAAGGGAAGGCGTTTCTTCCCATCTGCGTTGCATCACTTTATCCATGAGTGCAATGCTCTCTGTGGTATTCATCATGTGGATGGCGCGGTTCTGTTTAATAGCGCCATAACGGGTATCCAGTGTTACATGCACACCGCTGTTCACAGCAGCTCTTTTGGTGGTCACCACAATTACGCCCTGTGCCGCGCGCGATCCGTAGATGGCGGTAGATGCGGCATCTTTCAGGATGGTAATACTTTCCACATCAGCGGGATTTACTACGTCCTGTAAATTCTGCGAGTTGGAAATTACCCCGTCAATAACGATCAGCGGTCCAAAGTAAGCGCTGGTGCCGGAGGGGAGCGACGATTGGCCCCGCAGCAATACCTGTCCCTTTGCACCGGCGTCGGCGGAAGGCTCCACGATATACATGCCGGTGGTTTTGGCTTTCAGCATGGAGAGAATATTGGAAGAAGAAACGGAGCTGCGTAGCTGATCGCCCGAAACTTTTTGTACAGCGCCGGTTAGTTCGCTGGCCTGTTTGCTTGTATAACCCATTACCACTACGCCACCAAGACTGGTAGCATCTTCTTCCATCGTAATATGGTTCTCAGTACCGGTGATGACCTGTGTTTTCTGCCGGTAGCCGATGCTGCTAACCATTAATGGCCGGCCTTCTTCGGAGGCAATGGCAAACATGCCATTGGCATCAGTAACTGAACCTTTGCCACTGATAATATCCCGGACAGTAGTGCCGGGTAGCGGTTGTCCCTTACGGTCAGTTACCCTTCCTTTGATCAGGGGATGCGCTCTGGTAACACCGATGGGATTATACGGCATTACTACGCCGATCATATTGCCACTTAGCCTGAATTGAAGCCCGGACGCATCTTCCAGCTCTGCGAGTATTTCCCGGAGGCTCCGTTGTTTAGAAGGCAGGCTGATACGCCGGATGGGCAATGTACCATCGGCATAAAAGAATTTTACCTGGTAGGTACTTTCAATTTTTTTGAAGGCAGTGGTAATATCAACCTCCCGGAACGCTATTGATTTTCTTTGCTGTCCGTATGATAGCATACAGGTCGTTAGCATTAATAACACCAAAAGAAGGAACTGCCATTTTACCGCAGTGCTTAACGGCGCACGGAGGCGCGCATAATTAAAAGTCATGCATCAGATTTTTTAATGATGGTTGATGTGTGGTACAGCATGCAGGCGCCGGCAGCCAGCATGTGATCCCGATTTCAGCGATTTTGGTGGAAACGCCTGTTATTAAAATTGAATCAGTACTTTGTCCGGTTGTATTTGAAAACTACATCCGGCTGTAAAACAAAAGATGTTCAAAACTTTTTCTAATTTATCGTTGTCGAACGCGCCGGAGAACCGTTTGGCATATAACGGATTCCCCTTTACGCGGAATGGTATTCCATACCAGTTTTCCAGTTGCCGTATTACTTCTGATACGCTGGCGTTGTCAAATACTAATTTGCCTGTTTTCCAGGTGCGCAAAGCTATGGTATCAAAGGATGCTTTGCTCATTTCCTGTTTTGCTTCATTCCATTTTGCCTGTTCACCAGGCGCCAGGGTGAGTGGCGTCGTTGCGCCTGATTTTTCACTCACCTTTACTTTCCCGCTGAGCAGTGATACGGTCGACTGTGGCTCATAGGGGTATGATTTTACCAGGAAGGAGGTGCCCAGCACCGTTGTCTGAATTTGTTTGCTGGTTACCATGAACGGATCTTCCGGGTTGGTTTGTACATCAAACAGGGCTGCCCCTTTTACCAGTTCCACATGCCGGTGCCTGTTACTGTAATCGGAAGGAATCCTTACCGTAGTATTGGCGTTGAGGATCACTGAAGATCCATCCGGCAAAGTGAGCAGTTTGCGTTGTCCCCAGTCGCTGGAATATACCAGGAAGGTATCGGGGATTGCAGCCGGCGTACGCGGTTTCAGTCGCGGCCAGAACAGGGCGATGCCTCCCAGCAGTAACAGCACTGCTGCTGCGCGCCATGCTATTTGCCGGTAACTAATACGGCGTACAGGGCGGGTGGTTTTTACCGCCTGCTGCAGCCTGTTCAACTGTTCGGTCCTGTCTTTTTCTGCTTCGGTGGTGTTAATATTATAATACAGGGTTACTGCGGCAGCCACCTTATCTTTTATTTCAGGATGCTGGCGGATATAGCTTTCCCATTTAGCAATAGCCTCGTCATTGTTCCTCCGGATATATTGCAGAAAGGTATCGTCGAGCAGCAGATCTAATTCATTCAGGTCCTTTGGCAGCATTCTACATCCATTTTTAAAGTAGAGCGACAATCAGCTCTCTTTTACCAGGTATGTACCGGTAAATTTTCAGATTTTGATAATTTTTATTTTAAAGAAGCTTTATTGAAAATAATCTAACAGGGAATTTTATAAGGGAAGTAACAGCAGTAATGTTCTCAAATGCAGGTTGCCGGATTTGAGATCCTGTTCAAGTGATTGTTTCAGCGATTTAAGTGCCTCGTACAAGTGATTATAGACAGTGCGGTGCGTAAGCCCGGTGATGTCTGTTATTTCGTCGTAGCTCCTGCCTTCATAAAAGCGGAGATTAATTAATTCTTTTTGCCTCGGGCTGAGCAAAGCAATGGCTTCCTGTATACGCCCGATGGCTGCTTTGCTTTGTTGTTGCTGCATCAGCAGTTGTTCAGCAGAAGGTGTATCGCCGGTTTCAGCTTCCATCCAGAGCGATAGCAGGCCATTGTCTTTTTTCTCCTGTTGGAGATGTAATAACAGTTTGCGTTTGAAAGCCGTGATAATGTAACTGCGTACATTATTTACGGTATCCAGGCCTTCCCTTTTTTCCCAGAAATAAAGAAACACCTGTTGGATACAGTCTTTCACCGGTTCGCTCCTGGCGCATATTTTAAGGCCCAGGAAAAGGAGCAGGTGATAATACTTTTCATACAAGGTATATAGCGCCTGTTCCTCTCCTTGCCGAAACCTGTTCCACAGGTCTGTATCCTTATTATCGATCATACCGCAACAAAAGAACGAAAAAATCGGCTGCTTACGGACGGATTTTTTCTGCCGCTTCCATCAGCGCTTCCACAGCGGCTTTTCCTTCTTTACCCAAATCTAAACTAAAATCATTCACATACAGATCAATATGCTGGCGCATCACAGATTCATCCATTTCCTGCGCATGTGATTTTACATAATCAGACAGTTGAGGATAAGTAGTATAACTGTTCTGCAGGCTTTTATGGATAAGTGTGTCGAGTTGTGCACGGGTAGCCTCCGGTATATCTTTGCGGATAAAGATGCCACCCAGCGGGATGGGATTGCCGGTGGTCTGTTCCCAATATTCACCCATGTCCATCAGTTTTACCAGGCCCTTAAGCTGGTAGGTGAAGCGGTTTTCATGAATGATAACGCCTGCATCCACCTCGCCGTTCAGCACGGCGTTTTCTATTTCGGAAAACAGCATCACTTTCCTGTTGGTGGCTTCCGGGAAAGCAATGGAGAACAGGAGGTTGGCAGTAGTGTTTTCTCCCGGAATAGCGATGGTCATATTTTTTATCTCTTCCAGGGGAATATCTTTTTTCGCAATGAGCAATGGCCCGCAGCCCCGTCCCAGTGCGCTGCCGCTGTTGAGCAGCTCATACTGGTCTTTTACCCTGACATATACGGCAAAGCTCAGTTTTGTAACAGCCAGTTTGCCTTGCAGCGCCCAGTTGTTCAATGTTTCCACATCCTCAAGATGGGTATCAAAGGTAAATTCCTTTGTGTCTATTTTGTTGTTTACCAGTGCATCAAAAATGAAAGTATCATTCGGGCAGGGTGAAAAACCTAAAGATAAATGCATAGCTGTCAAAATTTTATGTCTGTCGTTAAATGCCGGCCAGTGTTTCCACGGTTTTTATTAATTCTTCATTGAGTGTTTTTACGGCCAGGGGAATCTTCCATTTACTTTTATCCCTGATTTCCACATAGTTAGAAATGCTCCTGAGTTGAAGGAATGGTATTTTTTCCAGCAGGCAGGCATAATGAAAGGCAGCGCCTTCCATGCTTTCTATGTCGGGATCATATTTGGCCACCAGCCTTTGTATAGTAGGCAGGCTGCCGCTTACAAGGTTTACGCTCACGCCGGTAGCAATGGGCAGGGGAGGCACTTCAGGCAGTCCTGCAAAGGTATTCACCAGGCTGTTACCGGTAAATGGCGGCTGTGATGGCTGCCAGAGCTGTATATCAAATAAATCTTTAAACTGATCGTTATCTTCCGCACCGAGGTCCGCCAGGTATTCCTTTTTAATAAGCACCACTTCTCCAAGCTCTCGCTGATGGCGGAAACAGCCGCCAATACCTGCTTGTATGGCTATATCGGGCCGGTTTACTACCAGGTGCTTTCCCAGGCTGAAGGCGGTGTGCATCATGCCAATACCGGCAATCAGCACGTCTATATTGCAGTTTGCGGCTTTAAGGGCCGGGATATGTGTGTCGAGGTACTGTAAAAAAGGCTGTATTTCCAGTGTGGTAGCCGCGGTCACCAATATTTTCATACCGTAAAAATACGGCAAAAATGATTGCTTGCCGTGTAAAACAATTGACAGGAATTAGGATAAATTGGCACTACTCGTTTAATAGTGGTATTTTTGCAAAAATTTTTTGCAATAATGATTTATTTAACGCGAGTAGAGAACTTCAATGCAGCGCATAAGTTATCTAACCCGGGCTGGAGCAAAGAGAAGAACGAGGAAGTTTTTGGTAAATGTGCCAACGAGAACTGGCATGGTCATAATTACGAACTGCACGTCACTATAAAAGGTAATCCTGATCCGGAAACGGGTTTTGTGTTTAATGCCAAAACTTTAGGCGTAATTATCCGGGATGCGGTGATAGAAAAGATAGATCACCGGAATCTTAATATGGATGTTGATTTCATGAAGGATAAATTCACTTCCGCCGAAAATTTATCGATCGCTATCTGGGACCAGCTGGCCAAACACCTGCCGGCAGAAGTGCAGCTGCACTGTATCAAACTGTACGAAACTCCACGCATATACGTAGAGTATTACGGTGGGAAATAATACATACTTCCCTGCCTTTGAAATTTATTAAATCATATAAGAATGGCGTATAATAAGAACGAAAGTTACGATGAAAAGATCACGTCCGGTCTTGTAGAAAATTATAAAGAATGTCTGCACCTGCTGGGAGAAGACCCTGAAAGGGAAGGGCTGCAGAAAACGCCTGAACGGGTGGCCAAAGCTATGCAGTTCCTCACACAGGGGTATCAGCAGGATGCACGCGAAATACTGGAGGGCGCAAAGTTTACAGAAGCATATAGTGAAATGGTGATAGTAAAAGACATAGAATTATATTCTATGTGCGAACATCATATGCTGCCCTTCTTCGGAAAAGCCCATGTAGCCTATATTCCAAACGGGTATATCACCGGCCTGAGCAAAATAGCCAGGGTGGTGGATGTATATGCCCGCCGCCTGCAGGTCCAGGAACGCCTTACGCACCAGATTCTGGATGCTATCCAGGAAACCCTGCAGCCACAGGGCGTTGCTGTGGTCATTGAAGCGCAGCACCTGTGCATGATGATGAGAGGAGTGCAAAAACAAAATTCCCTTACCACCACTTCCGCGTTCAGTGGCCAGTTTGAACATGGCACCACCAGGGCGGAATTCATGAAACTGATCTCCAAATAAAAAATCTATATTACGTATTACGGATTTATGGGTAGATGATAAGCGTAATTTATATTTATCAGCTACCTGTAAATCCGTAATTCTTATTTATATTTGAAAAAATATTAATTTATATCCACATGAAGCATGCTTTCGTATTTCCCGGACAGGGTTCCCAGTTTCCGGGTATGGGCAAAAATCTGTACGACACCAACGTAAAAGCAAAAGAACTTTTTGAACAGGCAAATAACATCCTGGGTTTCCGTATTTCTGACATTATGTTCAACGGCACCGAAGAAGACCTGAAACAAACCAACGTTACCCAGCCTGCTGTTTTCCTGCATGCAGTAATTGCTTTTCTCTGCACAGAACATGCACAGCCGGAAATGGTGGCGGGCCATTCCCTGGGAGAGTTTTCTGCCCTTGTAGCCAATGGCGTATTGTCGTTTGAAGCAGCCCTGAAACTGGTAGCCATCCGTGCTAATGCCATGCAGAAAGCCTGCGAGCTGCAACCATCTACCATGGCTGCCGTACTGGCCCTGGACGATGCCAAAGTAGAAGAGATCTGCGCTGCTGTTACTGCCGAAACCGGCGAAGTAGTAGTGCCGGCTAATTATAATTGCCCCGGTCAGCTGGTGATTTCCGGTACGCTTAAAGGCGTGGAAATTGCCTGCGAAAAAATGAAGGCTGCCGGTGCTAAAAGAGCCCTGATCCTCCCTGTGGGCGGCGCTTTCCACTCCCCTTTAATGGCTTCTGCCAAGGAAGAGCTGCAGGCGGCTATCAATACCACTACCTTCAATTCACCTTCCTGCCCGGTTTACCAGAACGTGGTGGCCGTAGCGGTAACCGACCCGGCCCGGATCAAACAGAACCTGATAGATCAGTTAACGGGCGCAGTGAAATGGACACAATCCGTACAGGCCATGGTGGCCGACGGTGGCAAGGAATTTACGGAAGTAGGGCCAGGTAAAGTGTTGCAGGGCCTGATCCAGAAAATTAACAAGGAAACAGTGGTGAACGGTATCAACTAATTAAATCATCGCTATAAAAAAAAGCAGCGGACTATCCGCTGCTTTTTTATTTATAGCACTATTTCCATCTCGTACTGCGACAGGTAATCCGTTAACCCTGCCTGCTGCAGGAACCTGTTTATTTCAGGGAAATGCTCATCGATATTTATGATGCTCACTGCGGCGCCCATGAACTGATCGGAGGCATACTGCAGCAAAGCGCTTCCTACACCTCTTCTGCGAAACTCCGGGTGCACGGCTATATTCCTGATCCTCCGGGTATCTTTATGCACACTGATAAATCCGGCTGTATGCCCGTCCACCACCGCTTCCCAGGTAGTGGTAAACGGCGCTTCCCGCTGTATGCTGCTGACCGTATTAGACCAGGTGGGGACCATATCCATAAAAGTGGCCAGCAGGGGCCAGTCGGGCGTTCTGTTTTCTTTTATGGAGATGCCTGCCGGGTTTTTATGCGTATGTATATTTCCCTTGAAAGAATGGATGGTACGGGTTTTATGAAACCCGGTATTCGTATATGCCTTGATGGCGGGAAGATTCGTGCTGATCACCTCCAGGGTAATTTTATGGATGCCCTGCGCCTGGTATACCGGTATAAACTGGTCGTACATTTTTTGCACCAGGTGCTGCCCGCGGTACTCCGGGATAATACCGGTTCCGCCATTGTATAGTGCGGTGGGGTGCACTTTATTGTTTACAGCATGTAAAATGAAACCGCCAAGTGTATTGCCGGCAAAGGCGCCGATAGAATAATCCCGCAGGATATTTTCACCCTGCATCTTTTGTTCCAGTATGGAAGGCGTAAGATGCAACGGTACTATATAGTCGCTGAAAGCAGCATTGAAGGTGTCGCAGAGGCCGGGCGTGGATACGTTCTGAAGTGTACGGAAATCATGGATATAGATCATAACAGAATGGGTATGTCGCCAATATTAACAAGGATTGACGACATACCATCCCGGAATTTTATGAGCGGAAAAATTACTGTAATTCTATGCTGACATTGATCCATTCGGGATCAAATTTATCGGTATATTTTTGGTAGAAATTAATGGCAGGTTTGTTCCATTCCAGCACCTGGAATACAATACCGCTGAACTGTTTTTCTTTTGCTTCGATCATCAGCTGGTCGAACAATAATTTCCCGATGCCTTTGCCCCGCCATTTTTCGGTAACAATGATATCTTCCAGGTACATCCGGCAGCCTTTCCAGGTAGAGTAGCGTATATAGTAAAGGGCAAACCCATGAATTATTTCCTGGCCGTTGACTACAGTGCTGGCCACAAATGCCTTCCATACCGGGTTCGGGCCAAAACCGGCTTCTTCAAAATGTTCCTGGCTTACCGTTACCTGCTCCGGCGCTTTTTCATATGCTGCCAGCTCGCGGATCAGCTCCATCAGCCGTGCACTGTCTTCTTTTCGTGCAACCCTTAACGTTATATCTTCCATATCTCAGTATATTAACCAAAAATAATCAAAATTTTAAGTTCCCTGCCGGCCTGTTAGGATAAAAGTGGATGCAAATATCTATGGTTAAAATGACGAACAATATTGTAATTTGTAGGTTGTTTAGGCGAAAATGGCATTAATTGCTCCTTACATGAAAAATATGCTCGCGCATTATACCGCTTACAACAGCTGGGCGAATCAACAGCTGGCAAAGGGATTGATTAAATTAACAGATGAACAGCTGGACAGGGAGCTGGGGGGCGGTTTTTCGACCCTGCGTAATACCGTTTATCACATCTGGCATATGGAAAGTCTCTGGTATCAGCGTTTGCAGCTCACCGAAAAGACAACAGATCCCACTGCAGGTTTCAGCGGCAGTTTTGCGGATGCCTGCGCTGCCTGGCTTTCACAGTCGGCCTTGCTGGAACAATGGGTGGAAAAAGCCAGCCAGGTAAGGCTGAACCATACGATTGCATATACCCTCAAAAAAAGCGAACATTATAAAATAGCTGTACAGGATGCGGTAATAGAGGTATGTAGTAATAGTACCTTTTACCGTGGACAACTGGTATATATGTTAGGGATATTAGGAGTGGGTAAAATACCGGCCACGGAATACAGTCGTTTTAAGCCAAAAAAATAATCCGGTTTTATTATTTTTGATAGATTTTCCGCCGTTTAAAATTCCTATATGAATGCTGCTTCTTTTTATGCGAAGGCCCCGAAACACCTGGTGGCAGTGGATTGTATCATCTTTGGATTTGATGAAGGCCGCCTGAAATTATTGATCATGCAACGGAAGGTAGCGCCTATGGCCGGTGAATGGTCGCTGGTAGGCGGCTTTGTGCAGGAAGAGGAAAGCACTGATGAAGCGGCAGCCCGTGTACTGGCATATACCACCGGGCTGGACAATATTTACATGAACCAGCTGCATTGCTATGGCAATGTAGGCCGCGATACCGGCGCCAGGGTGATATCCGTTGCCTACTATGCCCTGATCCGTATTAAAAATCATGATAAGCCACTGGCCCGCGAACATGGAGCCCACTGGCTGGAACTGCACGAAATCCCTGAACTGATCTTCGATCATGGTAAAATGATTGAAGACGCGCTGGCGGCACTCCGGAACAACGCACAGTTCCACCCCATAGGTTTTGAACTGCTGCCGGAGAAATTCACTCTCTCCCAACTGAGAAGCCTCTATGAGGAAATATACCGCAAAACCCTTGATAAACGTAACTTCCGTAAGAAGATCCTGTCGCTGGATGTAATGGAAAAACTGGAGGAAAAAGACAAAACCTCTTCTAAAAAAGGAGCTCACCTCTACCGGTTTGATCCGGAAAAATATGAAGCCCTGAAACGCAAGGGACTGGTCTTCGAAATCTAACCGGGAAAATGAACAAAATGGATGAAAGCAGGGACTGTAAATAAAATTATTTTACAGACCGTTGATTCCCCATTATGTCATGTTTACGCCGTATGGGCCTGTATGTCCTGCTTTTTATTCCGCAGGCTTTGTTCGCCCAGCATAATGATATTATAGCTATTAAGAATGCGTTACCACGGATAACGGACAGTGCGAACTATGCAGACGCATTGAACAGGCTATCAACGCTCTATCTGCCCCGGCAGCTCGATAGCAGTGGCGTATACGCCAAACGCGCCAAGGAGCTGTCGGAGCGTATCGGCTACAACAAAGGGCAATGCGACGCCCTGCGCGGTATGGGCCGGTATTATGCCCTGCGCCCGCACCGGTATCTCTCCTTTCTTTTCTATGACAACGCCCTGGCTGCCTGCCGCGCTGCGGGCGACTCCGCAGGGGTTGCGGTTTCACTGATGAATATCGGCACCTTTTACCAGTACCAGCAGCAGCACGCGGAAGCACAGCGTTATATTAACCGGGCGCTGAAAGTGACCTGGGATATGGGCCTGGATTCCCTGCGGGCGTGGGTGCTCGCCAGTTATTATGTTATTAATGAATCAGACTCCCTGGCACTGCCCACGGCTCAGAAGGGACTGCAGCAGGCCATCTCCCTCGCTTACAGGTATCACGATGAACTGGGGATCCTGTACACCCGATTATTCACCGCTAATGAACAGCTGCGCGCAGGAGAAGTAAAAAAAGCAGAAGAAAACCTGAAAAGTGTAATAGCTGCGGCCGATAGCGCCGGTCTTAATTATATAGCCATGTATGCCTGTCTCCAGTTAACAGGCTACCGCATCTGGCAGCAACAGGCGGATTCCTTTCAATACCAGCGCCAATCGGTGAATTATGCGGTGGCCGGTGGTTATACCGGCTTAATACTGCCCGTGATCACAAGCCTGTATAACAGGTACCGGCAATCGGGCGACTCCGGCTACAGCCGCCTGGCCCTCAGCGTAATGATGCAGCAACAGGAGGATATGCAGGCCGGGGAAGCAGATTATTTGTCCTATGCTTTTGGCGATGAATGGCTGGACTCCCTGCAACAGCAAAACCAATCACAGAAACAACAGCTGGCAATGAATAAAGCGGCCAATCATTTCTGGTATTACCAGCTGCTGATCATCGCCGCCATCGCTGTTTTGCTGGTTATCCTCGTAATATATTTTGTGCGCGCCTACCGCCTCTCCCGGAAAAATACCGCCAGTATGGCCGCCCTGCAGGAGGAGATCCGGCTGGGTAATAATGCCCTCCGGGATAGCGACGATTTTAAAAATAAACTGATTTCCATGATAGCGCATGATTTCAGAACACCGCTACATAACATCGTTAATATTACCGGGTTTATAGATGAAAAATCGCTCACTGTCAGTGAAGCTGCCAATATGATCTCCGAAGTGGAACATACTGCCGCAGGCACCCTGGTTATTTTTGAGGAAATACTGCGGTGGATCCGTACCCAGTTGTCAGGGTTTGTATACCGCCCGGAAATATTCCCGCTGGAAGAAATGATCAGCAATACGGTAAAAACCCTGCAACACCTGATCACCGGGAAAGAGCTCCGGATAATAATGGATATCCCGGCAAACACCACCGTTGCGGCCGACTATGAAATGTTACAGTTTATCCACCGGAATTTTTTACATAACGCTATTAAATTTTCCCCGGATAATGGGTTAATAACGGTGAAGGCTACACGCAACAATGGCTGGATCACCGTTGCCTTCACAGACGAAGGTTCGGGAATAGATGCCGCCATGCTCCCGTATCTTTTTACCTGGAACCGCAACGCTATTGAAGGAGAACGCGCCGGTAAAGGCGCAGGGCTTGCGCTTATCATCTGTAAAGATTTTATTGATAAAATGAACGGAAGAATAAATGCAGAGAATAATGCCGATGAAGGCAGCACCTTTTACTACCAGTTGCCGGGGTGACCAGGAAAAAATATGACGCACCGCATCCGATATCTGTATGATAAATATATACGCACCGCCGGCATACTGGCGGTGGTATTGCTATGTACAACACAGCGTGCCGCTGCCCAGAAGCCCCAGCTGCCGGAGTTGTTGCGGGAGTTGTCTGTTCAGCGCGACAGTATTGCCCGTATTGATATCCTGGGTAAGCTCGGTGCGTTGTATATGATGATCAACCTCGACAGCAGCTTTACCTATGCCATCAGGGAACAGGAAATGGCGGAAAGATACCAGTATAAAAAAGGACTGGCAGATGCTTTTGACATAATGAGCTTCTGTTATGCCCTGAGAACAGATTTTAATATTGCCGGTATTTACGGCTATAGGGCGTTGCAGCTTCACAAGGCTGTGGGCGACAGCGCCCGCATCGCCAAAACGCTCAGCAACCTCTATCTCTACTACCGGAATATGGGACGCCCGGAAGATGCCAATAATTATTTTTATGAAGCCTTCCATATGGCAGCCAGGTTGCCGGCGTCGCAAGACTCCGTGTACAGTATCCTGCTGGTAAATTACGCCATGCGTTTTTACCGGGACAGCACCCGTAAGGACTCCGTACTATGGGCGCTGAAAACTGCGGCAGGTATCAGCCGGAAATATCCTTACAGCAGGCTGCCGCTTTATATTGACGCCTATGCTGCTGATACATTGGTAATACAGGGAAGGGGGAAAGAGGCGGAAGCCAGGATCAATCAACTGGCGGAGGCTGCCCTGCAGAAGGGATTGCCCTATGTGGCAATGGATATTTATAACCGCCTGGAAGATTATAAGCGACTGGGTTATCGTACAGACTCCACCCGCTACCGGGAGCTGTCTTATGAGCTGGCTAAAAAAGCCGGTTGCATTGAGCTGAACCTGTCTACGCTTGCAGGGTTATACGACTACTACCGGCAACAGCGGAATACAGCAAAAACAGGCTACTACAGCAGGGAAATAATGCGGCTGGCGGCGCAGCACCGCTATCAGCAGGAAAAGGACCCTGTTAATTATATCGCTTTCTTTTTAAAGGAACAGTCGCTGCAACAGCTGGCCCGTAACAACCAGCGGCAGCAGCAGGAGCTGGAACATGTGCAGCTGCGCAGAAAGCAAAGCCAGTTTATTATAGGAGGGCTGTTTATTATTGTGATCCTTTTATTCATCCTGCTTTACAGCCGGCATCGGCAATACCTGGCCTGGAAAAGACAGGAGCAGGCATTATCCGACAGTTACACCGGTGTGGCCCTAAAGAATATAGCCCTGCGGGCAAATGACGAATTCAAGAATAAGCTGATCAGTATTATTACCAACGACTTCCGCGAGCCATTACAATATATTTCGGCTGCAGCGCTGCAACTGCGGAACCAGGGCGCAAGCCAGGCGGAAATGACGGCTTCGGTCAGGGAAATTGCCAGGGTGTCGGCTAATACGTTAAGCATATTTGACAACATCTTAAAATGGATCCGTATGCAGTTATCGGGGTTTACCTACCAGGGAAAGCCCAGTTTACTGAATGATACTGTTGATCAGGCGTTGAAACAGATGAGGCCCGTCATAAAGGAAAAAGGACTGGTGGTGGTTAACCTGCTGCCCGCCGGGTGTTGGGTGATGGCCGACCAGGAGATGCTCAAAGGGGCCCAGCTCCACCTGTTGCGGCTTTCCGTACAGTATGCGCAACCAGGCAGCCTGCTGGTATTGTCGGCCTGGAATAAAGAAGGGACAGTGTATGTGCGCATCATTGCAGATGCCGGCGCTGGCGCTGGTGATATTCTGGAGCGCCTTTCCGGCTGGCAGGATATGAATGCCCTTAGCTTTGCCATCACGCGCGACTTTATGGATAAAATGAAAGGCGGCCTGCAGGTTGCCGCCAGTGAAGAGAGGTACCTGGCGTTTACCGGTATGCTGGAAGAGGTTAAAACAGGAACGGATAACAGCCGCGAATGATCGTTGCTGTTATCCGTTCTAATATTGTTCCAGGTATACTTATTTACCGGATTTATCGCCGTCGTACGCCCATTTAATGTAGTTGGCGCCCCAGGTAAATCCGCCGCCGAAAGCAGCCATCATCACATTATCTCCTTTTTTCAGCAGCTTCTCGTAATCCCACAGGCATAAAGGAATGGTACCTGCGGTAGTATTGCCATAACGGTGAATATTCATCATTACTTTTTCATCCGGCACATTGATGTATTGGGAGGTAGCAGCAATGATACGTTTATTTGCCTGGTGAGGAACCAGCCACGCAATATCGTCTGCAGTAAGGTTATTACGTTCCATTACATCTTTCGCTGCCTCCGCCATGTTGGAAACAGCATATTTAAACACCATTTTACCTTCCTGGTATACATAGTGCTCACGGTTATTCACTGTTTCAATGGTGGCCGGTTTTACAGATCCACCGGCTTTCATGTGCAGGTATTCGCGGCCATGACCATCGCTTTTCAGGATGCTGTCTATTAAGCCATAGCCCTCTGTATTGGGTTCCAGCAGTACGCCGCCGGCGCCATCTCCAAAAATAATACAGGTGGTTCTGTCGGTATAATCAATGATAGAGCTCATTTTATCGGCCCCAATGATCATTACTTTGGAGTAACGGCCACTTTCAATGAACCGCGCACCGGTTTCCAGGGCATATAAAAAACCGGAGCAGGCAGCGCTGATATCAAAACCAAAGGCGTTTTTTGCACCGATTTTGTCGGTTACCACGTTGGCGGTAGCCGGAAAAGTCATGTCCGGGGTTACGGTGGCCACAATCAGCAGGTCAATTTCTTCCGGGGAAATTCCTCTTTTTTTGCAGATTTCCAGTGCTACAGGAACACACAGATCAGAGGTGCCTTTCCCTTCTCCCTTCAATATCCTTCTCTCTGAAATGCCCGTCCGGGTTATTATCCAGTCGTTCGTTGTATCTACTAATTTCTCTAATTCCTGGTTGGTTAGCACGTAATCGGGAACATATCCACCCACCGCTGTAATAGCGGCCGTTATTTTATTCATATAAACTAAATATGTGTTTAAAACGAGGCGTAAAAATACGATATAAACGTATATTTCCTAAAAAAGTCGCATATGACAAATATTAGGGATTGCCAATCCGTTAAAAGTTAGCATCTTTGCCCCGGTTTTCCCGAATACATTATTAATCAATTTCCAAAAGTTTAATAAATTTACTGAACCTTTACCTCGTCGTATGATTGCTTATCTGAATGGAAAATTAGCATATAAGTCGCCCGCTCTTGTTCATATGGATGTGAATGGAATCGGTTATGAAGTACAGATCAGCCTTAACACATATTCCCGGATACAGGGTATGGAGAGTTGTAAACTGTTAACCTTCCTCCAGATTAAAGAAGATGCGCACACCTTATATGGCTTCTTTGAAGAAGCGGAAAGAAGCCTTTTCCTGCTGCTGATCAGTGTTTCAGGGGTGGGGGCCAGCACTGCGCGCATGATGTTGTCTTCCCTTCAGCCGGAAGATATACAACGCGCTATCATGATGGAAAACGAGAAAATGCTGGAAAGCGTAAAGGGAATCGGTGCGAAAACAGCCAAAAGAATAATTCTGGAGCTTAAAGATAAACTGAAGAAACACAAGGATACCGGTATACATTTATCTGCAACTGTGAACAATACAATCCACGAAGATGCGTTAAATGCTCTGATAACTCTGGGGATAGCCCGGAGTATGGCAGAATCGTCTATCCAGAAAGTCCTGAAAAGTGAGCCGCTATTGCAAAATTTGGAAGAACTGATAAAGAAGGCTCTGAAAACGTTATAAGAAGAAGTAAATAAAAATCCTCTATAAAACCTATTTTTCTTGGCAAGAAAGACATACTATGGTGCTTTTGTGGTGATAGCAATTGTATCCTTTATCATTGTTGACACTGCCGCTAGGGATCGTTCTGGGAATCTGAAATTATCGAGAAGTAGATGGCATCCGGATACCACCATTACTCCTCAAACCAAAATCGATACTACCGGGAAAAAAGATACCTTGAAATACCCCCTTCAAGACAGACGCGGCCCCAAAATAACGGATCAGGGGTCAGGGAACGCTATTGACCTTAAAGATCCTTCCAACATCAATAAGTCAGTAGAATACGACCCGGTTACGAAACAATATACCGTCACAGAAAAAATAGGGAACCAGTACTACCGGAATCCTACCTATATGAACTTCGACGAGTTCTATAAGCTGCAATCCAAACAAAGTGAACAGGACTACTGGCAGAAAAGAGCCAGCGCCCTCGGTAACCTGAACCAGCGCGCCAACGGACCTGCCCTGTATAACGGCAACAACCTGTTCGACCGTATTTTCGGCGGCAGCAAAGTAGATATCCGCCCCCAGGGTAGCCTGGATCTTACCTTTGGATACCAGGGCCAGAATATCAAGAACCCCGTACTGGTAGAACAGGCCAGGAAAAACGGCGGTTTCAATTTCGATATGGGGATCAATATGAACGTGGTTGGTAAAATCGGGGATAAACTGAAACTGATCACTAATTATAATACCGCGTCGCAGTTCGACTTTGAAAACCAGGTGAAGCTGGAGTACACCGGCTACAACGATGAAATTATCAAGAAAATTGAAGCAGGTAACGTGAGCTTCCCCCTGCGCAGTACCCTTATTTCTGGTATCCAGTCGCTCTTCGGGGTGAAAACCCAGCTGCAGTTCGGCCGCTTAACCGTTACCAGTGTGCTCTCCAACCAGAAATCGCAGAAGCAGAACCTCATGCTCAAAGGTGGTACACAGGTGCAGGACTACAACCTCAGGGCCGATGAATATGAAGATAACCGGCACTTCCTCCTGGCGCAATACTTCCGCGACAACTTTAATACCGCTATGTCTAACCTGCCGGTAATTAAATCGCTGGTCAATATCACCAGGCTGGAAGTATGGGTCACCAATAAAACCGGGGCCACCACACAAACCCGTGATATCGTTGGTTTGATGGACCTGGCAGAACAGGACCCCTACAATAAAAGGGATATCAATGTACTCACCAGCTCCAAACTGCCCGACAGGGGAACCAACGACCTCTATTCAAAACTGATCAGCGACCCGGCCAGCCGTAATACGGGAACAGTAGTGAGCCGCCTCCTGAATATAGGCCTGCAGCCGGTATCGGAGTTCGAGAAAACATTTGCCCGTAAGCTCGATTCCACTGAATACATCTACAACCGCCAGCTGGGTTTCATCTCCCTTAACCAACAGTTACAACCAGATGAAGTACTGGCTGTAGCTTACCAGTACACCTACAACGGAAGGGTGTACCAGGTGGGTGAGTTTTCCCAGGATGTGCCCCCGGATCAGAACAACAGCGCCAACCAGCCGGTTTTGTTCCTCAAATTGCTGAAAGCCACTTCCGCCCGTCCTACCCTTCCGGTATGGGACCTCATGATGAAGAATATATATGCCACGGGCGCCTTCCAGGTAAATAAGGAAGACTTCCGCATGGATGTATACTATAAAGATCCGGGCGCGGAAGGGCGCCCTCCCAGCGATAAACGGTATATCCCCGATGCCAAAGGCGATTACGCCGGTGCACCGATCATTACTATTCTCAACCTCGACCGCCTCAACAACCAGCTGGATCCTCAGCCCGATGGGGTGTTCGATTACGTGGAAGGCTATACGATCAACTCCCTTACCGGTAAGATCATGTTCCCCGTGCTGGAACCATTCGCGGATGGATTGAAAAAAGCCTTTAACGGCGATGCCGCCCTGGAAAAACAATATCTCTATAACGTATTATACGACTCCATTAAAGTAGTGGCGCAGCAGTTCCCCCAACTGAACCGCTATGTGATCAGGGGATCCTATAAATCGGCCAGCAGCTCCGAGATCAACCTCGGTTCCGGTACCACCATTCCGCCGGGATCAGTAGTGGTAACCGCCGGCGGTCAGCAGCTCCGCGAAAATGTGGATTATATCATCGACTATAACCTTGGCAGGCTGAAAATTATCAATGGAGGTGTGCTCAATTCCGGCGTACCTATCAATGTACAGTTTGAAAATAACTCCCTCTTCGGGCAACAGGTCCGGAACTATTTTGGTACCCGCCTGGATTACCTCGTGAATGATAAGCTGAGCCTCGGTGGTACGGTAGTGCGCATGAGCGAAAGACCCTATTACCAGAAAGTGAACTATGGGGAAGATCCCATCAAAAATACCATGGTGGGCCTGGATGCAAACTATGCCTCCGAATGGAAAGGCCTCAACCGCTTCCTGGATAAATTACCCAACTACACCAGTTCATCTCCTTCCAATATCCTGTTCACCGGTGAGGTAGCCCGCCTGTTCCCGGGCCATAGTAAACTGGTGAATGAACCCGGCAGCAGGAGCGGTACCGCTTATATCGACGACTTTGAAGGCGTGAAAAGTGGCTATGACCTGAAGTTCCCGGCTACCAGCTGGGCGCTCGCCTCCACGCCAAAAGGCGCTACAGACGCCAGTGGCAGGGTGATGTTCCCGGAAGCAGAATTGAATAATATACTGGATTACGGAAAAAACAGGGCAAAACTGGCCTGGTATATTATAGAACCTACCCTCCAGTTACCCAAGTCACCCAACCTGCCTCCGGGTATTTCTGTAGATGACCAGTCGGACCCCCGCGTAAGGCTGGTATACCAGAAAGAAGTATTTAAAAACAGGTCTACCGACTTCGGCCAAAGCCAGCTGAGCACCCTCGACCTGGCTTACTATCCAACAGAAAGAGGGCCATATAACTTTACCAATACCCCAATGGCCATGGACAACAACGGCCACCTGAGCCGTCCGCAGGCTAAGTGGGGTGGTATTATGAGGGCCATTGATAACAGCGACTTTGAAACAGCCAATATAGAATACATCGAATTCTGGATACAGGATCCTTTTATCAAACAGCCTAACAGCACCGGCGGTTCCCTGTATTTCAACCTGGGTAACGTATCGGAAGATATCCTCAAAGATTCTAAAAAATTCTTTGAAAACGGTATGCCCGATCCCCGCCAGGACCCGAATAAGATCGATTCATCCAAATGGGGCCGTGTACCTAAATTCCAGCAGCAGATCACCCAGGCCTTTGACAATGATCCTAATATCCGCAACTACCAGGATGTGGGATACGATGGCTTGAAGTCGCAGGATGAAGCCGCCTTCTTCAAAGGTTATATGGATACGCTGCGTCAGAACTTTGGCGGAAGCCCGGTGTATAACCGCGCGCTCCAGGATCCGGCGAATGATGATTATAAACACTACCGCGACCCGGTATATAATGGTCTGAGCATCCTGCAACGCTATAAGAACTACAGCAACCCGGAAGGCAACTCCCCCGTGTCTGATCCGAAATCACAGTTCTCTTCCGCAGCTACCAATATTCCTGAATCAGAAGACCTGAACAGGGATAACACCATGAATGAAACAGAAGAATATTTCCAGTACAGGGTAGATCTGAAACCCAACATGGCGGTAGGCTCCAACTTCATTGTGGATAAAATAGAAGCGGATGTAACATTGCCCAATAATCAGAAAACAACTGAAACCTGGTACCAGTTCAAAGTACCGCTGAACCAGTTCAACGCCAAAATTGGTAACATACCGGATTTCAAATCCATCCGCTTCATGCGTATGTTCCTTACCAATTTCAGCGATTCCATCGTGGTGCGTTTTGGTAAACTGGAGCTGGTGCGCAACCAGTGGCGCCGTTACCTGTATGAGCTGCGTCCCGGCGATCCTATTCCATTGGATAATACCACTACCTTTAATTCTTCTGCTGTAAATATTGAGGAAAATTCTTCCCGTACACCTATTCCATATGTGTTGCCACCTGGAGTAGTACGGCAAAATACCATCAGCACCAACAATACTACCCTGCAGCTGAATGAACAGTCATTGTCTGTTCAGCTCTGTAACCTGAAGGATGGCGAAATGCGCGCCATGTACAAAACGTTGAATATGGATCTGCGCCAGTATAAAAAACTGCAGATGTTTATCCACGCGGAGGCAGTAGGTACCGCCACCTCGCTGAAAGACGGGCAGATACAGGCAGTGATCCGTATTGGTAGCGACTTTGTAAGCAACTACTACGAATATCGCATCCCGCTGAAAGTTACAGACTGGAATGGTCCTAAAACAGCGCTCGATATCTGGCCGGAACGTAATAACCTCGACCTCCTGATGTCGCAGCTCAGCACCCTGAAACAGCAACGCAATATGTGCGATTCCTGTTCCCCGCTGTTGCCTTACCCCGCTAACCCCGTGGCCGATCAGTACGGAAACTTTATGACGGTAGTAGGTAACCCAAGCCTGGGGGATGCCCGCACCATGATGATAGGTATCCAGAATCCCAAAGACGATGGACAGCCCCGCTGCGCGGAAGTATGGCTGGATGAACTGCGCCTCACCGATTTTGATGAAAAAGGCGGATACGCTGCTTTGGCAAGGGTAGACGTTCAGCTGTCGGACCTGGGATCTATTTCCATTTCAGGTAACATGCATACGGCAGGTTTTGGAAATATCGACCAGCGCGTAAACGAACGGTTCAGGGATAATTTCCTGCAATACGATGCCGCCGCCAATCTCGACCTGGGTAAACTGCTGCCAAAGAAAGCAGGGATCTCCATTCCGGTATATGCCGGTTACTCACAATCGGCCAGTAATCCGGAATACGATCCTTATGACCTGGATATAAAACTGAAAGATAAAATTGCCCTCGCCAGGAGCAGGCGGGAGAAAGATTCTATCCGTCGCGATGCACAGGATTTCACCTCCATCAAAAGCCTGAACTTTACTAACGTCCGTAAACTCAACCTGGGCGGCGGTGGCAAACGGCACCTGTGGGATATAGAAAACTTTGACATCAGCTATTCCTTCTCACAGATCCTGCGCCATAACCCCATTATTCAAAGCGATGTGCTCACCAAGCACAGGGGAGGCCTGGGGTACAATTTCGCCGGTCAGCCGCATTACCTGGAGCCGTTTAAAAAACTGATCAAAAGTAAAACGCACTGGCTTGATCTCATACGTGATTTCAATGTTAACTATGTGCCTTCTATCCTGAGTTTCAGGGCAGATGTTTCCCGGCAGTTTGGCGCCACCCGCGTGCGTAACGTAGGCGGTGATGTGAAATACCAGCTCCCGGAAACCTATAACAAATACTTTACGTTCGACCGCTACTATACCGTTAAATGGGATCTGACACGAAGCATCAACTTTGAATTCAATGCGGTGAATAATGCCCGTATCGATGAGCCCAACGGGCGTATTGATAACTCGGCGAAGAAAGATACCGTGCGCCGCAACTTCTTCAAAGGCGGGCGTAATACCAACTACATGCACAACGCCAACTTCACGTACACATTGCCTACGGCGAAGTTCCCGGCACTGAGCTGGACCAACATCGCGTTTGGCTACAGTACAGAATACCGCTGGACTGGCGCCTCCCAGCTGGCTTTGTATCTTGGTAATGCTATCGAAAACTCCCAGCAGAAAACGCTGACGGCAGAATTCAAATTCGTGGAGCTTTATAATAAATCGAAATTCCTCCGCGATGTAAATGCCAGGAAGCCGCAAAACAACAACCAGAATAGTAATAACAAAAATAACAACGGTAACCAGTCGAACCAGAACCAGACCGCTTCTTCCGATGAAATTTCACCCTGGGTGAAAGGATTGCTGAAGCCACTGATGATGCTGAAAAGGATCGGGTTTAACTTCAATGAAAACGCTGGTACCCGTTTACCTGGTTATATAGACAGTACCAAGATCATTGGTATGAACTGGGCCACCATGGCGCCGGGCCTGAACTTCGTATTCGGTTATCAGCCGGACCGGAAATGGTTTGACAAGTTTGCACAGAAAGGGCTTATTACGCCGGATACGCTATTTAACGTCCAGGCGCAACAACAATTTACACAACGTTGGGATTTACAGGCCCAGCTGGAACCGATCAATGATCTGCGCATTGATCTGACCATGACCAAGTCGTTTACCAAAACACATACGGAACTGTTCAAAAATCTTACAGATCCGGCCAACTTCCAGCACCTGAGCCCATATGATGCCGGTGGTTTTGAAATTACCTATATCGCTATCAAAACCATGTTTGGTAAGATCAATACCTCGGATGGTATTTCACAGACCTTCCGCAACTTTGAATCGTACCGTAACGCGATTTCAAAACGGCTGGGCGCAGCGAATCCCTATAATAAGGATCCGGGCGTTCCATCCGGCGATCCTAAAGATCCAACTTATGCATACGGTTATACCCGGTACGCGCAGGATGTGCTGATACCAGCCTTCCTGGCGGCCTACACAGGTTCCAGCCCGGATAAGATATCGCTGCTGAAACAGGGCAATGATAATGTGAAGAGCAATCCTTTCAGCAATTATATTCCAAAACCTAACTGGAGCCTCACTTATAACGGGTTAACCAAGCTGGAGCCATTCCGCTCCTTCCTGACTAATTTTACTATCAGGCACGCCTATACGGGAACGCTGAGCATGAGCTCTTACAATACATCCATGTATTTTGAAGATCCGCGCCTCACGGGCTACCCGGCGTTCAGGGATACCATCTCCGGGAATTACTATCCATACTTTATGGTGCCTAACCTTACGCTCACAGAGTCCTTCTCCCCGTTACTGGGTGTAGACCTTACTTTTGTGAACAGTCTGAATGCAAGAGTGGAATTCAGGAAGAGCCGCTCCCTCAGTTTGAGCCTTATCGATTACCAGCTCACAGAAGTGCGTTCCAGCGAAATCATTATCGGCGCGGGTTATCGCGTAAGAGGCGTTCAGTTACCATTCTCTTTCAGCAGGAATGGCGGCAAAAAACTGCAGAACGATATGAACTTCCGGCTGGACCTCAGTTTCCGGGACGATAAAACAGCCAATAACCGCCTGGATGCCGACCTGGCTATTCCTACCAGCGGCCAGAAGGTAGTGGGCATCTCGCCATCTATCGATTACGTAGTAAATAACAGGTTGAATCTTAGATTCTTCTACGACCGCAGGCAAACCATCCCGGTAATTTCCACCGCATACCCGATTACCAGCACCAGTGGAGGTATTACCTTCCGGTTTGTATTGTCGCAATAGCGAATAAATATATATAACGGATTTATAGTTAGATGAACAACGGCATAAACTGTCCCGTTTGTCTAACTATAAATCCGTTTTTTCATAACAGGGGATTGATAATTATTTACTAGGTTTGCGGCGTGAAAGGGTTTGGGATCATATGCATATTTCTGGGTCTGCTGTTGCAAAACTTCAGCAGGAGCGTGATTTTCGTGCAGTTTAAAGTGAACCAGTCCTACATCGCCAGTGTGCTTTGTGAAAATAAGAACAAACCTGAAATGCACTGTAATGGTCGCTGTCATCTTAAAAAGGAGCTCGACAGGGATGCGCAGCAGGACAAAAACAACAGCACCGGGAAAGATAAATATGAGGTGATGTTTGTAGAAACCTTACCCTCTTTCCACACTACGCCCCCCATTGATCAATCCGTTTTTAACGCTAATTATAAGGCTCCCCGCCTTCATTCACTGGCCCTCTCCGTTTTTCACCCACCCCAGCTGGTAGTAGCCTGATTTTTGAAACTTATACTACCTGACCAACCCCGTCCGCTAGCAGCGAACGGTATAATGACGTACATACATGAAACAATGTTGTTTACTCCTCATTGCATGCATAGCCGTGGCAAACAGTTATGCGCAGCAGATACATGGGCGTGTGGCAGATGCTCAAACCAAAGAAGCACTGCCTGGCGTGAATGTAAGGCTATTGCACGCGGCCGCCGGGTGTAATACCAATGCACAGGGGAAATATGAATTAACAGCTGCTGAAGCAGACTCCATAGAAATATCATACGTAGGATATGTTCCTATACAATTGCCTGTTGATGCAGCGGCAAAAACACCGGTGATTTACCTGCGGCAAAGCACTACCAGCCTGAATGAGATCATCGTTTCTTCTTCGCGCGACAAGCAGCAGCGCTCTGAAGCGCCGGTAGCCATCAGTACTATCTCCGCCCAAACGCTGAGTGAAACCAAAGCCACTACACTGGACAGGGTACTGAATAAAGTAAGCGGCGTATACATGGTGGACCTGGGCAACGAACAGCATACCATGGCCATCCGCCAGCCTATAGGGTATAAAAGCCTTTTCCTTTACCTGGAAGATGGTATTCCCATCAGAACCATCGGCGACTTTAATCACAATGCCCTGATTGAAATTAATATGGCCGCACTAAAATCCGTGGAGGTGATCCGCGGGCCTGCTTCCTCCTTGTATGGCAGTGAAGCGGTAGGCGGCGCCGTTAATTTTATTACGGCCTCCCCAACACTGGTGCCTACCGCCAGGATCCAGCTGGAAGGCAGTAACTGGGGATACAAAAGAACAGATTTCAGTGTATCCAACACCGTGAAAAAAGTAGGCTTTGCCGTAAGCGGTTACTACGCCAACCAGACCAATGGTTATATGGATCATAGCGATTTTCATAAGCTGGCGCTCACCGCAAAAGTGGAATACCAGGTAAATGAAAAGAACAAATGGACCAACGCCGCTACACTGATCAATTATAAAACAGATCAGACCGGTGGGCTCGACAGCGCCCATTTCTTTGCAAAAGATTACCGCAATTTTCAAACATTTACCTATCGTGAAGTAAAGGCGTTGCGGGTGCGCAGCACGCTGGAACATGAATGGGATCACAGTAACCATACTACCTTTACTGCCTTCTTCCGTAATAATACCATCGGGCAAAATCCCTTCTATGCTATTAAAGACATAAGAGGAACACTGAAAGCAAACGGGCAAATCAACAGTGATGGCTTCAACAGTTATGGCATTATTGCGCAGCATAAAAAACAGTTCAACTGGAAACAGGCAGCGCTCATTGCCGGTATTAGTGCTGATTACAGCCCCGCTACCTATGTAGCTAATTATATAGATATTACGAAAGATGCTGCCGGTTACTACGCCGGTTATCGTAATACGGATTCCCTGCTCACAGATTACCGCGTGGGATTGCTGAACAGTGCCGTGTACACACAGTTTGAATTTTCCCCGTTACCGGAAATGAGAGTAGTAGCGGCTGTACGTTACGACCGTATGGATTATAATTTTGAAAACCATCTCACGCCTTCTGCATATACCGGTGCGCCCAGTGAACGGAATAATTTTAACGCCGTTACACCTAAGCTGGGGCTCACCTACAACCTCGGTAACAATCGCGGGCTGTATGCAAATTATAGTGTTGGATTTGCGCCGCCTAATATTTCAGAATTGTATTCCGGTGTAAAAGTGCCGGTACTGAAATCTGCTACCTACCAGAACTATGAAGCAGGCGGCTGGTTTGCATTTGCAAAGGAAAAAGGATATGCCGATCTGAGCATTTACCGTATGAATGGCAGTAACGAAATTATCAGTGTGAGAAATGCCGATGGCGTGTATGAAAACCGGAATACCGGCGCTACTACCCACAGCGGCGTAGAGTGGAATATTAAGTATACGCCGCTGCGAAGTGTTTTTGTGCGCACCAGTGGCACCTACGCAGAACATCTTTTTAAAGCTTATTCAGATGGAAGTAAGGTGTATAACGATAACCAGATGAGCGGCGCCCCTAAGTGGATCGCCAATACAGAGATCACCTGGAAGCCTTTATTCCTGACCGGTTTCAGGATAGGTGCAGAATGGCAGCATATCAGCAAATACTATATGGATCCTGCCAACACTTCCTTATATAACGGGTACGATTTGTTTAACGCCAGGGTAGGATACACTTACAAAGGATTTGAATGCTGGCTCAACTGCATGAATATAGGCGATCAGTTGTATGCCACCACAGCAGAAAAATCTGCCTATGGCAAAACATACAGGGTAGGCCCGCGTCAGACTTTCAACTTAGGCGTGGCGTATACATTTACCGGGAAAAAATAAACAGATGAAACAGGCAGCAGTATGGATAATAATGATGATGGTATTTGTGGCATGCAGGCCACGCACGTTGCAACCAGGTAAAGCGCTGGTTATATCGCATGCCGGAAAGGATGCCTCCTGTCCGTATATCACAAAAGATACAGAAGGTCGCCCTGTAGTGAGCTGGGTGGAAACAAACAAAGGTGGAGATACCGGGTTGATGTATTATGCAGTATCTAACGATGATGGTTATACGTTTTCTGAACCACTGGCCATTCCTTCTTCTTCAGGTGTATACCCGCATGATGAAAATTTACCGAAGCTGTTGTTTAAACCCGGTGGCACTGTGATTGCGCTCTTTGGAATAGAAGCCAATGACCCGCGGAATAAGTACGCAGGTAAAGTGATGTATACACAGTCGTTTGATAACGGCAAAACATGGCAGGCCGCTGTGCCTATGGTTACGGATACTGCCGGGTACGACCAACGGTATTTTGATATGGCGCTGCTGCCGGGAGGGGAAGCCGCCGCCATCTGGCTGGATAACAGGAAGGATACCAGTGCAGAAGGTTCCACCCTTTACTTTGCCACCACGCATGACCGCAGCGGTTTTCAAAACGCGGTTCCCGTGGCGTCCACTATCTGCCAGTGCTGCCGCACTAAAATGTATGTAGCAGGAAACGGGGATATCCATTTGGCTTACCGTGATATCATCAACGATTCTATCCGCGATATGGTACACCAGGTATCTGCCGATGGAGGCCGTACTTTTTCCAAACCGGTGCGTATCAGTGCCGATAACTGGGTAGTGAACGGCTGTCCGCATACAGGGCCAACACTGACTGCCAACAGTAAAGGATTGCACTTTGCATGGTTTACAATGGGCGGCGGACAAGGCGCTTTTTATTGCCGGTCGGAAGATAACGGTAACACCTATACGCAAAAGGAATCATTGAGCAAATCGCCCATGGCAAAGCACCCGCAAATGACTACCATAGCAGACCAGATCCTGGTAGTATGGGACGAACCGGTAAAGTGGAAAAATGATTTTAACAGCAGGGTTGGTTTTCAGTATAAAGCAGCAGATGGTAAAACAAAAGAGGCAGGAGTCCTTACTTCTGACAGCACTTATGCTAATTTCCCGGTGATCAGTGCAGTAAAGCCCGATAAGGCATTGGTGGCTTATAAGAGAAGAGCGGGAGATAAAAGTGAGGTGGTGATAAACCTGTTAAGCATGCCGTAACATAATTTTGGGATTTAGCCATTTGTTCCCGGTATGAAAGGAATCAAATAACTAAATCCCAAAATTCAAAACCTTGTTTCAGCTGTAACCCAATGAAAAGCCTTTTTGTCCGGCCCAGTCTTTACGCGATGATGCCCAGCGGCCATAATTGCCTTTCCGGGAATTACCGAAATAAAAGCGCCATCCTTCTTTCCACCGGGGATAGTACAGACGCAGCAAATACATAGTCATAAATGTAAGCATAGGGATAGGTTTTCATGATCAGGATAGTCCGGCATAGATCTTCTGTGTTAATATCCACAGAAAATATATAAATGTTTCCAAATATAAAAACTATCTCCCGGCGATGAAATCACACCTATGTGTTATTTTTTATCTATGTAATAAGCGTTGGCCTGTTGTAAAGGCGTCAATACCAGGTCGTTGATACAAACATGCGGCGGGAGTGAGGTGCAGTAGTATACTACGTCTGCCACATCCTGGGCGCTAAGGGGAATGAACCCTTTATACACCTCTTTGGCTTTATCTTCATCTCCTTTAAATCTTACCAGCGAAAATTCAGTTTCCGCCGCACCGGGATGAATAGCGGTTACTTTTATCCGGTAGGGGAGCAGATCAATGCGCATGCCCTGGGAAATAGCGTCTACCGCCGCTTTGGTGGCACAGTACACATTGCCTTTGGCATATACCAGTTTGGCGGCAGTGGAACCGATATTGATAATATGTCCGGTAGTCCGGGAACGCATCCATGGAATAACGGTGCGCGACACATACAGCAATCCTTTTACGTTGGTGTCTATCATGGCATCCCAGTCATCTGTATTGCCTTCATCAATGGTGTTTAAACCGGCAGCAAGACCCGCATTATTCACAAGGATGTCAATTTTGCGCCAATCTTCCGGAATAGTGCCTAAAACAGCTTTTACTTCTTCTTCTTTTCTCACATCAAAATTCAATGCCAGCACATTGATACCAAATTCCTGCGTTAGCTGGGTTTGTAATGCTTCGAGCCTTTCTTTCCGGCGACCGGTGATAATCACATCATAACCCTTACCGGCATAAGTGGTAGCGCAAGCCTGGCCAAAACCGGCAGTAGCGCCGGTGATAAGAACAATTCCCATGAGCGGTTATTTTTGTGCAATTTACTAAAGTATCAGCGGACCAGGGTAACGGTTCCTTTTTTCATGATCTCTTTCCCGTTGAAGTCGGTGCCCTGCAATATCCAGATGTAAGTGTCTACCGGGGCGGGCGCTCCTTTGAAAGTGCCGTCCCACCCGGTGCGGAAGTCGGTGGAAGAATAAATTTCCGTTCCCCACCGGTTGAAGATCCGGAAAAATTTGTAGGTGGTGATACCAACGGGGATAAACCGGAAGTGATCGTTCAGTCCATCCCCGTTGGGAGAAAACGCATTAGGGACATACATTTCAGGCCCTGTGTAATATTTTATGTGCACGGAGTCGAACCCGAAACAGCCCTGCTGGTTGGATACGCGCAATGCAAAAGAGATATCCCTGTTATAGTTCAGCACCGGCTGCGCAATGTTGGGGTTGCTAAGTCCGTCTGAAGGCGACCACGAATAAAAATCACCACCGCTGCCCTGCATCACCATCTGCTGCCCCCTGGCAAGAATAGTGTCGTTGCCGGCATAGGGATTCACTTCATAGATCCGTATATTTTTGCTGACGGTTTTTACACATTGCTTATCTGTTAACAGGGTCAGCGAAATCGTATATACGTCTCCTTTAGGGAATACGTATCTCATGGCGCGTTCTGCGCCTGGTGTCACTATGCTGTCAAGCATACCCAGGTCCCAGATATGACTGGTAATATTTCCATACACATAAGAGGAGGTATCATTGAACAGGATGGGATCGCCCCTGCAATAACCGCTGCTGGTAAAACCTGCTGTTAAGCCCGGGTAATTAAATACTTTGCCTTCACTGCTATCGGTACAGGCCAGCCCGGGGTTTACCACCATTTTTACTTTGTAAACACCGGTGTCGGGGTATTGATGATAAAACATTGTTTTTGCATCGGTGAGGGTATCGGTGCCATCACCAAAGGTCCAGTAATAGGTAGATGTATAACCGGCAACACTGGAATTGGTAATAGGAACATGTAAAGAAGGGTCTTCTGTACAGTTATTCAGCACAGATGGAAAAATGGCGGTGATTTTTGTCTGGCAGTTGAATACAGTGAGCAGTATATCCTTGCTGTGGGTGCCCAGGAATTGTTTGGTAACCGGGTCGTATTCATTTACGCATACGGTTACCACATACTTTCCCGGCCGGTCCGGTGTACAGGTGATCAGTCCTTTGGAGGAAATGGAAATACCGGGGCTGCCCCCCATGGGGTTGCTGCCCGAATAAGGAGGTATATAACTCACTGTAGTGTTATAAGGAGGCGGTGTAGTGGAATTGCTTTCATTGGCACTGGAGCCGTCGGTTAATGCGCTGCAAAGCTGGTAGGTCAGACTGTCGCCATCTTCATCATAAGCTGCATAATCCAGTTGAAACGGCATGGCATTGCAGATCACAATGGCCGTATCCCGGTCGAAGTATGCGCTGTTATTATCAGGCCTTGATTCTATACCGGGAATCACGGTGTAATACGTGGAGCCTTCGTGCTCGGAATCATAAATGTTACTTAGCTTTTCGCCCCGGCAGCAACGCTGGGAGGAAACATAATAGCCACCGGCAATTGGCGGCAACTCAATAGTGGCGGTATAAAAAGCTACTTCAAGGTGTTGTGCCTGCGGAGCAAGGCAAGGATTTTTCAGGGTATCTATCAGTGGACGGGTAAAGGAAATGTAGAGATAAACAGATGATAAAACTTTGGCGCCGTTGGAACTAAACACGTTGGCAGTAACCGGGTTCTCAAATCTGTCAATACAACCCTGGCGTTCGCCACAGGTAAAATCTGCGTCGCGGTACAACTTGAGAGTGATGAGATAACGGTAGCGGGAGTTATCTTCAGTCATTCCTAATGTTTTATAAAAAATTTCGCCACCAATGATATGATATCCAGCCGCAAAAACAGGGAACAAACAGCAGCTCAATATCATTAAAACTGCTCTCTTCATGATGGGGGATACTACTCTCTGAATTTAACAAAAAAAGAGCATATCCGGTTCAATTGCGCCAACTTTATCTTACAAGTGTGACGGTCCCTTTACGTTGAACGGTATTATTGTTAATATCTTTTCCCTGAACTACCCAAACGTAGGTACCCACTGCAGCAATACTGCCGTTAACGGTACCATCCCATCCCTTCAGATAAGCCGTACTTGAAAACATCAGCTTACCCCAGCGGTCATACACACGGAAGAATTCCATCTGCACAATACCTACCGGCAACGGGCGGAATATATCATTTAAACCATCTCCATTGGGAGAGAAAGCATTAGGGATATATATATCAGGCCCTTTTATAAAGCGAACAAAAATATTATCTGTTCCGGAGCAGCCCTCCTGCGTATAGGCGGTAACGGTATATGTAATATCACGGTTATACGTAGTTACCGGGTTATAAATATTGCGGCTGTTTAATCCATCCGGCGGGCTCCAGGTATACCGTACGCCACCGGTAGCGTTCAACTGGAACGGCGTGTTCAGCATAATAATGGTATCGTTGCCGGCAAACGCATTTACTTTGGGCACTACTTTTACCAGCGCAGTGGCAGTAACCGGTTTGGGGCATCCCAGTGTATCCGTTACAGTTACTGTGAATAGCGTGGTGTCCGGCGGATGCGCCAGCGTAACGGCCGATGAGGCTTTATCTACATAAAAGGCAGGCGACCATTTGTAGTAAGCGCCACCGGTAGCGCGCAGCGTAAGCGGAACGCCAAAGCAAACGGTGGTATCCGGAGCGGCAGTGGCCCTGGGCGGATCCACTACTTTAAGTGTAACGGTATCGGCAGAACGGCATTTTCCCAGTGTTACCTGCACTTCATAACTTTGTTTGGGCGGAGTGGGCGTTACATAGGCATCTGCCAGTGTTGATATCACCTGGTTGCGATCCAGATCTGTCCACCGGAAGGTATATGTCCCGTCAGTAACAGCCGGTAAATGTACTTCATCACTGGTACATACGGTACTATCGGAAATAGTTTTTACACGGATAGTATCTCTTACATCAACCTTTATATCCTTAAAATTGGTACAACCCTGTGCATCTGTAAATGTTACCTTATATTCCGATGATCTGGGAGGGAATACAATGGCATTGGGGGTAGTGGGATTCAGGATGAAATAATTATCCGGCGTCCATGCATAGGTGCCGGGAAGTGTGCTGGTAGCCCACATCTGCAGGCTGTCTTTCGCACAAAGCAATGTATCGTTGGTAGCGGTGAACGGCGGTTTATCGTAGATCACCAGTGGCTTTGTGATGGTTTGCTCACAGCCTTTTACATTTCTTGCCAGCAGCTTCACATTATAAGTGCCTGGCGTTTTGTAGGTATATTGAGGATTGGCCAGGTTCGACGTATCGCCGTTACCAAAATCCCATTTGTAATATTCAATGGCGCCGGCATCAGATTGGGTGGCGGTGGAGTTGAACCGGGTTTCTTTATTTATACAGGCGCCGGTGCTGGTAAATGCAGGCTTGAATACCGGGTACGCATATACGGTGGCCAGGGCGCTGTCGCCGCAATTGCTGGCCTTATCCACATACAGCTTTACAGTATAGGTGCCTTGCCTTGCATAAGTATGCTGAATAGGATCTGCACTGTTTGTATCAAGGAAGGTGCCATCTCCAAAGTCCCAGTGGTAGGGCTTCCCAAGCGTACTGTTGTTGGTGAAGGTGATGGTTAAGCTGCTGCAATCCGCATATTTTTCAGGCATGGAAGCAGTGGCCAGTTTCACGCAGGAGGTGATGTTGATGTGAAAGTCTTTCCGCAATGTACCTATCTTTTGCCCTTTGCGGTATTCGTTTACGCAGACCGTTACCACGTATTTGCCGGCTGCGGGGGCTATGCCGGAAATAATACCGGTTTTTGGATCTATAGTAACGGTAGATCCCAGCGGGCTGCTGCCGCTGAAAGGCGATACATAACTGGCGAAACTGTAAGGTGGCGCTTCTGCTGCAGGAGGAATATCTCCTTCACTGGTTTTCCCGCCTTTATACGCATCGCAGAACTCATAACTGAGCGAATCTGCATCAGGGTCTGTAGCAGAAAAATCATAGGTGAATTTCTTATCGGCGCAAACAAGCGTCGCTTCTTCTTTATTAAAAACCGGGCTTGAATTATTGGTAGCGCCGGAGTTGCTGCCGGGTATATCTGCATAATAGGTGGCGCCGGTGCCAAGGTCGCCGGGGCGCCCGCCGGGTATAGGTTCTGCTACTATGTTCTCCATATAGGGATCGCGGCAGCAGCTCTGGAAAGCAATGGTATAACCGGAGGTATTCACCGGGATGGAAATAGTAGTAGTGTAAGTGCCTATCTGGTAACAGATGACTGGTGGGTTAACGATACACGGATCAATTTTGGCAAGGGTTTTTACTTCAAAATCGGTACGTGTAATCTGGTACCTGCCTATTGTCCGGTAATCGCCCCTGTCGAAAGAGGAAAGGATAACAGCGCTGGGCATTTTGGCAATACGTTCCCCATCGCCGCAAATGCGGTATAATTTCAGTGTGATGGAATATTGAAGCATATTCCCGCTCTGCCCGAGATACTTATAGTAAACCTGTCCGCCTATGATATGGCTGGCCTGCGCCACCAGGGCGCACACCATGCATAGCAGGATGACAAGAAGTTTTTTCAAAACATGTGTTTTTTTAGATTATAGTTGACAAAACGCTATAAACTGTTCCAATATCACATTGCTCTCTTCCGCTATTTCCCACATACCCATGTGGCCTACATTTTCAAAAATATGTATACTGCCTGTTGCCGGTAAAGTTATCTGTGGCAGCACGTTATCCAGCGGCACTGCATTATCATCTTTACCGATCATAAATAATACCGGCACCTGGAGGGTTTTCAATACCCCGGTTCTGTCAGGCCTTTGCGCCATGGCTTCATAATATGCTACCAGGGCTGGAAGCTGGCATTCCATGCCCAGTTTTACATAGGCATCTACCAATTCATTGTGTTTGCTTTTCGTAGCAGGACTGAACATATTGGGCAATGTTTGCCGTAAAAATGTTTCTGCCCCGTATTGCTCCATCATACGGATGGATTTGCGCCTGCCTTCCTTTTTCTCTTCACTGTCTGCTTTGGCGGTAGAATGAAAGAGGCCCAGTCCTTTCAGCAGTGTTGGGTATTTCTCTGCCAGTGCCAGTGCAATGTAGCCGCCCATAGAGTGACCAATAACAACTGCTTCACTGATATTTTCTGCTAACAGGATGGCATATACGTACTCCGCCATGGATTCAATGGTAAGCGGAGTGGTAAGGGGTGATAACGCGGTGCCGGGTAAATCAGGGATAATAATCCGGTAATGCTCTTTTAGCTGTTTAGCCTGGTGGTCCCAAAGCGTTGCATTTTCTGAAAAACCGTGTATAAGCACTATTGTTGCACCCTTGCCTTCGTCGAGCCAGGTGATGTTTCCGTTATTGATTGATTTCCGCATGTTTTAAGCCGGGAATAAATCGTGAAATAAAAGCATGTACCACTAACAAGATACAAAATATTAGTGCTGCTTTCGAAACCAGATCACCATTTTTTACATAGAACGTAATACCTGCCTCTGGTGTTACAGTTGCTTTAAAAACAGCTTCTTTCCAATAGGGTTGCGGCTGATGCACATTCCCTGCCGGGTCTATTACGGCAGAAATACCGGTATTGGCGCACCGGGCTATCCAGCGGCGGGTTTCGATGGCCCGTATACGCGCATATTGTAAATGCTGCCGGTGCCCTTCGGTATTTCCCCACCATCCGTCGTTGGTTATAATGACTAATAAATTAGCGCCCGGTTTAATATGGGTGGCCATATAGTTGCTGAATACAGATTCGTAGCAGATCACGGGAAACACGTTGATGCTGTCTTGCGGATTGGTAAACATTTCTACACCAGGCATCCTGCCGTAACTGCCGGTAATACCGCCAAAGTCCAGCGCCACGCTTTGCATAAACGACAAATAGCCTACATAGGGTACCAGCTCGGCGCCTGGCACCAGCTCATACTTATGATATACCTGGATGTTGCGGGAAGTATCTACCTGGATCGCGCTGTTATAGGCGTCCCAGCGGGTGCCGTCGTTCATGGTCCTGGCAGTAGCGGGTATTTCATCGGTGGCGTTGTATCGTTTCGTGGTAGCTGCCCCGCTGATGAGTTTTGCCTTCGGGTATTTTTGCAGCATTTCGCGGATGGCGATGATCTCCGGCTGGTAATTCAGCTCATGTTCCCAGGCGCCTGTTGGAAATAGGGCTGTTTCCGGCCATATGATATAACGGGTATTGCTGTCTGCTTTTTCTTTTGTGAGATGTAAAAGTTTTCCAAGCTGTTCCATCGCCGATCCTGCGCTGAACTTTTCATCATAGGGATCTATGTTCGGCTGCACAATTACCACCTCCGTTTTCTTTGCAGCATTATCTGCCGGGGCAGCTGTAAAAGCTGATATGAGCAAGGGAAAGCCTATTACCAGCAGCGGTTTCCAGCTTTCCCCCAGCAGGAGCTGCTTCCACGTAAAATCGTATAGGCGCGCCCGTTTCCATACATTGTAAATCACAATATTTGCCAGCAATACCCAAAAGGTGCCGCCGCTGGTACCGGTGTATTCATACCACTGGATCCATCCCGGCCTCAATGCAAAAGCATGGCCCAGCACCAGCCATGGCCAGCTGAATTCCCAGGTTTGATGAATATATTCAAACGTTAACCAATATACGATCAGCGCAAAATAAGCCACCGCTTCCGGTAGTTTCCGCTTGGTGTTTTTGTATCCCAGCCAGGGAATGCTCATCAGCAATGCGTTGAAGCAATTGGCAAACACGCCGCTCAGCGGAAGGGTGGTATTGCCCACCCACCAGGTAGACGCCACATTCCAAACCAGGAAAGCCAGGAAAAGAAGACCAAAATATTTCCAGCGGTGCTGCACTTTATCGCTGATATACAACAAGGGCGTAAAAGCAATGAAAATGAGCGGGGTAAACGGCATGGTAGGCCAGGCGAGCCAGCAGATCAAACCACTCAGTATACTTAACAACAGGTAAGGCTTCTTCATGTAGGAATTGCGGATTATGAATGACGAAGATAAGCGCGGAATCACTGAAAACAAAAACGCCCGGTACTTGGTACCAGGCGTTTGTATCTGACATGTTGCTTATCTGCTGTAGTTGGGTGCTTCCTTCGTGATCACCACATCGTGCGGGTGATTTTCCTTTACGGTAGCTGCAGTAATTTTTACAAACTGCGCACCTTGTAAAGCCTTGATATCTTTGGAGCCGGTAAGACCCATACCAGCCCGTAAACCACCTACAAACTGCTGCACTATTTCAGACAGCATGCCTTTGTAAGGAACACGGCCTACGATGCCTTCCGGTACCAGTTTCTTGATATCATCTTCATCCTGGAAGTAACGGTCTTTACTGCCTTCCTGCATGGCCTCAATAGAACCCATGCCACGGTAGGATTTGAATTTACGTCCTTCGTAAATGATGGTTTCCCCGGGGCTTTCTTCCACACCTGCAAAAATAGATCCTGCCATGATGGTAGAAGCGCCTGCTGCAAGGGCTTTCACCATATCGCCGGTATAACGGATACCACCATCTGCAATTACCGGGATGCCCAGTTTCTTCAACGCATCAGCGGCTTCCATTACAGCGGAAAGTTGCGGGAACCCTGCACCTGTAACGATACGGGTGGTAC